>NZ_JQNI01000002.1:480000-832500 GCF_000745175.1 Deinococcus sp. YIM 77859
TGAGCGTGCCGAACAGGTCCCGCAGGTAGGCGGGGATGGTGGCGAAGCCGCCGCCGTACATGGTGAGGATGACCGCACAGCAGGCCACAAACAGCGCGACGCTGCGCAGCTCCTGGGTGAGGGGAATCAGGAAGTACAGCACCGCTCCCAGCGAGAAGAAGACGGCGTAGGTGGGCTTGCGCCCTATTCGGTCGGACAGGGACGACCAGAAGAAGCGCCCTCCCATGTTAAAGAGGCTCAGCAGACCCACGAAGCCTGCGGCAGCGGCGGCCGTCACTCCGGCGGCTCCGACCACCTCGGCCGAAAACATCTCCTGAATCATCACAGAGGCCTGACCCAGGATGCCGATCCCCGCCGTCACATTGAGGAACAGCACGGCGAACAGCAGCCAGAACTGCGGGGTCCGCATAGCGTTTTCAACGGTGACATTCGCCGTGGTGACCATGCTGTTACCGGCCTTGGTCGGGGGCACGTACCCCGCGGGTTTCCAGCCCTCCCGCGGCACCCGGACCGTGAAGACCCCGAACATCATGAACGCGAAGTAGATCACGGCCAGGGTCAGGAACGTCGCGGTGATGCCGTTGGTGGGGACGCCCCCGCCGAAGCGGTTCATCAGGGCCACAGAGAGGGGCGAGGCGATCATAGCGCCGCCCCCGAAGCCCATGATGGCCATGCCGGTGGCTACGCCGGGACGGTCGGGAAACCACTTGATCAGGGTAGAGACGGGCGAGATGTAGCCGATGCCCAAGCCAATCCCCCCTAGAAGGCCGTTTCCCAGGTAGATCAGCCACAGCTGCTTGGTCGCAGCGCCCAGTGCCGCGACCAGAAACCCGCCCGCGAAGAAGCACGCGGCAGTAAACATCGACTGACGTGGGCCGACCCGCTCCACCCATTTGCCGAACAGGGCGGCAGACGCGCCCAGCATCGCCAGGGCGATCTGAAAAATCACGCCGACGGCGAGCAGGCTCCAGCCCCCGTACTCGCTGAGCGGCTTGTTGAAGACGCTGTAGGCGTAGATCTGCCCGATGGAGAGGTGAACGGCGAGGGCGGCGGGCGGCACCAGCCAGCGATTGAAGCCGGGTTCGGCGACGGAATGCTCACGGTCTAGAAACGACATGTGACCTCCTTGTCACGGCTGGGAAGAGTGCGAGTCAGGTCGGTGCGGGGACCGCAGGAAGGGCAAGCCGCTCCGGCAGGGTGTAGACGTTGAAGCGCCCGTCGCGAATGAACCCGGCGAGTGTGAGACCAAAGCTCTCTGCCACGTCCGCGGCGAGGCTGCTGGGTGCAGAAACAGCGCAGACCACTGGAATTCCCGCCAGCGCCGCCTTTTGCGCGATCTCGAAGCCGACCCGGCCACTCACAACGAGCACGTGGTCCCAAAGGGGCAGCAGGTCACGCTGTAGCGCCCAGCCTACCACCTTGTCGACGGCGTTGTGTCGCCCGACATCCTCCCGAACCACCAGGCACTCACCCACCGGGGTAAAGAGACCTGCGCCGTGTAGGGCACCGGTTGCGCTAAAGAGAGCTTGCTCCTCGCGCAATCGGCGCGGCAGGTCACAGACCAGCTCAGGCGAGAGGGGTGGGGCGGTCCAGCGGGGGGGCACGGCCCGTAGGGCGAGGCGCTCGATGCTGCCGCTGCCGCACACGCCGCAGGCGCTGCTTGTGAAGGTAGGGCGGGAAAGGACCGTGAGGGCGTCCAGACCGGAACGCAGCCGCAGCCGCAACACGTTGTCCTGCGTCACGTGCTCCGACCGCCAGGGCTCCAGGGCAAGCACGTCGGCGGCACGCTCGATCACGCCCGCGGCGTGCAGGAGGCCCAGGATGAGTTCCTCGTCGTGGCCGGGCGTCCGCATGGTGACGCTGACGGGATATTCCTCCCCACCGTGCAGCAGGCGAAGCTCAAGAGGTTCTTCGGTCACCACTTCGTCGGTGCGAGGGGTGACCTCACCTCTACGGAAGGTAAGGACGGGGCGGCCGGTGGACCGAGACATAGGGGTCAGGTGTGCGGAACGTTCGGGGGGGCCTGCTCCTCACGCAGTGCTCGGCCAAAGCCCCGCAGCACGCCGAGCAGGGCGGCCAGGGCGAGCCCTACATCCGGGTCACGGGCGAGAGAAAGGATGTCCCCCAGACCCGCCCGCTCACCCGCCTCGACCCGGCGGGCGCCCTCACGCATCCCCTGAGCGAGCGCGCCCGTAACGGCCGAGAGAGCACCCGGCTCGATGCTTCCCAGCGCCTTGATCAGTTCGAGCCCGTTGCGAATGGCCCGTACGCTGCCCGGCTCGTTGAGGATCTCCAGGGCATGGAAGCTGAGCCCCTCGCCGCCCCGCACCACGCGAACCAGGGTGTGCAGAACGCGGTGCTCATGCAGCTCGCGTAGCAGCTCCAGGGCTTCTGCGATGGCGTCGGCACTCTCGGCGGTGCTCGCCGCGACGCGCTCCTGTGGGGTGGGCAGCAGCTCACGCGGATCGAAGTCGAGCGGCTTGGCCATCAGTCATCCCCTCCCGTGAGCTGGGGCGCGTCGTGGTGGGCCATACGGGTGCGGTTGGGGTCACTGCCCGGGAAGCGGTAGTCCGCGCGCCGCCACTTGCGCTCCACCTCAACGCCCCGCTGCGGCGTGGGATGCCCGTAGCGGTGGTTGACCCGGGGCAACGGATTCTCGCCCACCTCGGGGAGAAGTTCCATCCGCACCGCCGTGTCCTTGTAGGCAGGGGTGTGCGTGCTGGGATCGGTGTGGCTGCCGGTGAGGCGATTGACCGCCTGCCGCGCGTCGGGCGTGTTCATGGGCATGTAGAGCTGCTTGCCCTGCACGCGGTTCGTGACGTGGACCTTGACCCGTACCGCCCCGTGCCGCGACACCAAGCGTACCTCCCGCCCGCTTTCCAGACCACGCTCGGCCGCGAGTTCCGGCGAGACCTCCACAAAGGTGCCCGGCACCTTCTCGGTGATTCCAGCGGACTTAAAGGTCATGTTGCCCTCGTGGAAGTGTTCCAGCATCCGCCCGTTGTTGAGATGCAGGTCGTACTCGTCGTTCGGTGTCTCCAGGGGCGGAATAAACCGGGCCGGGTACAGCCGCGCCTTGCCGTCGGGGAAGGGAAAACCCTCGGTAAAGAGAAGGGGGGTATCGCTCCCATCCGGCAGGACGGGCCATTGCAGCGATCTGAAGCCCTCCAGCCGCTCGTAGGTCACGCCCGCATACAGCGGCACGAGGCTGGCGACCTCCTCCATGATCTGAGCGGGGTGCGTGTAGTTCCAGCCCGCTCCCAACGCGTTGGCAATGAGCTGGAGAATCTCCCAGTCGGGCTTGCTGTCTCCCAAGGGTTCCAGGGCACGGTACAGGCGCTGGATGCGCCGCTCGGTATTGGTAAAGGTGCCGTCCTTTTCCAGCGAGGGGCTGGCGGGCAACACCACGTCCGCAAAGGAGGCTGTGTGCGAGAAAAACATGTCCTGCACGACAAAGAATTCCAGCTTCTCGAACGCGGCGTCCACGTAGTTGGCGTTGGAGTCCACGATGCCCATCTCTTCGCCCTTGAGGTACATCACCTTCAGGGTGCCCTCGTGGATCGCGTGGACCATCTCGTGGTTATCCAGGCCTTTGTTGGTCGGCAGCTCTACGCCCCACTTCGCGGCGAACTTGGCGCGCACGGCGGGATCTTCGACGCTTTGGTAGCCCCCCACGAAGTTGGGCATGGCCCCCATGTCCGAAGCCCCCTGTACATTGTTATGGCCGCGCAGCGGGTACGAGCCGGCGCCGGGCCGCATGTAGTTCCCGGTCACCAGCAGCAGGTTGCTGATTGCAGTGGAGGTTTCCGAGCCGCTGCACTGCTGCGTGACCCCCATCGCCCACATGATGCAGGTACCGTCCGCCTGCACAATCTCATGAGCGATCTGCTTGAGGGTGTCTTGGCGGATGCCCGTGACCTCCTCGGCGTAGGCCAGCGTATACGGCGCCAGACTCGCACGGAACTCGTCCAGGCCGTTCACCCACTTCTGCAAAAAGTCCCGGTCCTCGAGGCCCTCGTCAAGGATGTACTTCGTGACCGCCGCGATCCACACCATGTCCGTGCCGGGGTTGGGGCGGATGAAGAGGTCAGCGCGCTGCGCCATCTCGTGCTCGCGCAGGTCCGCCACGATCAGCCGCTGTCCGCGCAGCTTGTGGGCGCGCTTGACGCGGGTGGCGAGCACCGGGTGTGATTCGGCGGTGTTCGTGCCGATGCCGATCACCAGGCCTGCCTGTTCCAGATCGGTGATGCTGCCGCTGTCGCCGCCGTACCCAACGGTGCGCCACAGACCCATGGTGGCCGGGGACTGGCAGTAACGCGAGCAGTTATCCATATTGTTTGTGCCGATCACGGCCCGCGCGAGTTTTTGCATCAGCCACGCTTCCTCGTTCGTGCACTTCGAGGAGGCGATAAAGGCCAGGGCGTCCGGACCGTACTTCGCCCGCGCCTCGGTGAACCGGCGGGCGATCAACGAGATGGCCTCCTCCCAACTGGCCTCGCGGAAGCGCTCGCCTTCGCGGATCAGCGGCGTGGTGAGGCGCTTGTCACTGTTGATGTGGTCCCAGGCAAACTTGCCCTTGACGCAGGTCGAGACGCCGTTTGCCGGGCCGTGTGTCGGCTCGATCTTCAGGATGTGGCGTTCTTTGGTCCACACCTCAAAGGAGCAGCCCACGCCGCAGTAGGTGCAGACCGTCTTGGTGCGCTTGATGCTTCCTTCGCGCATCGCCGCCTCGGTGTCCGAGAGCTGGAGAATCGGCCCGTACCCGATGCTGGGTTCGGCGGCCTTGACCAGGTCTACCGCGGACTGAAATACCGGCAGGGGCAGGTTGGTCATCAGGCCCGCCTCGCCCAGCATGGATTTTTCCATCAATGCGTTGCAGGGGCAGACCGAGACGCAGTGACCGCAGCTCACGCAGCTGCTTTCGCCCGCAGGTCGCCCGCCGTCCCACAGCACGCGGGGGTGCGGGTCTTCCCAGTTGATCGTCAGGGTCTCGTTTACCTGAAGGTTCTGGCAGGCTTCCACGCAGCGTCCGCAGAGAATGCACTGGTCCGGGTCGTAGCGGTAGAAGGGGTTGGATTCGTCCTTGGGGTACGGCTTGGGGTGATAGGGCGTGACCTGGTGATCCACCTTCAGCAGGGCGGTGGTGTTGTGGACCACGCAGTTCCCGTTGTTGTTGTCGCAGACGGTGCAGTACAGCAGGTGATTTCCCAGCAGGCGGTCAAACGCAGCCGCTCGCCCCTCCCGCGCTCCGCTGGTCTCGGTCAGCACACTCATGCCCGCTGCGGCTGGTGTCCCGCAGGCCCGCACGAGGTGGCCATCCACCTCCACGAGGCAGGTGTCACAGGTCTGGATGGGGCCGAGCTGCGGGTGATAGCACACCTGCGGCAACTCCAGCCCGGAGCGGCCCAGAACCTCGATGAGCGGTTCGCCCAGCCGCGCGCGTTGTGTGACGCCGTTCACGCGCACTTCGATGTCTGTCGGTGTCAAAACTGCCTCCTGGAGGTGTACTTTTTGGACCCCCCAACTCTAACCAGCCAGGAGCTGGCCGTCCTGCCACAGACATACATCGTTCCTTTAGTGTGCCGAAGCTAGGCAGCAAAACCGCAGTACGATCGACTGGTTTCAGCGTGATAGCGGGGCGGTGTGACCAAAGACAGGGAGTACGGGGAGGAGCAGGTGGACCAGGATCAAGAACGGCGAGAACCGGAGCACGACACTGACCCCGGAGAAGCCCTCAAACGGCCTGAACCCCCGGACCGTGACGCCGTAGAGCAGCACCGGGATGAGGGAGACGGCCCCTTTGGGGCGAATATGCAGCACATGCGGGGCGGCACCCGTTCCCCTCAGGACAACCCGGACCTGCCCCACGCCGCCAGCCCCTACAGCACCGGGACGGACGCCACTTCGGGAACGAGCGTCACTCCGCAGGACACCCGCAGCACCTTCGCGGGGCGGGGGACCAGCGGTGCGGATGAGTCGGAGGCGCCGGGGGACGAGCGGCCTTGAGGTTGGCCGGAGGCTGATTCGTTCCCCAGCCTTCTAACATGAGGCGAAGGAAACCGCATTTTCATAGCTATGGAAGGGCAAACGGGGCGATCAGGCGAAAGGATCTGTCTCTTCCAGTGCTGAGGCCACTCCTTCCGGCCCGGAACGGCACCTCAGCGCTTCTCGCCCACCGGCGGGGAGGGGCGCACTGCTGTAGCTGTGCGGTGCTAGGCCGCCTGTAGGCACGTCGAGCAGGTTGAATGTGCCACGGGTGAAATGGGTGACGGCCGGGCCGAAGCTGCGTGTGAGGGTCCGGGGACGGTCTGGACGGCTCAGCTCCAGGCTGCGGCGCAGCAGCTCCAGCGCCGGGGCGTCCAGCAGCTGGAGGGGATCGCTGCTTGCCCGCAGCCCGCCGATCACGTCAAGCAGACCCAGCAGGGCGCCGCGTTCATCGTTGTTCAGCAGGCTAAGTTCGCGCCGAGCGATCATCACGTCGGGGTCGGGCTGATACCAGGTGTGCTGGTACCAGCGGCTCAGCGCGGTGTGCAGCGCATTTCGTGCGCTGGGACCGGTGCCGTCACCCAACCAGATCCGGCGTGACTCCTCGTCCCAGAAGGGCGCGACATCCGGGCCGGTACGCATGGCATCCACCAGACCAATGCTGCTCGCGAGCGGAGCTCCACAGCCCAGCAAAAAGGTTCGCGGGTCGAGCACGCCATACACGAGCTGCGGTTTCGCCCCAACCGCGTCGCACAGACCCTCTATCACCGCCGCTCCAACACCATCGGCTGCATCCTGCCGGACATCACCAACCCGTACTTCGCGCAGCTTTTCTTGCAACTCGAAGTGCACGCCTTCGAGCATGGCTATTCCGTGGTGCTGGGCAACACCACCAGCAACCCGGAACTGGAACGTACCTACCTGCACAGCCTGCTTGAGCGGCAGGTTGACGGCCTGCTTTTCCTGGGAGGCCTCACCAACCATCCGCGCCCTGAGCCGGAGAGCCTGCGGATCGTGCAGGAGGTGGCCGAGCGCGTTCCCGTCGTCGCAGTCAACGGCGATCTGCCGAACGTGGACCTTCTGTCCAGTGTGAGTTCCGATGAGGAAGGCGGCATGCGCCAGGTGTTGCGGCACCTGCGGGAGCGCGGGCATACGCGGATCGCGTTTTTGGGGGGGCAGGAGGATGTCACCAGCAGCCTTGCCAAACTGCGGGTGTACCGCGAGTTCTGTCCGGCGGCACCCGACACCTGGGTGCACTTCACGGGGCTGACGATTCAGGCGGGCGTGAACGCCTTAGGCCACCTCCTGCGGGCTCCAGAGCGGCCCACGGCTCTGGTGTGCATCAACGATCTGGTGGCGGCGGGCGTCCTGCAGGCGGCCCGCGCCGCTGGAATGGCGGTGCCTGAAACGTTCTCGGTGGTGGGCTTCGACGACGTGTTCCCCGCCCAGATCGTGTCTCCGCCGCTCACCAGCGTGAGCCACAACTACAGCCGGTTGGCTCGGGAAGCAATCCAGGTTCTCCTTGCCGGAATCGCGGGCCAGCGAGCGGCGCGGACCCTCGTCGTGCCCACCATCCTTGTCCAGCGGCAATCGGTTGGGCCTCCTTCCCCGACAGGGTGAGCAAGACGTCAAGACAGATTTATGATCACAAAAACAAAGCCCACCCGTAGGGGTGGGGTTTTGCAACCTGATGGTGGGCGGTGAGGGATTTGAACCCCCGACCCTTCGCTTGTAAGGCGAACGCTCTACCGCTGAGCTAACCGCCCGTTGCGGCTGCTGTCAGCAACCTGCTTATGGTAGTGGGCGGCGCGCGACAGGTCAACCCAGGGTGTCATGCCTGATTGGGCTCGCTGGCGTTGACATCGATGGTGGGATGACGTTTCTCGAAGCGGACGCTCAGCACGCCGGCGCTTAGGTTCGCCTGGCCGCTTTGCGGGAGAACGGGTTCGGGAAAGGTGAGCGTGCGGGTAAAGATGCCACTGGGCCGCTCCGCGCTGAGGGTGCGCTCGGGGGATTCGCGGCGGCCCGCGACCGTCACGCTGTGCCCCTCCGTGTGCAGTTCGAGCGTTTCCGGATCGACACCCGGCACGTCGAGAAGGAGCCGCAGGTGGGTACCCTCATCCACCCAGTCGGCAGGCGGCGTCCATGGTCCGCCCAGGCCAAGCGTCTCGACCTCCTCGCGGAGGTTCATCAGGTGCTGGAGACGGGCGAGAACGGGTTCGTTCATGCCTGTACGCTACCATTCGTCTCCAGCGCGGTGGTTCAGTTCGGAACACAGAACAACCAACGGTTTCTCATCCTGGCCCGGAAAACCTCTAGAATCGCGCCCGTGCCTGCCGTTCCTCTCCTGACGGCCCCGACCGCGGCGGGGAAAAGTGCCCTTGCGCTCGCGGTGGGGCGGCAGTTCGGCGTGGAGGTGATCGCGGCGGACGCCTTTACCGTCTACCGCGGTCTGGATATCGGCACGGCCAAGCCTACCCCTGCCGAGCGCGCCGAAGTCCCGCATCACCTCCTCGACGTGGCTGAGGTGACAGAGGACTACGATGTGGCCCGCTACACCCGCGAGGCAGAACGGGCAATTGCCGCTGTGCTCGCTCGTGGCCGGCTGCCGTTGGTGGTGGGCGGCACCGGCTTTTACCTCTCGGCCCTGGTGCGCGGGTTGCCGCTCACGCCTCCCGCTGATCCGCTGGTGCGGGCCGAGGTGGAAGCTGAACTCAAGGCGCGCGGCCTGGACGCTCTGCTTGCGGAGGTGGCGGCGGTCAATCCCACGGAGGCGGCTCGGCTGGAGCGTAACCCGCGCCGGGTGGTCCGGGCGCTGGAGGTGTACCGGCGAACGGGCCGCTTTCCGGGGGAGTTCGGGTACAGCCCGCCCGCCTTCCGCTACCGCCTGTTTGCCTTCACGCGCCCCTGGCCAGAGCTGGAGGCGCGCGTTGCCGCCCGCACCCGGGCGATGCTGGCCCAGGGTTGGCCTGCGGAGGCTGCCTGGCTCGCCCGGCAGGTGCCCCCTGATCGGGAACCGCGCCCCACCGTTTGGCAGGCTCTGGGCTACCATGAGGCGCTCGCCCTTCATGCGGGGCTGCTTGACCCGCAGGAGGCGGCCCAGCGGATCACGCTCGCCACGCGGCAGTATGCCAAACGGCAACTGACCTGGATCCGGACCCAACTGGGCAGCGTTCCTGCTTCACCCGCAGAGACCGCGGCGGCGTTGACGGCCTTTTTGCAGGAGGCGAGCAGCACCTGAGCGAACATCCCCATGCATTCTTTACGTTTTGCCTGCTTTTCCGCAGGCCGCTCCTGCTGTGGCCGTCAACCCGCTACACTGAACGCCGAGCAGCACCGTTTCTGCGCCTCCAGGGGGATATTCAGCCCATAGGACCCCGGCAGGTCCGGTCATCCCGCCTCCTGGCGGCGTTTAGGGGGGAAGCACATGAAGCCACGCGTTCTCGGCATGATTTTGGCGGGCGGTCAGGGTTCCCGTCTTGCGCCCCTGACCCTCAAGCGCTCCAAGCCCGCCGTGCCCTTTGGCAGCAAGTACCGCATCATCGACTTCGCGATCAACAACTTCATCAACTCCGGCGTGTTTTCGATCTATGTCCTGACCCAGTACAAGGCGCAGAGCCTGACCGAGCATATTCAGCGCGGCTGGCGCTTTGGGACTTTTTTGCAGGATTACTTCATCACCCTGGTGCCTGCCCAGATGTACCGCTATGAGGAACTCGGCGCCGTGTGGTACCGCGGGACCGCCGATGCCGTCTATCAGAATATGCATCTGATCGACAACTTTAACGCCGATTATGTGGCGATCTTCAGCGGTGACCACATCTACAAGATGAATGTTGAGCACATGCTTCAGGCCCATATGGATGCCCGCGCTGACGTCACCATCGCGGCCTATCCGATGGCCCGGAGCCGGGCGCACCAGTTTGGCGTCATGCAGGTGGACGACCGCTGGCGCGTGACGGAATTTCTGGAAAAGCCCCAGGACCCACCGGGCCTGCCGAATGACCCGAACACCAGCCTCACCAGCATGGGCAACTACATCTTCTCGCGCCGGGCGCTCGAAGAGCTCCTGCATACCAGCATCAGCGGTGACGAGCAGGGCTTTGACTTCGGCCATAACGTGCTGCCACGCGCCTTGGCCGACGGCTACCACGTCCAGGCCTATGATTTTCACCGCAACCCCATTCCCGGTCAGAGCGGGCCTAACCTCTACTGGCGCGACGTGGGCACACTGGACGCCTACTTTGAGGCCAGCCTGGACCTGGTGAGTGTCAATCCGGAGTTTGACATCTATAACCCCGAGTGGCCGCTGCGGACAAGCAGCGAATTCAGCCCGCCCGCCAAATTTGTTCACGAGGCCGAAGGCCGCAAGGGTCAAGCCTTTAACTCCATCCTGGCCGGGGGCGTGATCGTCAGCGGCGGAACGGTACGTGACTCCATCCTCAGCCGCAACGTCCGTACCCACTCCTATTCCCTGGTCGAAAGCTGCGTGCTGTTCGATAACGTCGAGGTGGGTCGCCACTCCCACCTACGCCGCGTGATCGTGGACAAGGACGTGACCATTCCCCCCGGAACCCGAATCGGCCTCAACCACGACGAGGACCGCGGGCGCGGCTTTACCGTCACGGAAAACGGGGTGGTGGTGGTGCCCAAGAGCTATACGTTCTGAGCGCGGCCAGCAGACAGATACCGGCGAAACGAAGGAAGAGGGGCTATTCCGGTTGGAATGCCCCCCTTCTTGTCTTTGCGGGCGACTACACCAGCACCGGCTCCACGTACTCCCCGTACACCTTCTTCAGGGTGTCCATCTGTTCGCCCAGGGTGGCGTAGGCATGAGCACACTCCAGGAAGGCAGGCATGGTGTTGGCACCCGTCACGGCGGCGTCGCGCAGGGCATTCAGGGCCGCCTCGACCCGCTGGGGATCACGCTCACGGCGCACCTGGGCCAAACGAGCTGCCTGGACGCGCTCGACTTCCGGGTCGATGAGCTGGATGGGCACCTCTACCGTGTCCTGCACGAACTCATTCACCCCGACGATGATGCGTTCTTTCCGCTCGACCTCCTGCTGATAGCGGTAGGCGGCCTCGGCCATCTCGAGCTGGAAAAAGCCGTTCTCGATGCCCGCCTCCACGCCACCCATCGCGCGAATCTGCTCGATGTAGCCCATGGCGGCGGCCTCGATGTCGTTCGTGAGCTTCTCGACGTAGTAGCTGCCCGCGAGGGGATCGATTACTCCGGCCACGCCGGTCTCGTAGGCGATGATCTGCTGGGTGCGCAGGGCGATGGTGGCGGCCTCCTCGGTAGGAAGGGCCAGCGCCTCGTCAAAGGCGTCGGTGTGTAGGCTCTGGGTGCCGCCCAGCACGGCGGCAAGGGCCTGAATCGC
Source organism: Deinococcus sp. YIM 77859 (assembly GCF_000745175.1). Lineage (NCBI taxonomy): Bacteria > Thermotogati > Deinococcota > Deinococci > Deinococcales > Deinococcaceae > Deinococcus > Deinococcus sp. YIM 77859. The sequence continues at coordinate 491,370 of NZ_JQNI01000002.1, forward strand.
CACGCGGGCGATGTTGTTGAGCGGCTGCTGCGCGGGCAGAGACACCCCGGCGGTCTGTGAATGCGTGCGCAGCATCCACGACCTCGGATTTTTGGCCCCGTAGCGGTCCCGCATCTGCCGCGCCCAGATCCGGCGGGCGGCCCGCAGCTTGGCGATCTCCTCAAAAAAGTCGTTGTGGATGTCCCAGAAAAAGGAGATGCGCGGCGCGAATTCGTCGATGTCCAGGCCACGTTCCAGCGCCTTTTCGACGTAGTGAAAGCCGTCCGCGAGCGTAAAGGCGAGTTCCTGCACGCCCGTTGCGCCCGCCTCACGGATGTGGTAGCCACTCACGGAGATGAAGTTCCACTTGGGCACCACGCGCGGCCCCCACTCGAAGGTGTCGATCACCAGCTTCACGCTGGGAGCGGGCGGAAAGATGAACTCCTTTTGCGCGATGAATTCCTTGAGGATGTCGTTTTGAATGGTGCCGCCGATCTTGGTCAGGTCCTTGCCCTGCTTCTGGGCATTGGCGATGTACATCGCCCAGATCGCGTTGGCAGGGCTGTTGATGGTCATGGAGGTCGTCACCTGTTCGGGATCGATGCCCCGGAAGAGAATCTCCATATCCGCCAGGCTGCTGACCGCGACGCCGCACTTGCCCACCTCGCCTTTGGAGAAGGGGTGGTCGGAGTCGTAGCCCATCAGGGTCGGGAGGTCAAAGGCGGTCGAAAGACCGGTCTGCCCGGCTTTGAGGAGAGCGTGAAAGCGTTCGTTCGTCTGCTCGGCGCTGCCGAAGCCCGCAAACATGCGCATGGTCCAGAGCTTGCCGCGGTACACCGAGGGCTGCACCCCGCGCGTGTACGGAAACTCGCCGGGATAGCCCAGGTCACGCTCTGCGTCCCAGTCTTTCAGGTCATCCGCCGTGTAGATCGGGTCGGGCTCCATGTCCGACAGGTTCTTGAAGTTGTACTTGCGCTCGGGAAACTTCTGGATGGCAGGCTGATAGACGCTCGCTAGCCACTCGTTTTTGCTTTTCATGCCGGACCTCCAGGGGCAGAAACAAACGCTCGTTAGGTGGAGATAGGGTAGCAGAAGTGGTGGTGCCTGGGGCGAGGTTTGTTCAAGCCTGGCTGAAGCCCATTCTCGGCGTCTTGCCATCTGGGGCGGTCAACCTAGGGACATGACGACGCAGCGCTTGCAGGGCAAAAAGATCGCCATCCTGGCGGCCGATGGTGTAGAGGAAATCGAACTGACCAGCCCCCGTCAGGCGGTTGAGGAGGCGGGGGCGACCACCGAGCTCCTCAGCCTCAAGCCGGGCGAGATTCAGGCGATGAACGGGGACGTGAAGCCTGCCGGCACCTACCGAGTCGACCGGGTGGTCGCGCAGGCACAGCCCGAAGACTATGACGGCCTGCTGCTGCCCGGCGGCACCGTCAACCCCGACAAGCTGCGGCTGGACGAGGCGGCGATGCGCTTTGTGCGTGCGATGTACGACGCGGGTAAGCCCATCGCCGCGATTTGTCACGGCCCCTGGAGTCTTTCGGAGACGGGCATCAGCCAGGGCCTGCGCATGACGAGCTGGCCCAGCCTGCGGCGCGAGCTGACCCTCTCCGGGGCCGAGTGGGTGGACGAGCCGTGTGTGACCGACAAGGGCGTCGTGACCAGCCGCAATCCGGACGATCTTCCTGCCTTTAACCGCAAGATCATCGAGGAGTTTGCCGAAGGAGACCACTCCAGCCGCCGCGCCTCCTCGGCGGGAGCTGCAGCTGGCCGCTGACGGCGCCGCACAAATCTGTTAAACTCTCCCTTTGGGTATCCCGCCCACGCCCGCAACGAGGTCCAAGCGTTGCCGTGCGGCGGGCTTTTTCGTGCCAACAACCGAGCTGATGGCTGAAAGCTAAGCGCTGAGAGCCAGCCGCTCCGAGCAAGGGAGCCAAATCATGGAATACCGCAACATCGCCATTATCGCCCACGTCGACCACGGCAAGACCACGCTGGTTGACGGCATGCTCAAGCAGACACTCGAACTCAAGCACGGCGAGGAGATCGCTGAACGTGCGATGGACTCTAACGACCTCGAACGCGAGCGCGGGATCACCATCCTCGCCAAGAACACGGCGGTCGAATACAGGGGCGTCAAGATCAACATCGTGGACACGCCTGGCCACGCCGACTTCGGTGGTGAGGTCGAGCGCGTGCTCGGGATGGTGGACGGCTGCCTCGTGCTGGTGGACGCAGCCGAAGGCCCGATGCCCCAGACCCGTTTCGTGCTGCGCAAGGCCATCGAACTCGGCCTTAAGCCCATCGTTGTGGTGAACAAGATTGACCGCCAGGACGCCCGTCCGGAAGAGGTCGTCAACCTCACGTTCGACCTGATGGCCGAGCTGGGGGCCAATGAGGATCAGCTCGACTTTCCTATCCTGTACGCCGTCGCCCGCGAAGGCAGGGCCTTTAAGGACCTGGACAACCCCCAGCCCGATATGCACGAGCTGTTTGACATGGTGCTCGAGCATATTCCTGCGCCCAAGGTCGACCTGGACGCGCCCTTTCAGATGCTCGTCACCAACCTCGACTACTCCGAGTACCTGGGCCGCATCGTGCTGGGGCGAGTGCAGCGCGGCCGGGTAAAGAAGGGCGAATTCGTGCAGCTGATCCACAAGGACGGCACGATGACCAAGACCCGCGTGATTCAGCCCTTTACCCACCTGGGTCTGCGCCGCATCGAGGTGGACGAGGTGGGTGCCGGGGATATCGTGGCCCTCGCTGGGATTGAGGACGCGCAGATCGGGGAGACGGTCGCTGACCTGGCCGATCCCGAGGCTTTGCCCGTGATCACGGTGGACGAGCCGACGGTCAGCATGATCTTTCAGCCGAACACGTCGCCCTTTGCGGGCCGCGAGGGCAAGTACGTCACCTCCCGTCACCTCGGCGATCGCCTGCGGCGCGAGGTGATGACCAACGTGTCCCTGCGGGTCGAAGAAATCCGGCCCGACGAGTTCAAGGTCTCGGGCCGCGGTGAGCTGCACCTTTCCATCCTGCTCGAAACGATGCGCCGGGAAGGCTACGAGGTGCAGGTGGGCGCGCCGCAGGTCATTACCCGCGAGATTGACGGCGTGAAGCATGAGCCGGTCGAGCACCTCGTGATTGACGTGCCGGAAGCTTTTGCCTCCGGTGTGATCGGCGTGCTGGGCGCACGCAAGGGCCAGATGGTGAACATGGAGCCCCAGGGAAGCCGCGTGCGCGTGGAATTCAAGATTCCTTCCCGCGCGCTTTTTGGCTTCCGGACCCAGTTTCTGTCCATGACCCAGGGCGAGGGCATCATGAGCCACATCTTTGACGGGTACGCGCCTTGGGCCGGTGAATTCAAGACCCGCCAGAACGGTTCTCTCGTCAGCATGGAAGACGGGGTGGCTTTCGCCTACTCCATCTTTAAGCTGCAAGATCGCGGCACCTTCTTCATCGAGCCCGGCCAAGAGGTCTACGTGGGCATGATCGTGGGCGAAAACGCCCGCGAGCAGGACATGAACGTGAATGTCTGCAAGAACAAGAAGCTCACCAACATCCGCGCGGCGGGCTCGGACGAGGCGCTCACCCTGACGCCGCCCCGGCGTCTCACCCTGGAAGACGCTCTGGAATACATCGCCGAAGACGAGTTGGTGGAACTCACCCCACAGAGCATTCGCCTGCGCAAAAAGATTCTCAACCCCAGCTTCCGCAAATAAGGCATGGGGCGTCGGGCCCGGCTCCTTCTGCTTGAGAAACTTCCGGTGAGAAGAGGGCGTAGGGTGGAGCATGTTCGAATGGATGGTGCACCCGCTCGCCGCCCTCGCGTTGGTGTTCTGGGCCTCCGTGCTCTTCGGGGGGCGGAGCCGGGAGTGGCCGGCTGTGGTATGGGCGGCGGCTGGGCTGGTGCTCGCGCGCCTGCTGGGTGCAGAGTGGGCCGTTCACCCGGCGGCGGGGATGCTCCTGGGCTTTTTCGGTGCCCGGTCCTTTCACCGCTGGCGCACACACGGTCCGGCGCTGCTGGCCGGATGGACGGCGGGCGTGTTGTTCATGGCGCTGGGGGCCGGGTGGCTGCTTTTTCCGCTCTCTGTGATGGGCGTGATCTGGCTGCTCACCGCCGTCCTCAGCGGGAGCCGCAGAGTGTCTGGTGCCCTGCAGAGGTCCCCGGCGCCGCTCGAGCAGGGGGGCAGTTTGCCGGGCTGGAACACCCGTGCAGAGAGGGTGGCAGCTGGAGCGGCGCGTAAGAAGGCCGGGGCCCGAAAGCCGCCGCCTTCGTCCGCTGCGCCGGACCTCCTGTCCTCCTTTCTGCGTGACGAACGCCTGCCGGGAGAGGCCCGCGCGCAGCTCGCCGCCCTCGACCTGCGAACCCGCGAGGCGCTGGCCACGCTGAATCACCTAGGACAGTCGGGCAGTGAGGCGGCCTATCTGGCCCGTGCCATACGCGACGAGTACACCCCGACGGCAGTTCAGGCCTACCTCAAGCTGCCGCCCACGCTGGCCAACACTGCCCCTCTGCGAGACGGCAAGACGGGGCGTGACCTGCTGCGCGAACAGCTCGACCTCCTGCTCAATGCCGTACAGGATCTCCTCGAGGTGGCGTTGCGGACGAGCGGTCAGGAACTGCTCACCCATCAGCGCTTTTTGGAAGACCGCTTTCGGGCAGTGAAGGACGAGCTGAAGGTGTAGCTCCGGCACGGGTGGCCCGCTTGCCTGGACAGGCGGGGCCGGGGTGCTGTTTTCTCAAGATTTGCTCTATATCCTAGTGCAGGACTCGGGATTATGACCAGAACGTTGCCTGCTTCCCTGCCTCAGACCCAGCTTTCGGCTGATCTTCGCACCCGCTCGCTGCTGCTGGCAGCCGAGGCGGTGCTGGCCCACCTGCACCCGCGTGCGCCCCTGCGCCTGAAGCAGGTGGCTTTGGAAGGGGGCGTGACGTTTGCTGCACAGCCACACCCGCAGGCGCTGGCGCTCAACCGCGGCCTGCTCGAAGACGTGGTGCTGGTGTCTCTTGCGGAGTCGGCGGCGGCGCGGTTGCTGGGGCTGCCCCAGCCAGAAGGCGCAGGCGAACGCGCTGCTCGCGCCCTCCTCGGCGCAGCCCTGATCCAGCCTGAAGAGGCGGAGGTGCAAGAAGCCTACCTGACGGTGCTGGAAGCGCGGGCCCGAGCTGCCCTGCGCCGACACTGGGCAGAAGTGGAGGTCGTCGCAGCGGGCCTGCGTGAACACGGCCTCCTCGATGCCCAGGCGGTCGCTCACCGCATCGCCTGCGCTCAGGGCATTCGCGGTTCTCTGATGAACTGAGCCCCAAAACAGAGCGGGAAAGTCAGATTTGTAGTCTAAGCTTCATTTTGCGGGACGGCTTACGGTTGTCGGGGGAGGGCTGGGGCACCCTACGCGCAGGAGGTCACCCCATGAATGACCATCGCAGCAACGAGACGAGCATTGTGGGCCGTTGTGACGCCACCAGTTGCCGTTACAACGAGAGTCATGAGTGCCACGCCGGGCAGATTGAAGTGGCTATGAGTGGCCAGATGGCCCAGTGCCTGACCTACACCCCCGAAGAGGGCAGGGGTGACAGCGAGCGGCCCAGCCAGGGCACCCACTGAGGCCAACCGGGTGAGGGGGCGGCCGGGATGACTCCTGGCCGCCCTTTGGGCTCTCGGCGCAGGGCCTAGAGCACGAGCACGCCATGGTGCTTGGCTTTGTCCTGCGGTTCCACGTGAATGGTCACGGCCGCACCCGCGATCTCGGCGCGGATAGCGTCCTCTAGGCGGTCACAGATGGCGTGTGCCTCCTGTACCGTCATCTGGCCCGGCACGACCAGGTGAAACTCAATAAAGGTCATGCGGCCCGCGTGCCGGGTGCGCAGGTCGTGCATCTCGAGCGCTCCTTCGGCATGTTCGCTCATCGCTTGCCGCAGGCGGGCTTCGGTGGCCGGATCGACTCCGGCGTCCATCAGCCCCCCCACACTCTCGCGCATCAGGGCCCACCCGCTCCAAAGGATATTCAGGGCCACCAGGAGGGCCAGCGCCGGATCCAGCCAGTGCAGGCCGCTGAGGTGCGCGAGCAGGACGCCCATCAGCACGCCCACACTGGTCACCACGTCCGCCAGAACATGGCGGCCGTCGGCGAGCAGGGCCGGTGACCGGGCGGCCCGTCCCGCCCGCAGCAGCACGCCGGCCCACAGCGCGTTGAGCACGCTGGCACCGAGATTGACAAGCAGGCCGGCGGGGGCCGCGTCCACCGGGCGAGGGTGTTGCAGGGCGGGAACGGCCTCCCGCGCGATACTCAAGGCCGCCAGCACAATGAGGACACCCTCGGCGACGGCGCTGAAGTATTCAGCCTTGCTGTGGCCATAGGGATGGTTGGCGTCGGCGGGCCGGGCAGCCACCCGCAGGGCGATCAGCGCGGCAAGGGCCGCCGCCACGTTGATGATGCTTTCTAGGGCGTCCGAGTACAGGGCGACGCTGCCGGTCAACAGGTAGGCGAGAAACTTCAGGGCCAGCACGACGGCGGCCACCCCCACGCTGCCCAGGGCGATGCTCGTCGTGCGCTCCATGCAGGGGAGGGTAACAGGGTTAGGCACGGCAAAAGGCGGCACCGCGAGGGGAACAGCTCCCCTTTGTTGTTACGTCGCAGACAGAACCGGCCCTGCTAGAATTCCCCGGTGACTCTCGCGCCGGACCTGCCTGAATCTTCCCTCTTGTCCCAGCTCAACCCCAATCAGGCGCAGGCTGCCAACCACTACACCGGCCCCGCCCTGGTGATTGCCGGGGCGGGCAGCGGCAAGACGCGCACGCTGATCTACCGCATCGCGCACCTGATCGGGCATTACGGCGTAGACCCCAGCGAGATCTTGGCCGTGACCTTTACCAACAAGGCGGCAGCCGAGATGCGCGAACGCGCCCAGCACCTCGTCAAGGGCGCAGACCGCCTGTGGATAAGCACCTTTCACAGCGCGGGCGTCCGGATTCTGCGGGCCTACGGCGAGTACATCGGCCTCAAGCGCGGCTTCGTGATCTACGACGACGACGATCAGCTTGACGTCCTCAAGGAGATCATGGGGAGCATTCCCGGCATCGGTCCGGACAGCAACCCCCGCGTTCTGCGCGCCATTCTTGACCGCGCCAAGAGCAACCTGCACACACCGGCTGACCTCGCCCGCTCTCCTGAGCCCTGGATCAGTGGTCTGCCGCGTGAGGCGGCCGCCGAAGCCTACCGCCGCTACGAGGCGCGCAAGAAGGGGCAGAACGCGATTGATTTCGGCGACCTGATTACGGAAACCGTCCGGCTTTTTCAAGAAGTTCCCGCTGTCCTCGAGCGCGTGCAAGACCGTGCCCGTTTTATCCATGTGGACGAGTACCAGGATACGAATAGGGCGCAGTATGAATTGACACGGCTCCTGGCCTCAAGGGATAGAAATCTGCTTGTGGTGGGCGACCCCGACCAGTCGATCTACCGCTTTCGAGGTGCCGATATTCAAAATATCCTCGATTTCCAAAAAGATTATCCCGATGCCAAGGTCTACATGCTGGAGCACAACTACCGCTCCAGCGCCCGCGTTCTCGCCCTTGCCAACAAGCTGATCGAGAACAATGCCGAACGCTTGGAAAAGACTCTGCGTGCCGTGAAGGAAGATGGACACCCGGTCCTCTTTCACCGTGCGAGCGATCACCGAGCCGAGGGCGATTTTGTGGCCGAGTGGGTGACCCGCTTGCACGGCGAAGGTCGGCCATTTTCGGACATCGCGGTGTTGTACCGCACCAACGCCCAGTCCCGCGTCCTGGAGGAGTCGCTGCGCCGGGTGCAGATTCCAGCGAAAATCGTGGGGGGCGTGAGTTTCTATGACCGCCGCGAGATCAAGGACATCCTGGCCTACGCCCGCCTCGCCATCAACCCGGAGGATGATGTGGCGCTGCGGCGCATCATCGGACGGCCCAAGCGCGGCATCGGGGACGCGGCGCTGGAACGGCTGATGGAGTGGGCGCGGGTGAACGGCACGTCCATCCTGACCGCCTGTGCCCAAGCCCAAAACCTCCACATCCTGGAGCGGGGCGCGCAGAAGGCCGTGGAGTTTGCAGGACTGATGCACGCGATGAGCGAGGCCGCCGATAACTATGAACCGGCGCCGTTCCTGCGCTACGTGATCGAGACAAGTGGGTACCTTGACCTCCTGCGGCAAGAAGGGCAAGAGGGTCAGGTGCGGATGGAGAACCTTGACGAACTGGTGAACGCCGCTGAGGAGTGGTCACAAGAACACGAGGGGACCATAGCCGATTTTCTCGATGACGCGGCGCTTCTTTCCAGCGTCGACGATCTGCGCGCAGGACGGGAAAACAAGGACGTGCCCGAAGATGCCGTCACCCTGATGACCCTGCACAATGCCAAGGGGCTGGAATTCCCGGTGGTGTTTATCGTGGGGGTCGAAGAGGGCCTCCTTCCCAGCAGGAATGCCCTGATCGAGCCGGGCGGCATCGAGGAGGAGCGGCGCCTGTTCTATGTGGGCATTACCCGCGCGATGGAACGCCTCTTTCTGACCGCCGCGCAAAACCGCCTGCAGTACGGCAAGACGGTCGCGACCGAGGACAGCCGCTTTCTGGAGGAGATCGGGGGCGGCTTCGACACGGTGGACGCCTACGGCCAGGTGATCGATCAGCGCGCGAGGAGCTGGAAGGAGTACCGCCCCACGGCCCCCGCGCGCCCCAGCGCCGTGAAAAACACCAGCCCCATGACCGAGAGCCTGGCCTACCGCGGCGGCGAGAAGGTCCGGCATCCCAAGTTCGGGGAAGGTCAGGTGCTCGCCGTGGCGGGGGTGGGGGACCGGCAGGAGGTGACGGTGCATTTCCCGTCGGCGGGCACCAAGAAGCTGCTGGTGAAGTTCGCCAATCTGGCGAAGGCCTGAGCGCGCGAGCTGAGGCGGCAGGGCAGAAGCTTCGGTACGGCTGGGGGGCAAGCAGGGCGAACGCTTCCCAGCGGCACCCCAACCACGAGGAGGGCTCCGGCCGTCTGTTCTGCTCGTCCGCGCGGGCATCCCGCTTTAGGCGGAGCCGCCTCCCACCTCCGCCCGCACGCTCTCATCCGGGTCCCGGCTCAACAGCTCGCGCAGTTCGGCGGGCAGGTCTTCGCGTCCGGCCACGGCCAGCCGCACGCCCTCGTCGGGGTCGGCGGCCAGGGCGGGCAGCAGAGCTGGGGGGAGGTCGCGGTGACGGGCCGCGGCGCGGCGTACCCCGGCGTTGGGGTCGGCAGCCAGCGTGGTGAGCACATGCTCGCCGGGGTGTTCGGCGTAGGCGACGGCGCGGCGCACCTCCGCTTCCCGGTCACCGGCAAGCCGAGCGAGTCGCTCCGAGCCGAGGTCGGGCCGCACGGCGAGGATGGTGCGGATGGCGGTGTCAGGATCTTCGAGCAGCACGTTCAGCACGGCGGGCGTGAGGCCCTCGGCGCTGGCAACATGCAGGCGGATGTCCTGCTCGGGCGCGCGGGCGAGGAACACGGTGGCCTCCTCGGGGAGGTCATTGCGCTCGAGCAGAGCGCGGCGGACCATCTCGGCCTCGTCGGCAGCGAGACGAATCAGCAGGTCGGGGGGGAGATCGGGGCGGCGGGCAAGGGCCGCACGAACCTCGGCTTCGGCGTCATGTTCGGCGCGGTTGAGCCAGGGGCCGGGCACGTTCCAGGCTTGCAGGGCTGCGGCGCGCACGCTGGGGTGCTCGTGTTCGGCCAGCCACGCGCGAACGCTGCGCGGGAGGTCAACTCGCCGCGCCAGGGTCGTGAGGACATCGGTGTCCTCGTCGGTGGCGAGGTTAAGCAGGCAGTCCAGCGGCAGGTCAAGCCGCCGGGCCACACTGGCTCGCACGGTGCCGTGTGCGTCCCCCACAAGCGTTCGCAGCACGTCGCCGGGGAGGTCGGGCCGGGCAGCGACGGCCTTGCGCACGTCGTAGTCCTCGTCGGCGGCGAGTTGACGCAGCAGGGCTTCGGGGAGGTCGGGCCGTCCCGCGACCGCCTCGCGCACCTGCCAACTGGGGTCCCCCGCGAGGGTCTCGACCGACTGGGCCCCCAGCTCCGAGCGCGCTGCCAGGGCCGCCCGGACACTGAAATCCTCGTGTCGTGCAGCTCCATCGAGCACCCAGCCCGGAGTGTTCGGCAGGGCGAGCAGCGCGGTCACGCCCTCGGCGGGAAAGACGTTGAGCAGGTGGGGTCGGGCAAGGCGCATGAGCGGCAGGCCGGGGTTGTCCAGCACCTCGCGGGGAAAGGTGGCCGCCAGGCTCGCCAGCACCTCCACCGGCGTGTTGGGGTGCCGCGCCACTTGTGCTCGTACCCGGCTGTCGGGGTGGGTGCTGAGGCCCGCCAATGTTTCGGCCGTCGCCCGTCCCTCGCTCGCTATCGCTAGCGCCTGCTCCGCCTCCAGCAGCGTGAGGGTGCGCGTGTCCAGCTTAGGGAAGGTCATGGGGTCAATATCGCAGAAGGCGGGTGGCAAGATGGTGCCCATGAGAGTGGCTCTCCTGAGTGACGTGCACGGGAACCGCTTCGCGTTGGAAGCGGTGTTGGCGGACATCCGGCGTGCTGCGCCCGACCTGATCTGCAACCTGGGTGATAGCGTCTGGGGAGGAGCGGACCCGGCCGGAGCCTGGGCCATGCAGCAGGAGGCGGCTCCGCCCACGGTGCGCGGCAACACAGAAGAATTTCTGCTGGCGGACCCGGCCGAACTGCACGCGCCAACCCGCGACTACCGCGCCTTTGTGGAACGCGAGCTCGGCGGCGTGCCCCCGGAACTGGCCGCGCTTCCCCTGACCGCCACCGTGGCGGAGGGCGAGGTGCTGCTCGCGCATGGCAGCCCGACCAGTGCCTGGGACGCCCTCTTTCTGACGGCGGAAGGAGACCGGACGCGCCCCGCCCTGCCGGAAGAACTGTTGGAGCGGGTGGCCCAGTGGCCCGCCCGGGTGGTGGTCGTGGGGCATACCCACCGGGAAAACCTCGTTTCGCAAGACCGCGTCACCTTTGTCAATGCCGGTTCGGTATCGCGCCAGATGCACGGGGACCCGGCCGCCCGCTGGGTGCTGCTGGAGCGTCACGCGGGAGCGTGGAATGTCAGCTTTCGCCGCACGCCCTACGACGCGGAGGCCGCCGCCCGCTGGGCCGAGACACACGCGCCGAACGGGGCGAGCGAGGCGCGGCAGTTGCGGACCGGACGAATGGGCTAGGTCACTCCTCCAGCCGCAGCACGTCCCCAAAAGGAAAGCCCTCGTCCTCCAGGCCGCCGGGAGGCACCACCCACATCGTCGGCATCCGGGGGGCCTCTTCCGGAAAGTCACCGTAGCCGTCGGTCAGGTAGATCAGCACGTCGGGCTCGTGTTGCTCGGCGAGCTGAAAGATGGGCCGGAAGTCGGTGCCGCCGCCGCCGATGGGTGCGGGAATCGTGTCGCCGGGGCGAAGTTCGAAGGGGCCATAGGCGGCCGTGTCCGCGTAGTACAGCACCGCTTTGACGTGTGGGTAAGCGCCCAGCACACCCTGGACCTCGCCCACGAGCGCGCGCACGGCCTGGTCATCCACGCTGCCGGAAGTGTCTACGGCGACCAAAGCCGTGAGGCTCTCGTCATCGAGCGCCTCCAGGTAGAGGCCGCGGCCCACAAAGCGGCGGTCAAAGCCCCCGAAGTCCACGGGGGTGCGGGCCAGAAAGCGCCACAGTTGTGCGCGCCAGTCCAGCCGAGCAGGGGAGAGGCGGGCCAGTTCGCGGTGGGCACCAAGGGGATCATTCCCCTCGCCGCCGCTCATCGCCTCGACGCTGCGGGCCTGGGCAAGGGCCTGCTGCCACTGCCGCGCGGCCTGCTGCCCGTTGCGGCCTCCCTTTGGCGGTGCGTCGCCAGGCGGCCCGTCCAGCAGATCCTGGGCGGCCTCGTCGCCTTCCTCTCCCGCCTCTCCCTCCAGTGCGGTGTAGACCTCCTCCACGCTGAGCTTTTCTAGGTGCTCGTCGCGTGGGCTGCCCGGCGGCGTAGGAAGGCCAGCCGCGGCCACCAGACCGTTCACGATGAGGTCAGCGGCCCGGTTCCAGCGCTTTTTCTCGCGCGGACCGCGCCGCTCGACGTGCGAAAGGGCCGCGTGCAGGACTTCGTGCAGCAGCAGGCCGTCGAGCACATCCGGGGGCAGGCTGGCCGCCACCTCGGGGTTGACGTAGACCCGCTCGCCGTCTGTTCCTGCCCCCGCCACCTCGCGCGAGGGCACGAACTCCGCGTGCAGCAGCAGCGTAGCGAAAAAGGCGGATCTGCCGCGCAGCCGCAGCCGCGTGCCGGAGATCAGGCGCTGGAAGTCGGGGGTGACGGGGAGCGGCGGCACGTTCATCCCTCGGCGAGCGCCAGCGTTCCCTGAAGCAGTTCCGCCAGGCGCTCGTCACGCGCGAGCAGCTCGGCGAGTTCACCCAACTGGCCAAGCGCCTGGAATTTGCTCACCAGGGTGGCGAGGTACAGTTGCAGCCACTCCGGTCCGGCGGCCTCGGCGAGCCACTGAAAGGCGGCGTAGGCTTCATCCGCATCGGCGGCACGGGCGGCGAGGCCCACCACCGCGGCGTAACGCACGCTTGGTTCTGCGGGAAGGCGCAGTCCTCCACCCTGACCGCGCAGCACTGCTCGGAGGTCGGGAAGCTGCTCGTACAGGCGCACAAAGGCGCCGAACTCGGCCCCGGCGGCCTCCCCCACGGCCGGAGCGACCTCCAGGCGAGCGCGGTGGAGCTGCGAGGCCATTTCCCACGCGCGGGGGCTGGGCCAGGCGGGCCCGGTGGGATCAAGGCGGTGCAGCAGCTCGGGGCGGAAGGTCAAAAAGGCGATGATGTGTTCGTGCAGGCCCCGGCCCAGCGCATACGCTCGCCAGGCGTCGAAGTCGGGCCGCACGGTGAGGTGCAGAAAGCGGTTGGCGAGCGGCGCAGGCATGTCGAACACGCTGGCACGGTCTTCCTTGCGGTTTCCTGCCGCCCACACGAACCAGCCCTCGGGGAGCACGTAGCTGCCCACCCGCCGGTCCAGGATAAGCTGCTGCGCCATGCCCTGCATGGTGGGCGGGGCCATATTCACCTCGTCCAGAAAGAGAATGCCCTGGCCGCGGCGGGGAAGAAATTCCGGTGGGTACCACCGGCTCACGCCGCCCCCCTGGCCGTCGGGTTCCGGCACCGGGAGGCCGCGCAGGTCCGTGGGCGCGAGCTGCGAAAGGCGCACGTCCACGAAGTCGAGGCCGTGCTTGCGGGCCACCTGCGCCACCACGCTGCTTTTGCCCACTCCGGGCGGCCCCCAGATCATGGTGGAGAGCTTGAGATTTTCGGTGACCAGGGCTTCGAGGTAGCGTTGCAGTTCGGCGGGGGTGAGGCTCACCCCCAGAGGGTAGCGTGCCAAGAAGCCTCAGCGCCGGAGGAAAGGCTTCTGCGGGCAACAACCGAGCAAGGGGCATACGCTCAGGCTGAGCGCGGCGCCCTCTCCCCGTTTCTCTCCGCGTACACTGGGTCAACTCCGAGTGAACCGCATCCCGCTATACTTTGGCCGAGTTCAAATTTCTGGGTTTGCTGTTTTGCCCTCTGCCCAAGGAGACTGCCTTGCTGCCGCTTGAACACAAAATCCTGTTCTTCCTGTTTGCTCTGGTTGCGACCGTGTTCGGTCTCTGGGGCTTTTACCGCCTGTATCTGCGGATCCGCCGGGGTGCTCCCGCCTCGGAAGTGCGCTGGAACGAGCCGGGATCGCGCCTGTGGTACGCCCTCAAAACTTCGCTGACGCAGGAGCGCACCTTTCGCCGCCGCCCCTGGATCAGCGTGCTGCACGCCTTCATCTTTTACGGCTTTGTCTATTACCTCCTGGTGAACGTCGTTGACGGCCTGGAGGGGTACTTCACCTTTCATATCCTGTCCACCCACCCGCTGGGGGCGGTGTATAACCTGCTGGCCGACGTCCTGAGCCTGCTGGTGCTTGTCGGCGTGCTGGGGCTGCTGATCCGCCGCCTGTGGACGCCGCGCAAACGGGACTTTCGCTTCAACGAAAAAACCCTGCTGCACCCGCTGGTCAGAAACCGGTACATCCTGCGTGACAGCCTGATTGTTTCGGCCTTTATTACCTTCCACGTGGGCAGCCGCGTGCTGGGCCAGGGGGCCAAGATGGTGCAGGAGGCGCGTGAGTTTGGGCACTTCGACGCCTTTCAGCCCTTCTCTTCGTTCGTGGGGGCGACGCTGTTTGGCGGTGCCTCCGAGGCGGCGCTGGAGGGCTGGCGCATCTTTGGGTACTGGGGGGCGCTGGGCAGCGTGCTCGCCTTCCTGGCCTACTTCCCGTATACCAAGCACATCCATATCTTTATGGCCCCCGTGAATTACGCGCTGAAGCGTCCCGTCGGCTCGGGGGTCCTTCCGCCCATGAAGGGGCTGGAAGAGGCGATGGAGGCCGAGGAACCCCAGCTGGGTGCCCACAAGCTCGAGGACCTGGAGTGGCCCCGCCTGCTCGACGCCTACGCCTGCATTCAGTGTAACCGCTGCCAGGATGTGTGCCCGGCGAATGCCACCGGCAAGGCGCTCTCGCCCGCCGCGCTCGAGATCAACAAGCGCATGGAGCTGAACGTGATCGGTGCCCATCCCAGCCCCTTTACCCTGAAGCCCGCCCCCTTCGAGACGGGAGCAAGCACGGCGCAGCCCCTCTTGGAGTACGCGATCAACGAGGAGTCGGTGTGGGCCTGCACGACCTGCGGCGCGTGTATGCAGGTTTGTCCGGTGCAGGACGAGCAGATGCTCGACATCATCGACATCCGCCGGCATCAGGTGATGGTGGCCGGAGAGTTCCCGGCGCAGCTTCAGACGGCTTTTCGGGGCATGGAGCGCGCGGCCAACCCCTGGGGCATCTCCCGGGACAAGCGCCTGGAGTGGGCCGAGGGGCTGCGTGTGCCGACCATCGACGAGAACCCCGAACCCGACGTGCTGTACTGGGTGGGCTGCGCGGCCTCCTATGACCCCGGTGCGCAGAAGGTGGCCCGCGCCTTTGTGCAGCTGCTGGATAAGGCGGGCGTCAACTACGCCGTGCTGGGCAAGAAGGAAGCCTGTACCGGCGACAGCGCCCGCCGCGCCGGGAATGAGTTTTTGTACCAGCAGCTCGCTGCGGAGAATGTGGAGACGCTCAACAGCGTGCGGCCAAAGCTGATCGTCGCCACCTGCCCGCACTGCATGAACACGATCGGCCACGAGTACCGCCAGATCGGCGGGCACTACCAGGTGATTCACCACACCGAGTACCTCGAAAACCTTGTCGCGGCTGGGAAACTGCCCCTCGCGCAGCTCGAGGGCGCGGTGACCTACCACGACCCCTGCTACCTGGGTCGTCATAACGGCGTGTACGACGCGCCTCGAGCGCTCATCACGCGAATGGCGGGCGAGGTGCTGGAACTGGAGCGCCGCCGCGAGAACTCGTTTTGCTGTGGGGCTGGGGGGGCGCAGTTCTGGAAGGAGGAGGAAGAAGGCCGCGAGCGCGTCAGCGACAACCGCTTCCGCGAGATTCAGGCCCGCCTCGATGCCGCAAAAGAAGGCAAGGTGCTCGCCGTGGGCTGCCCCTTTTGCAAGTCTATGATGAATTCCACGCCCGAAAAGGCGAAGCGTGATGACATCGTGGTCAAGGACGTGGCCGAGCTGCTGCTGGAAAGCGTGGGGCGTGCGGCGGGCGAATGGGCGGTTCCGACGGCTGCGCCCGAAAGCACGCTGGAAGCGAGTGCCCAGCCCGTCGTCCCCAACGCCGAGCTGCCGATGGAACGCACCGGAGCCGCGCCCTCTGCCGGTCTGGCCGTCACCGCTGGTCCCACCAACGCCGATGTGGAGAATGCCCAGCCTGGGAGTCCCGTCACGACTCCCGAGACCCAGCCCGAAGCGCAGGCTGCCGCGCCCAGCCCGGCGACTTCCAGTTCGGCCGACGCCTCGCCGCGC
Organism: Deinococcus sp. YIM 77859; assembly: GCF_000745175.1. Lineage (NCBI taxonomy): Bacteria > Thermotogati > Deinococcota > Deinococci > Deinococcales > Deinococcaceae > Deinococcus > Deinococcus sp. YIM 77859. Next base: position 507,268 of record NZ_JQNI01000002.1, read on the forward strand.
AAAGCCTGGAGGCCGAAGAGCAGCGGGGATGACGTGGTGAAGGAAGCGGTCAACGATCAGCCGTCAGCGGTCAGCGAGACGCCTGCAAAGGCTCCCCCCGCTCGTCCGGTGTGGAAGCCGAAAGCTGCTGCGGATGACGTGAATCCTGCGCCGGTGACGGAAGCAGCCAGCGAGGCACCTCCCGTGGAGACCGCGCCCACGCGCAAAGCCTGGAAGCCAAAAGCGCAGGCGGCGAGCGCAGCTCCGGCGGCACCGCAGGAACAGGTGGCGGCGCCCACAGCAGACGCCGTTCCGGTGAGCGTCGCCACGCCTGCTCCCGCCCCGGGCGAGCGGCGCAAGTGGCAGCCCAAGGCGAAGGCCGAAGCGGCACCGGAACCCGCGCCGGTGGCCGAAGCGCAGGCGCCCGCGGAGGAGCCCTCCACCTCGAGCGAAGGTGGGCGCAAGAAGTGGGTGCCCAAGAACAAGGCCTGAACGCCCCTGAGGAAAAAACGCCGTCCACAGGGGCGGCGTTATTGGTTGAGGCTGAACACTTTACAGCAGCCGCAGCAGGTTCGCTGTCTCCACGGCGGCGAGGAGGGCTTCGGCCCCCTTGTTGCCCGCCTTGGTTCCAGCGCGCTCAATCGCCTGCTCGATGGTATCGGTGGTCAGGATGCCGAAGGTGACGGGAACGCCGCTGTCGAGTGCGATGCGGGCCAGGCCGCTGGTCGCGCTGCCGGCCACGAAGTCGTAGTGGTCGGTCGCTCCCTTGATGACTGCCCCAAGGCAAACCACGGCGTCGTAGTGGCCACTCTCCGCGAGCTTCTTGGCGACCAGCGGCACCTCAAAGCTGCCGGGAGCCGTGACAAGGGTGAGGTCCTCGCGGTTTCCCCCGTGCTGCACAAAGGCGCTCTCGGCCCCCTCGACGAGGCGGTCGACGATGAAATGGTTCCAGCGGGTATTCACCAGGGCAATCTTGAGGCCTGTGGCGATGAGGTGAGCTTCAATCCTGTGCATGCTGTTCCTTGTCCAGCAGGTGGCCGAGCCGGGCCTGCTTCGTTCGGAGGTAGTGGTCGTTGTACGGATTGTGGCCGACCTGGAGGGGAACGCGCTCCACCACCTCCAGCCCGAAACCGCTGAGGCTGGCCAGCTTGCGGGGGTTATTCGTGAGCAGGCGCAGCCGCCTGACCCCCAGCAGTGCGAGCATCTGCGCGCCGATCCCGAAATCGCGGGCGTCGGCGGGGAAACCCAGCCGCAGGTTGGCCTCCACCGTGTCCGCTCCGGCATCCTGGAGGGCGTAGGCCCGGATCTTGTTCAGCAGGCCGATGCCGCGGCCTTCCTGCCGCAGGTACACCAGCACGCCCCGGCCCTCGTGGGCGATCGCGGCCAGGGCGGCGTCCCGCTGCGCGCCGCAGTCGCAGCGCAGCGAATGGAAGGCGTCCCCGGTGAGGCACTCGCTGTGCACCCGCACCAGGGTGGGCTCTTCCGTGATCTCGCCCATCACCAGCGCGACGTGTTCTGCGCCGCTGAGGGTGTCTTCAAAACCCACCAGGCGGAACTCGCCGTACGGGGTAGGCAGCCGGGCTTCGGCCACCATTCGCAGAAAGGGATCGTGGGTCATGCGGTAGGCGATCAGGTCCGCGATGCTGCCGATCTGCAGGCCGTGCCGCGCGGCAAACACCTCCAGGTCGGGCAGGCGGCTCATCGTGCCGTCGTCGCCCATCACCTCGCAGATCACTCCAGCGGGCGCGAAACCGGCCAGGCGTGCGAGGTCAACCGCCGCCTCGGTGTGACCGGTGCGGCGCAGCACCCCGCCGGGACGGGCGACCAGCGGAAAGATGTGCCCGGGGCGGCGGAAGTCTTCTGCTCGGGCGGCCGGGTCGATCAGAGCTGCGGCGGTCGCCGCTCGGTCAAAGGCGCTGATGCCGGTGGTGTTGCTCACGTGGTCCACACTGACGGTAAAGGCGGTGCCGTGTGCGTCGGTGTTGTGCGTGACCATCGGCGGCAGGTCGAGTTCGCGCGCGCGTTCCTCCGTGAGGGCCACGCAGATCAGACCGCGCGCCTCACGGGCCATGAAGTTGATCCATTCGGGCGTGACGGTGGCGGCGGGCAGTACCACGTCCCCCTCGTTCTCGCGGCTCTCGTCGTCCACCATCAGGACAGGGCGGCCCGCTCGCAGCTCGGCGAGCAGGGTCTCGACGGGGGCCAGGCTCATGGCGTGCCTCCTGCCGTGAGGGCAGTCGTCGCGAGCAGCCGCTCAACGTACTTGGCGAGCTGGTCGGCTTCCAGGTTGACCTGTTGCCCCACCTGCCAGGTTCGTAGGGCAGTCACCTCCAGGGTGTGCGGCACCAGCCAGAGGGTGAACTCATGGGCAGCAAGGTCGGCGCGGCTTCCTGCCGGGCCCCCGACATCGACCACGGTGAGGCTCACGCCGTCCACCGTGACACTGCCCTTGGGCACGAGATACCGCGCCAGGGATAGGGGAGCGCTCACCGTGACCGTGAACGCGCCGGGTTGGGCCTCGATCGCCAGGACTTCCCCCACGCCGTCCACGTGCCCCGAGACGATGTGTCCGCCGAACCGCGCGTCTGCCCGCATGGCCCGCTCCAGATTCACAAGCTCGCCCGGCCGCCAGCGGGGGGCAGTTTTTGCCAGCGTCTCGCGGGAAAGCTCTGTGGTGAATCCCGCCGTGTCCCGGGAGGTGACGGTGAGGCACACACCATTCACGGCGATGCTCTCCCCCAGAGCCACATCCGGCCACATCCGGTCTGGCGCGACGGTCACCCGCAGATGCCCCTGATGGTCCACGGCGTGGGTGACGCGCCCGGTCTGTTCGACAATTCCGGTAAACATCAACTTCTCCCGAGAAGGGCCGCTGCCGCCTCAGGCGACAGGGTGGGAATATCGTGCAAAAAGCCCTGAATCAGCGTGTCCGTGCCGAGCTGTTCGGTGGTTACGTCCCGGAGGGTGCGGGCGAGGTGCATCGCCTCCCGCGGGGGGCGGTCCAGCGGGGGCAGACCGGCTCCCAGCAGTTTGGGGGCGACAAAGACCCGCACTTCGTCCACGGCGTCCGCCTCCACAAAGGCTCCGGCAAGGCGCGGCCCGCCTTCGAGCAGCAGGTCATTCACGCCCAGCTCGCCCAACCCCAGCAGGGCCTCGAGCAGGTCCGCCGCAGGCAGAACAGTGACGCCCCGCGCCTCGTAGGGGTCCGGCGAGGTCTGTGGGCCCGTCACGAGAATGCTCCCCGGTCCCAGGGCGCGTGCGGTCGCGGGAACACGCCCGCGCCGGTCAAACACCACTCGGCGGGGATCGCGCCCACCGGGAACGCCGCGGGTGGTGAGGGCCGGATCGTCGGCCAAGACCGTGCCGCTTCCGACGGCGATGGCGTCGAGTTCGTTTCGCCAGCGGTGGACCCTTGCCCGGGCCGCCTCGCCCGTGACCCAGCGGCTGTGGCCGTTCGGCGCCGCGACCTTCCCGTCGAGGGTCATCGCGTACTTCAGCACCGTCCAGGGTCGCCCGCGGGTCACGCGGCTGCGGAACCCGGCCTGCTGACGGAGGGCTTCTGCCTCCAGCACGCCGGTCGTGACCTGTATTCCCGCGTTCAGGAGCTTCTGGCGGCCCTGTCCGGCCACGAGGGGATGAGGATCGAGCGCCGCGATCACGACGCGTGCGACGCCCGCCCGAATCAGGGCATCCGCGCAGGGCGGCGTGCGGCCGTGGTGGGCGCAGGGTTCCAGCGTGACGTAGGCGGTGGCCCCCCGCGCCTGCTCGCCCGCCTCGCGCAGCGCGAACACCTCGGCGTGTGGTTGGCCCGCCGCCGGGTGGAACCCGCGGCCCACCGCCTGACCGCTCTGCACGAGGACACAGCCCACCGGCGGATTGGGCGCCGTGCGCCCGAGGGCCTGCGCGGCGAGCGCAAGCGCCTCACGCATCCAAACTTCATCCGGTACATCCGGTAGATACTTCCCCAACAGTGACGCCAGCCCGCGGGGAGCGGGCCCGGCTTCCTCCTTCTCTCATCCGGACTGCGCGGTTCCCCGCAGGGTATGACCGCTTCACCGTCGGCCCCGGAATCGCACCGGGTCGGGCCGGGCCGTGCTGCTCGATTGGCCGGGCTTCGCGGGCTGACGCGGACGCACCTGCTGTGCGGCGCGATCACCGCCGGTGGGGAATTGCACCCCGCCCCGAAGGATGGCGTGTCGCCGCGCGCACTCTAGCGCATGGCGGCCCCGCCGGGGGAGACGGTGTTCCAGACCACCCGCGTTAAGATGACGTTTATGACCATCGCCATCGTCACCGACTCCACGAGTGACCTCCGTCCGGAGCTGCGGGCGCCGTACGGCATCCGGAGCGTACCCCTGTATGTGCTGTTTGACGGCAAGATGTACCGGGACGGCGTGGAGATCCAGCCTGAAGACCTCTTTCGGGGACTCAAAGAGGGAAAGAAGACGCCCTCGACCTCCCAGCCCAGTCCTGCAGAATTCGCGGCGGTCTACCGCGAGGCGCTAGAAAGCGCGGATCAGGTGCTTAGCCTTCACATCAGCGGTCAACTGTCGGGCACGGTGGGAAGCGCGCGTCTGGCCGCGCAGGAGTTCGGGGACCGCGTGACGGTGGTGGACAGCCGCTCGGTCAGTATGGGCCTGGGCATGCAGGTGTTGCGCGCTGCTGAGCGTGTGGCGGAGGGCCGCAGCGTGCCGGAGATCGTGGCCGAGCTGGAACGGGTGGCGGCTCAGGCGGACATCCGCTTTACGGTGGATACCCTAGAGTTTCTGAGAATCAATGGCCGCATCGGGGGTGCGGCGGCGCTGCTGGGCGGCCTGCTGAACATCAAGCCGATTCTGACGGTAAAGCAGGGCCGGGTGGAATCCGGCGGGCGCGTGCGGGGTCACAAAAAGGCGATTCAGGACATTGTGGACCACGTTCGCCGGTACGTGGAGACGCACGGGGGAGCGCGGGTCGCCTTCCTGGCCACCGTGGGCGGCGAAGAGTACCTGCGGGAGGTGCGCGCGGGCTTGAGCGGCGTGCCCTTTGAGGACATGGGTGATCACCCTATCGGCGCAGTTGTCGCGACCCACGCGGGGCCCGGGACCGTCGGCGCGACGCTGGAACCCATCACCGCCTAAGGGCATGGCCCCACCTCCTGCCCTGCGGAACAAGGGCCGGTACGTGCTGCTGGCACTGGCAACCGCTGGGGGCCTGTGGGCCTGCCGCCGCCCGGAGGCAGCCGCTCCCCCCGTGCCCGCCCACGCGACCGCTCCGGCCCCGCCCGAAGTGATCCCCGCGCCTCCCTCCACGGAGCCGGGTCCCCAGCGGCCCGGCTGCTTGGGAAACGCGCCCGCTGCGGCGCAGGCCCCGCCGCCACCCCTTCCCCTGAGTGGGCGTCTGGGGCTGTGGGTGGCGGAGGTGGATCCCCGAACGCTGCGGCCCCTGCGGGCCGTCGCCCGCAATCCCGACGCGGTGTTTCCCCTGGCGAGCACGTACAAGCAGGCGGTGCTGTGGGCGGTGCTGCGGCAGTTTGACGCGGGAACCCTACAGCCCACCGAGCGGTTTGACGTGACGCGCGCAAACCAGAGTCTGGGGGCCTATCCCTACGACGGCACGAACGTCAAGGACCTCACCGTCCGCATGATTCGCAACAGTGACAACACGGCCACGGATATCCTGCACCGCCGTGTTGGCCTGCGGGCTGTACAGGCGGTCGCGGACGAGCTGGGGCTCTGCCGCACCCGCCTGATCCTGCCCACGAAGACCTGGTGGGTGGCGCAGGCCGGGCTCTCGAAGACGTTCAACGGCACCCACCGCTGGGACACTGCGACCGGCGAGGAACGCGAGCGCCTCGCGGCCGCCATCGACGCCGACGCGCAGCAGTACCGCGCGGACTATCTCCAGCGCAGGCTGGATGAGTATTTCGAGGGCGAGCCGGACCCGCGGGATGACCTGCGCGTCCACAACCTCAGCACGCCCTACGAGTTCGCCACCCTCCTGGTGCACGAGTACCTTCGCCCCGGCTTAAGCCCCCGCGCCCAGCAGTGGCAGCGCGAGGTCGCCGCCCTGGGCTTTGGCCGCTCCGCTCTGAACGCCGCGGCCGCGCACAACGTCGCCGCGTTCTACGGGAAGGGTGGAAACGGCTGGCGGCTTCTCACGTACACCGGGTACTTCCAGACCAAGGACGGCCGTCACGTCGTGTACGCCTTGATGCAGCACGGCGCGAACGAGACATATACCATGCCCAACACCCGCCGCGCCTTTGCCTGGATCAACGCCGCAGTAGATGTGGTGCTGGGCGAGCAGAAAGCGCCCCTCGCGAGCACCGCCGGGCACTGATGCCCCCCTTAGATGCTGCTGCCGTTCGCCGCCGCGTCCACCCGGGCGAGTTCCTGCGAGGCGGCCTCCTCCAGCCGGGCACGCGCTTCGGGGTAGGGGAGGGGGACGGTGGCCCCGGCGGCCGGGACGTGGCCTCCGCCGCCGAGCGCTACAGCGATGTTCTGGGCACTGACGTGACCCCGCGAGCGCAGCGAGAACTTCACGCGGTCCCCGTAGTCCTTGGCCAGCACGGCGAGGACCGAGCCCTCGGCACTGCGCAGGAGGCTCACGTAGGTTTCGGCATCCTCCCAGGTGGCACCGGTGCGCTCCAGCATGGCTTCGTCCACCCGGGCGAGCACCACGCGGCCACCGTGCAGGAATTCCAGCGTGCCGAGCACCTCGCGCAGCAGGGTGTAGTAGCTGCGGGGGTTCTGACCGAGCTGGTCACTCAGCCAGCCCAGCCGCGCGCCGTGAGCGCGGAGCCGGGCGGCAGCCTCAAAGGCACGCGGCGTGACGCTGTCAAAGCGGAAGGACCCCGTATCGGTGGAGAGCCCCAGCAGCAGCGGCGTGGCAATGGCCTCCGACCACGGTGCGCCCAGGGCATCGACCACGTCTGCAACCATCATCGCCGTGGCGGGCTGCCCGGGGTCCACGACCAACGCGGCGGCCCGGCGAGCATTCGTGCCGTGGTGGTCGATATTCACCACCTCGCCGGTGAAGGTCGTCAGGTCTGCCCCCGCCACCCGTGTGGGATCGTTGTTGTCCACGTCCAGCACGGCGGCAAGCGCTCCCTCAGGCCACTCGCCGAGCGGCCCGCTCAGTTCTCCTTCCTCGGGCAGAAAACGCAGGTAGCGCGGCACGTCGATCGGCGCCACCACCAGCTTGCCCAGCGCCCGCAGCGCTCGCGTGAGCCCCAGGACGCTGCCCAGGGCGTCCCCGTCCGGGTTCTCGTGCGAGAGAACCACGATGGGCCCGGAATGCGCCCGCAGTTTGGCCGCGACCGCCGCGACATCCTGGAGGTACGTGGGGGCGGCTTCGTTCATGCCGGTCATGGGGCCGAGTATAAGACCGATTCCAGCGGAGGCCTGTTCGGCTTGTTCTCCCTGGACAGGGCTCCAGCGGAGCAAAGCGAGTGGGAATGTGCGGCTGGGTACGGGAATGAAATCCGTACCGGGCAGAGCCGCGCTATGCTCGCCCACGTGCCCGCTCTCAATCTCGCGGCCCTCACGACCGAAGAGCTTCAGGCCCTGCTCGGGGAGGAGGGCGCACAAAGCCGCCTGCCGGACGTGAGCCGTGCTCGCCTGGAGGGCCGTCCCCTGCTCGGCCCGCTCCTGCCCGCGGCCCTGACCTTTGAGCCGCTGGCCGAGCGCCCCTGGGGCGCGACGCCCGAGGAGAGCCGCCGCCTGACCGCGCTGGACGCCGAGCTGCGTGCGGCCGGAGCCGAACCGCTGGGGGTGTACTACGTGCCGCAGGAGCGGGCTGCGCGTCACCTCCGGGCCTACCTGTTCGGCCCGGAGGTCGCCGCTGCCCTGCGCTGGAGCGAGACGCCGGAGTTGCCCCGCAGCGGCCAGCCCTTTGTCGAGGCCGTCACCTGGCTGCGTGACCGAGCGAGCGGCGTCGCCTGCGTATTCAGCACCTCCGCGGCCGCAGTGCCCGTTCCGGCCCCCAGCGAGGCGGCTGATGTGCGCGTGCTGCCGGGGGCCTCTCCCACAGAACTGCTGACCCTCCACCGCCGGGCGGTGCTGCACCACGGGCGCGGGGGCAGGATCCATGGCGAGGAGGGCTGGAAGCGGGCCTGGCAGGAACTCCACGCGCTGAATATGGCCGCCTGGGCCCGCCGGGGCCTGCTGCTTCACGAGGCGGAGGGCTAGCCCGCCTGCCCCGGGGCAGGCCGGTCCTGCGCCACAATCGCTCCATGACGTTTCCCACCTCCCACGCCCCCCGTCACGTCGCTTTCGATTGGGGCGGCGTCTTTACGGTCGGCACCTTTGATGGCCGCTCTACCCAGAACCTGGCTGACCGCAGCGGCATTCCCGTCGAGCAGGTGCGCGAGAGCTACTTCCGGCACGTGCGCCAACTGGAAGTGGGGGCGTGGAGCCTCCCGCAGTTTTGGGAGGTGCTGCGGGAGGAGACCGGCATCACCCTTTCCTACGGGGAGTTTGAGGCGCTGTACCTGGGCAGCATCCACGACAACCTGCCCATGTACGCCACACTGGAGCGCCTGCCCCGTGAGGTGCGCGTTGGTCTGTTGAGCAACAACTACCCCGTGGTGTGTGACCACCTGCGCCGCGATCCCCGGTTTGCGCGCTTTGACGCCCTGGTTTTCAGCAACGAAATCGGGCACAAAAAGCCGCACCCGCATGCCTTTGCGGCGCTCGCGGAGGCGATGGGTGTGCCCGCCTCGCGGGTCGCCTTTGTGGACGATGTGGAAGAGAACGTCGAGGCGGCGCGGGCGGCGGGCTTTCACGGACTGCTCTATCACCACGAGCAGCACGCCGCCTTTGAGCGCGAACTGGGGCGGTGGCTCGGTCTGGCGGTAGGAACCTAGCGTCTTTTGGGTTGCCCCGTTGCGCCGCCTGCCCTTTCCGGGGACAAGGCGGCGTTGTGCTGGGCCACCGTGGTGGTGTACCTGACAAAGTGGTGTACCTCCCCTCCACACGAGTACACCACCTTTCCGGCGGGCGCCGCTTGCCCACAATGGCCTCGTCACCCCGAGGCCGCCAGCCTCACCGAAGCGTTTTCCGCTCCTGCCCGTAGGCAGGACCGTCCCTCTTTTTCTGAGCAAGGAGGCTCCCATGACCCCAACGCCCCGTACGCCCGCCGAAATCCTGGAAAAAACCTGGCAGACCGAGGAGCGCTGGCAGGGCATTCGGCGCAACTACTCCGCTGCCGATGTCGTTCGCCTGCGCGGCAGCTTGCCCATCGAGTACACCCTGGCGCGGCACGGCGCACAGAAGCTGTGGCGCCTGCTGAAAGAAGAACCTTTTGTGAATGCCCTCGGGGCCCTCACCGGGAACCAGGCGATGCAGCAGGTCAAAGCGGGCCTCAAGGCGATCTACCTCTCCGGCTGGCAGGTGGCGGCCGACGCCAACAACGCCGGACAGATGTACCCGGACCAGAGCCTTTATCCCGCCTCCTCCGTGCCGGACGTGGTGCGCCGGATCAACAACACCCTGCGCCGCGCCGACCAGATTCAGCACGCCGAGGGCCGGGACGACATCGACTACTTCGTGCCCATCGTGGCCGACGCGGAAGCGGGCTTCGGCGGTCCTCTGAACGCTTTTGAACTTATGAAGGCGATGATCGAGGCAGGGGCCGCCGGGGTTCACTTCGAAGACCAGCTCGCTTCGGAAAAGAAGTGTGGCCACCTGGGCGGCAAGGTGCTTGTGCCCACCTCGCAGTTTATTCGTACCCTGAACGCCGCTCGCCTCGCAGCCGATGTGTGCGGCGTGCCCACGGTCCTGATCGCTCGCACCGACGCCGACGCTGCCAACCTGCTGACCAGCGACATCGACGACAACGACAAGCCCTTTTGCACCGGCGAGCGTACCCCCGAAGGCTTTTTCTACGTCCGTCCCGGAATCGAGCAGGCGATCAGCCGCGCCCTGGCCTACGCGCCCTACGCTGACATGCTGTGGTGCGAAACCTCGGTGCCCAACCTCGAGGACGCTCGCCGCTTTGCCGAAGCCGTCCACGCGAAGTACCCCGGCAAGCTCCTCGCCTACAACTGCTCGCCCAGCTTCAACTGGAAGAAGAACCTCGACGACGAGACGATTGCCCGCTTCCAGCGCGAACTGGGAGCGATGGGCTACAAGTTCCAGTTCATCACCCTGGCGGGCTTCCACTCCCTGAACTACTCCATGTTCGAGCTCGCCTATGGCTACGCCCGCCAGCAGATGAGCGCCTTTGTGGAGCTGCAGGAAAAGGAATTTGCCGCGCAGGACCGGGGCTTTACCGCCGTCAAGCACCAGCGCGAGGTGGGCACCGGCTACTTCGACCTCGTCAGCACGGCGGCGGGCGGCGGCCAGAGCAGCACCACGGCCCTGACCGGCAGCACAGAAGAGCAGCAGTTCCACGGGGAAAAGGAGGTGGCTGCCGCCCACGACTGAACCTCCGCACCACGTCATGACCGTCGGAAGAGGGGAGAGCCGCCCAGGGTTCTCCCCTCCCGGCGCTTATGCGGAGCAAAACCGGCTGGGCCGCTCGTAGGAGCAGGAGCGCCTAGAGCGTTCCCACCTCGTGGCCATCGTCCCGCTGTTCCAGTCGGAAGCCGTGCGGCAGAAACTCCGCGACCCGCCCGCTCACCACGTCGCCATGCTGGTTCACGCAAACTACGCGGGCCTCAGGGCTGAATTCGAAGAGAATCTGGCGGCAGGCACCACAGGGGCTGGCCGGCGGCGTGGCTTCCGAGTACACCACGATCTCGGTGAACTCGCGCGCTCCAGCTGTCGCCATCGCCTGCACGGCACTCTGTTCGGCGCAGCGGCCCAGACCGTAGCTGGCGTTCTCGACATTCGCGCCGAAGAACACGCGGCCGTCGCTGGTCCGGAGCGCGGCGCCCACCCGGAAGCGGCTGTAGGGGGCGTAGGCCTGCTTGAAGGCGGCTTTGGCGCCCTCCAGCAGTTGCGGGTCAGGGAGGCTGCAAGAAACTTTACTCATGGGGCTGTTCCTCTTGAGGGGTAAAAAGCATCACCGTGGGAGCGCGTTCCACCCGCACGCGGGTCACGCGGCGCTGGTCGGCGTCCTCTACCGTGAAGACCCAACCGCTGTGCACAAAGCTCTGTCCGACCTCCGGAATGTCCCCGAAGTGGCTGGTCATGAACCCCGAGAGGGTGTCGTACTCACCCTCGCCGTCTTCGAGGTTGGTGCCCAGGCGCTCCTCGACCTCGCCCACGGTCAGGCTGGCGTCCATCAGGTAGACCCCTTCTGCGAGCACCTCGATCAGAGGTTTTTCCTCCTCGTCCGTCTCGTCATAGATCTCCCCTACAATCTCTTCTAGGGCGTCTTCCAGCGTGACCAGTCCGGCGGTACCGCCAAACTCGTCGACCACGATGGCCATATGCGATTTTTTCTCGCGCATCTTGGCGAGCAGGTCGTTGATCTTCATGCCCTCCGGCACGAAGTACACCGGCCGCATCACGTCTGCGATCAGGATCTCGTCAAGCTGGTCAAGGTGGTGCAGCACGTCACCCGTATGGACGATGCCCACGATGTTGTCAGGGCTGTCCTGGTACACGGGCACGCGCGAGTACCCGTGCTCGGCATTCAGTTCGAGGAGGCGCCGCAGGGGGGAAGACGCGTCCACCATCACCATGTCAATGCGCGGCGTCATGACCTCGCGCACCGTGGTGTCGGACAGGTCAAACACGTTGTAGACGAGTTCCTTTTCCTCGTCCTCCAGCACGCCTTCCTGGCTGGAGGCGCTGACGATCATCCGGATTTCCTCTTCGGAGTAGGCCGTGTGGTGTCCCGCCACACCCTTCAGGCCAAACATGCGCACCACCCCGTTGCCCAGCGCGTTCAGCCCCCGGATGGCCCACTGGAAAATGCTGGTAAAGACCAGCAGGGGCCGGGTCACCAGCAGTGCCACCTGCTCGCTGCGTTGCAGGGCCCAGGACTTGGGCGCGAGCTCCCCGAAGACGATGTGCAAGACCGTGCTGATGGTAAAGGCAACGCCAAACGAGATCGCGGTGATCTGCCCTTCGGTCAGCGTGGTGTCCCCCAGCAGCGGGTGAACCAGATGCTCGATGGCGGGCTCGGCCACAAAGCCGATCGCCAGGCTGGCCATGGTGATGCCCAGCTGCGTCGCGGCGATGTACAGGTCGAGGTTTTGCAGGGCACTCTGGGTGGCCCGAGCCGTCGAGTTGCCCTCCTCGGCGAGCTGATCGATGCGGGTGCGCCGCACGCTCACCAAGGCGAACTCCGCCGCGACGAAAAAGCCGTTCATCAGGACCAGGACGAACAGGGCAACGATACCGAGAATGTCATTCATGGATGGGCGCGCTCCTTCGCGCCCCGGCGTTCCGCAAGGCCCATGCTGCCCACCCCACTTCGCAGGAAGCCGGGTGTCGGTCGCCGGAATCTGTGGTGCCCGTCAGCAAAAAACCCGCCCGCAGGCGGTGAAGGCCGGGCATCCGCTCAGAGCCAGAACTGGGAGGCTCCATAGATGCGACAGAGTCTAGCACAGCCTCCTTTGGGGAAAGGGCGCTTGATGAACCTTCTGAAAAGGCCAGGGAACGGGCGAGAGGCGTGCTCTAGGTCAGCAGGCGCAGCAGCGCTGGCCCCAGCACGGCCACTCCGACAAGCAGTGCGCCCAGGCTGCCGACGAGGACAGCCCCCGCGGCGGCGTCCTTGGCCGCTTTGGCGAGTGGGTGCAGCCCCGGGCTCGCGAGATCAACCACCGCTTCCAGGGCGGTATTGAGCAGTTCCAGGCCCAGCACAAGCGCGCAGGCCAGCAGGATGGGTGCGAGCGGCGCGCGCAGCCCCAGCGCCAGCCCCAGGGCCAGGACGGCGGCCCATACCTCGATGCGAAAATTCGCCTGGGTGCGGTAGGTATGCGCGATGCCCGCCCACGCAAAGCCCGCCGAGCGCACCCAGCGGCGCAGGGAGAGCGCGGAGCCGCCGCTCATGCCCCCTCGGGGAGGGCCGCTCGCGCCGCCGCCCAGGCGTCATGAAACACCTGCCATTCCGGCCCGGTCGCGCCCTCTTCGAAGCCCAGGCCCTCCGCGTGCGGGTGGTCGTGCCCGACGAGATGGGTAAGGCCGTGGCTGGCCAAGAGGGCCACCTCCCGTGTGAGGGAATGCCCCCGCGCCTGCGCCTGTCGCCCCGCCGTGTCCAGGCTGATGATGATGTCTCCCAGGTGCGGCGGCATAAAGGGGTCCCCCGGCTCCCAGGTTGGAAAACTCAGCACGTCGGTGGGTGCGTCCTCGCCCCAATGCTCGCGCTTGAGGCGGCGAATGGTCCGGTCTCCCACGAGCACCACCGTCACCTCGCGGTCCTCCACGCCGAAATGCCGCATCGCGGCGGTAAGAGCGGCGCGCAGGGCTGGACGCAGACCGGGGGGCGGCGTCTTGCGGGCAATGAGGTCGATCACGTTCGCAGCATAGGGCAGCAGGGGTACGGAGCAGCGCGGCCTCAACAGGCGGGAGCAGGAGCCTTGCTGGCTCTCTGCCCCCGGCGTGCCCCGGTTACCGGTCCCCTTCGTCCTCTGGAATGCTCGCGAACTCGCCCCGCCGCGCGGCGCGTTTGTCCTGTTCGGCCTCCTCGGCCTTCTCGTAGGCTTTGATGATGCGGCCAACCAGCGGGTGACGCACCACGTCCACATCGCTGAACTCGTGCCAGGCGATGCCCTCGATGTTGCCCAGCACGCGCCTAGCGATGGCGAGCCCGCTGGTCACGTGGCGCGGCAGGTCGATCTGCGTCACGTCGCCGGTCACGACGACCTTGGAGGAAAAGCCCATGCGCGTGAGGAACATCTTCATCTGCTCGCCGGTGGTGTTCTGCGCCTCATCGAGGATGATAAAGGCGTCGTTGAGGGTCCGGCCGCGCATAAAGGCCAGCGGGGCCACCTCGATCACGCCGCTCGTGAGGTACGACTCGAACTTTTCCTGGTCGAGCATGTCGTACAGCGCGTCGTACAGGGGACGCAGGTAGGGATCGATCTTCGCCTGAAGGTCACCGGGCAAAAAGCCCAGCCGCTCGCCCGCCTCCACAGCCGGGCGGGTCAGGATGATGCGCTTGACCTTTCTGGCTTTGAGGGCCTGCACGGCCATGGCCACGGCGAGGTAGGTTTTCCCCGTTCCAGCCGGACCGACACCAAAGGTGATGTCGGAAGACTCGATCTTTTCGAGATAGGCCCGCTGGCCGGGCGTCTTGGGTTTCAGGCTGCGCGGAAGACTCAGGCCCGTGACCTGCGTTTCCTGGGCCAGGCTGCGGCCCTCGCCACTGAGGCGGGCCGAGCGCAGCAGGCTCTCGGGCGTGAGCTCGCTGCCGGAGCGCACCACGTCGAGGGCGTCACGGACCATGCGTTCGGCGGCCTGCACGTCGGCCTGGTCTCCGGTGATGGTGACGGTCTCGCCCCGCGCGATGATCTTGGCGGGCGTGAGTTCACGCATCCGGCGCAGGTTCGCGTCGCCTGCGCCCAGCAGCGCAAAGGCTTCCCGCTGGTTGGCGAGCTGCACCGTCGCGGTGCTGCTGGCAGTGGGCGAGGGGGTGGGGGTGGTGTTGGGCCGGCCGGGAGTACGGTCTGTCAATGTGGCTCCTGTCGTTGGTGCTGGGGTGCGGCAAGGCGCACTCTCCCCCCACGCGTGGTCTGGGGGAGTCGGGGAGGAAAGACGTCATTCGGACACGCTTATTTTCTGGCGTGCTGGCTGGGGGAGGCGTGGGCCGGTACACAATCTCTGGCCCTGCGGGGCCGCCTAAGGGAAGTGTGAACGGGGGCGCAAAGGCTCGCCGCGCTCGCGCCCTCCCCAACGGAACCGTACACTAGACTCGAACGCGTGGACTCCGGCATGACCCTTTCTGGTAGGCCTGTTTCTGGCGTGTGGCGTGCCTTTCTGTACGCTGATCCGGCCGCGCATTCCCTCTCTCCAGCGCTCCACCGTGCGGCCTTTGCGCACGCCGGCTTGTCCGGCGAGTACGCGGCGGTGCGGGTGCCCTCCGCGGCCCTGCCCGCCGCACTGGAACGGCTGCGCGCTCCGGACGTGCTGGGCGCGAACCTCAGCCTGCCGCATAAAGAGGCCGCGCTGCCGCTGCTCGACAGCCTGTCGGAGGCTGCGCAGGCGATAGGGGCGGTGAACACGGTCATTCACCGCGGAGGGCGGCTGATCGGAGAGAACACTGACGCGCCGGGCTTTCTCGCGGCTCTGGCGGATGCGGGCGCACCCGCGGCGGGTGTGGCGGTGGTGCTGGGCGCGGGTGGTGCGGCGCGGGCGGCGGTGTGGGCGCTGCGCTCGCAGGGGTGGGACGTGCGGGTGGTCAACCGTACGCCGGGCCGCGCTCAGGCGCTGACCCGTGACCTGGGCGGTTTGGCCCAAGCGCGGGAGGAGGTGCCCTGGGAACAGGTGAGCCTGGTGGTGAACGCTTCCAGCGCAGGTCTCGCCCATCAGGACGAAACGCCGCTACCCGGCTTCGACTTTGCGGCCCTGCCGCCCAGCGCGCTGGTGTACGACATGGTCTACAAGCCGCGCGAGACCCGGCTGCTGCGGGAAGCTCGTCGCGGCGGCCTCCAAGCGGAAAATGGCCTCTCGATGCTGGCCCATCAGGCGCGCCTGGCCTTTGTGGCCTGGACGGGCGTCCGCGTACCGGTCGGCGTCTTTCTGGCGGCGCTGGAGGAGGCCGCCTGATGCTCTCCCGTCGCCGCAGGTGGCCGCTCGCCGTGCTGCTGCTGGTGCTGCTGCTCAGCCTATGTGCGGCGGCCCTGCTGCACCGCTTCGTGCTGGACCAGCAGGAGGCCCGTTTTGAGCGGGAGGTGAGCGCCTATACCTCCAGCCTGGAGGGCCGCCTCAGCGACTACGAGAATCTGCTGCGCGGCGTCCGCGCCTTTTGGCAGATGCAGGGGACGCCTGACCAGGCCGCCTTTTCGGCCTATGTGGACAACCTGGCGCTCTCCCACCGCTATCCGGGCGTGCTCGCGGTGGGTTTTGTCGAGTGGTCGCAGGGGCGGGCTGGACCGCGGGCCGTGATCGAACGAATCGCGCCCCTGCACGCCACCAACCGCGCTGCCCTGGGCTTTGACATGATGACCGAGCGTTGCCGCCGGGCTGGCATCCTCCGGGCCCTGGCCCACGGCATGACCCAGATCAGTTGCCCGGTGAAGCTGGTGCAGCGCGACGAGGAGGGCAGGCCGCTGGACGGCATGCTGCTCTTTCTCCCGGTGCGCCAGGGCGACACCCTGCGGGGCCTGGTGTACCTCGCGCTGCGTACGGACCAGTTTCTGGCGGCCCTGGTGCCCCCGGATGCGGTCGCAGGTGTCAACGTGCGGGTGCTGCTGAACGGAGAGCGGCTCAGCCCGGGCCCCGCAGCACCGGAGGACGGCTTTTCTCAGCGCGTTCTTCTGAACCTTGCCGGAGCCGAGTGGACGTTGGTGCTGGGCGCGCCTGCGACCTTTGGCCGGGATGCGGCGGCGGCCGTCCCGGTGCTGTTGCTGGTGGCCGGTTTGCTCGTGGCGGGCCTGGCCTTTTTGCTGATGCAAAAGCAGGTGCAGGCGCGGGAACGCGCCGAGAGCGCAGCGGCGGCGGTGGCCGAGTCTCAGGCGCGTCTGGAGCGCTCCCGCGCCGAGTTCGAGGCGATCTTTCAGGCCATCCAGGACGCGGCGGCCTTTACGGATCCCGAGGGGCGGGTGCGGCTGGTCAACCGAGCGCTGGGTCGGCAATTCGGGTACACCCCGGAGGCGTTGATCGGCCAGCCCCTCGCGGACCTGCACCTCGACCGCCGCCTCGCGGGCCGGGCGACCTTCCAGGCGCTCACCACCCCGTACCGCCGCGCGGATGGGAGTGTGTTCTGGGGCGAAGGACAGCGCAGCGAGGTGACGGCGCCGCAAGGCGAACTGCTGGGGCTTCTGGAGGTGGTGCGGGACGTGACGGAGCGCGTCGAGGCTGAGCGCGCCCTTCAAGCGGGAGACCGCCGCTCCCGCGCGGTGCTGGACGCTATTCCGCATGTCCTTTGGGTGAGCGATCCGCAGGGGCAGGTCACGTACGTCAACGCCCAGCACCGTGAGCGCCTGGGTGGGGATCACGTTCATGACCGCGTGCACCCGGAAGACCGCCCCGTCTACGAGCGCCTGTGGCGGGATGCCTACGCCAGCGGCGCGCGCACCCAGTGTGAGGTTCGCCTGGCGGTGGGGGAGGGCCGTCAGTACCGCTGGTTCGTGGTGCGCGTCGCGCCCATCTCCAGCGAGGCCGGTCACGGGGGAGAAGGTCGCGTGACCGAATGGGTGGCTTCGGCCACCGACATCCATGACCGCCTGGTCGCGGAGCGGCTCGCGCAGCGAAGTGAGGAACGCTACCGCGCCGTGCTGGAGGGCATGCCGCAGATCGTGTGGCTGACCGACCCGCAGGGCCAGCCCACCTACTTCAACCGCCGCTGGGAGGAGTATGTGGGGGCAGACCGCGCGGGGTACGGGTTCCTCAGCCTGGTGCACCCCGACGACCGCAGCGAGTACCAGGCCCGCTGGGCGGCGGCGGTGCAGGCGGAGCGGCCCTTTGAGGCGGGACACCGCCTGCTGGGCCAGGATGGCCGCTACCGCACCTTTGTCACCCGCGGCCTACCGGTGCGGGGCGCGCAGGGACAGGTGATCGAGTGGGTGGGCACAAGCACCGACGTAGATGACCAGGTGTACGCGGAAGCGGCTGCTCGTCTCCTCGCCGACGTGTCGGAACAGCTTTCCGCGCCCGCCAACGATCCCCTCGCCTCTCGTGGGGATCACTACCAGGCTGCGCTCGACCGGATTACCGCTCGCCTGGCCGAGAGTGCGGGGCTGTGGAGCACCACCCCCGACCTGACCCTGCTCGCGGCCTCCCGCCTGGACCCCCGCCGGGTATCACCCGCGACCCGTGAGGCCATTCGTCAGGCCTTGGATCAGGTGCTGCGCCACGAGGATCCGCTGTTTGTTCAGGACGCGAGCCATCCTGGGCTGCATGAGGTGAACGCTTCCGGCGCGGCCCTGTACCCGCTGGTCGGCCGGGATGGGTCGGTGCGGGGTGTGCTCGGCCTGACCTACCGCCAGCCTCCCACCGACCGTGACCACGAGCTGGCCCACGAACTCGCCAAGCGGTTCGCCACGGCCCTCGACAACGACGCCCTGCGGGCTCAGGCCGAGACGGCCCGCGCGGATCTAGAAGCGCTCAACCAGTCGCTGGAGGAACGGGTGATGCAGCGCACCCTGGAACTCCAGGACGCCAACCGCGAACTCGAAGCCTTTAGTTACAGCGTCTCGCACGACCTGCGCACGCCGCTGCGGCACATCGTGGGCTTTGGAGACCTGCTGCGCAAGGACGCGGCCGGGCAACTCTCCCCCAAGGGCGAGCGGTACCTCTCGGTGATGACCGATGCGGCGGGCCGGATGAGCCAGCTCATCGACGACCTGCTGGAGTTCTCGCGGATGGGCCGCCGCGAGCTGCGCCGCGGGCCGGTCGATCTGAGCGCAGTCGTGCAGGAGGCGTGGCACAACCTGGAACCCGACCGGGCGGACCGCGACATAACGCTCGAGCTCGCGCCGCTCCCCACGGTGCAGGGTGATGCGGGGCTGCTCACCCAGGTGTTTACCAACCTGCTGGCCAACGCCATCAAGTACACCCGGACCCGCGAGCACGCCCGCATTCAGGTCACGGCCCAGCTGAACGGCCCCGAAGTGACGGTCACCGTCCGTGACAATGGCGTAGGTTTTGACCCTCGCTACACAGATAAACTGTTTGGCGTGTTCCAACGTCTGCACCGCGCCGAGGAGTTCGAAGGGACCGGGATTGGTCTGGCGAACGTTCGCCGCATCGTGACCCGCCACGGGGGCCGCGTTCGTGCCGAGGGCTTCCCCGGACAGGGAGCCGCCTTTCACGTGACCCTGCCCCTTGGTGGAGGCACCCCATGACCAGCACCGGACTCGCCATGCCGGAACCCGGGCAGCCCCTGCGGGTTCTGCACCTCGAAGACAACGAGCTCGACCATGAACTGGTGGTGATGAGCCTGGATGGCGAGCTGCCCTGGCCGCTTGACATCCGCCGCGTGGAGGACGAGGCGGGCTTCCTGGAGGCCCTGGAGACGTTCCAACCACATCTCGTCCTGAGTGACTACGCGCTGCCCAGCTATGACGGCCTCTCGGCCTTCCGCGCCGCGCACGCCCGGTCCCCGCACCTTCCCTTCATCATCGTGACCGGCGCGATGGGCGAGGAAACGGCGGTCGATACGCTGCGTGAGGGCGTGACCGACTACATCCTCAAGCAGCGTCTGGAGCGCTTGCCCCCCAGCGTGAGGCGTGCTGTTGCCGAGGCGGATGCCCGCGACCGCCGCGAGCGGGCCGAGCAGGAAATCCGGGAGCTCAACCTCTCCCTCCAGGCCCGGTTGGAGGAGGTCGAGCGGCTGCGCGGCATCGCGGAAGCCCAGCGGCAACGCTTGGAAGTCCAGGCCGAGCAGCTGGAAGAAGCCCTGAAACTCCAGAAGACCTTTCTGGCCGAAACCAGCCACGAGCTGCGTACGCCCCTGACCGCCCTGCTGGGGTACCTGCGGCGCGCGGAGCGTGAGGTGGGGGGCTCGCAGACCCTGCAAGACGCCCAGCGCGTCGCTGAGAATATGACCCGGCTGGTCAACGATCTGCTGCAACTCTCCCGCGGCGAACTCGTGCAGGGCATCGAGATGCACTTTGTGAACCTGGGCAATATCGTCCGGCAGGTGGGCCGCGACTACGGCGTGCAGGCCGACGCCCCTGACCTGGAGATCATCGGCGATCCGGGCCGCCTCACCCAGGTGTTCGTGAACCTGGTGAGTAACGCTATCCGCGTCTGCGGCACGCCCGATCTGGTGCGCCTGAGCGTGACCCAGGAAGACGGGCGGGCCTGCGCCACGGTGGTCGACCGCGGTCCTGGGATTCCCGATCACGTCAAGCCGCGCATCTTCGACAAGTTCTACCGCGGCAAGGAGGCGGGCTCGACGGGGCTGGGCCTGACCATCGCCCAACAGGTCGTTCATTCGCATGGGGGCACCATCGAGGTGCTGGACACACCTGGTGGCGGCGCGACCTTCCGCGTGTGCCTCCCCCTGCCCGACGAGGATGAGGAAGACTTCGACCTCGGTGACCGCCTGTCCGAGCTGGACCCAGAAGACCAGACGGCCTGAGCCGCGCTAGGCTGCTGGCATGACGACACCCCACAAGAAAACCATGCACGTCACCTGGCTGGGCGAGCAGCGGTACGTCGGCGTCAGCGAGAGCGGCCATCAGCTCCTGATCGACAACAGTCCCGTCAAGGTGGGCGTCTCCCCGATGGAGGCCCTGTTGGGGGCGCTCGCGACCTGCACCGCCTATGACGTGGTGGAGATCATGAAAAAGCGCCGCACTCCCCTGGCGAGCTACCGCATCGAGGTGGAAGGCGAACGTGCCGACACCAACCCCAAACGCTACACCCGGATCACGGTGCGCCATATCGCGAGCGGCGAGGGCGTGACGGAGGACGCGCTAGAAAGGGCCGCCCACCTCAGCCACGAGAAGTACTGCTCGGTCGCGGCCAGCCTCAACAGCGAGATCGTGGTGGAGACGCGGGTCGAATAGCCCTGGGGGCTTGCCCCTCCCCCCATACCGCCACGCCCGCGCCGCGCAGCAGCCGGATCACCAGCGCGAGCGGAAAGCCCACCACGTTCGAGTAATCCCCATTGACGCGCTCCACCAGCGCCATGCCAGCGCCCTGAATGCCGTAGCCGCCCGCCTTGTCGCGGCCCTCACCGGTCGCGGCGTAGTGGGCGATCTCGGGTTCGGTGAGGGTGCGGAAGGTCACGTCCGTTCGTTCCACGCCCCCGGACTCCTGTCCGCCGCTCACGACCGTGACGCCCGTGTACACCTGGTGGGTTCGTCCCGAGAGCCGCTGCACAAAGGCGCGGTTCTCGGCCTCGTCCCGCGGCTTGCCCAGCAGGTCGCCGCCGGCGGCCACCACCGTATCCGCCGCGATGACCACGGCGCCGGGGTGGCCTCGCGCAACGGCCCAAGCCTTGAGCGAGGCGAGTTCTCTGGCCAGCCGCGCGGGGTCACGTTCTGGGCTGTCTTCCGCCTCGCCGCTCACCACGACGCGGAACGGCACGCCCAGATGTGCCAGCAGCTCTCGCCGACGCGGACTGCCCGAGGCAAGAATCACCTCCACGCCCTCAGTAGCCAGAACCGGCCTCCCCGCCCTGCACGAGGGACACGCCGCTCGACGTGCCCAGCCGCGTTGCGCCCGCCTCGATCATCGCTCGGGCGTCGGCGGGGGTGCGAACGCCGCCCGCCGCCTTGAGCTGCGCTCGGCCCGCGATCACGTCCGCCATCAGCCGTACGTCCGCAGGCGTCGCGCCGCCCGGACCGAAGCCGGTGCTGGTCTTGACAAAATCGGCTCCACCCGCAACCGCCGCCTCTGTCGCGGCCCGCTTTTGTGCGTCATCCAGGTAGCAGGTTTCGATGATGACCTTGAGCACCGTACCTGGAATGGCCTGCCGCACCGCGCGCACGTCCGCCTCCACGGCGTCCCAGTCCCCCTCTAGGGCCGCGCCGATGTGGATGACCATATCCACCTCGTCTGCCCCCGCCTCCACGCTCAGGCGGGCCTCGACCGCTTTTTGCTCGGGCAGGACCGCGCCCAACGGAAAGCCGCAGACGGTGGCGACCTTGACGGCCGTTCCTGCGAGTTCGGCTTTGGCCAGCGGCACATAGACGGGGTTGACGCACACCGCGTAGAACGAATGCTCCCGCGCTTCGGCACAAAGCTGACGGATGTCGGCGGCGGTGGCGGTGGCCTTGAGCAGGGTGTGGTCGATGTAGGGCGCGAGATTCACGTTTCCCAGGATACCCGCGTCCTGTCTGGCCTGCTGTGTTCCCGCCTGTTACCCTCAGGGCATGACTGGCCCTGCCCCTCGCCTCCAACCCGGTGACCCCTTTCCTGACTTCGCCCTTCCCGACGCTGAGGGCCGCACCCACCGCCTCTCCGACTACGCGGGCCGCTACGTCGTCCTGTACGCCTACCCCAAGGACGACACACCCGGCTGCACCAAGGAAGCCTGCGACTTCCGCGACAGCGCCCGGCTCCACTCCCTCGGCGCGGTGATTCTGGGTGTGAGCCGCGACGACGCGGAGAGCCACCGCGCCTTTGCCCAGAAGCACAGCCTGCCCTTCCCGCTTCTGACCGATGTGGACGCAAGCTTCCTGAGGAGCCTGGGGGCCTTTGGTCCCAAGAACCTCTACGGGAAAGTCGTGGAGGGCGTGAAGCGAGAGACTTTCCTGATCGGCCCGGATGGGCGGCTGGTCAAAGCCTGGCGAAATGTGTCTGTGGACGGGCATGCGGATGCCGTTGCTGCCGCCATCGAAGCTGATCAGAAGGCGAGGCGCGATGCCTGAGCTGGAGGCGCTGAAACAGGAGGCGGCCCTGCGCGCGGTCACGCTGGTCAGAAGCGGCATGCGGGTCGGTTTGGGCACCGGCAGCACCGCGAAATACGCGATTGAGGCGATTGGAGAACGCCTGGCGTCCGGCGACCTGCGCGGTGTGGTGGGGGTCGCGACCAGCGACGCTTCGGAAGCGCTCGCGCGGCGGGTCGGCATTCCGGTTGAACCGCTCGACCCCCGGCCCCTGGACCTCGCCATCGACGGCGCAGACGAGATCGATCCCCAGCTCAACCTGATCAAGGGCTTGGGCGGGGCGCTGCTGCGCGAGAAGCTGACCGAGGTGCAGGCGCGCGAGCTCGTGATCATCGCGGATCACACCAAGCTCGTCACTCGGCTGGGCGAGAAAGCACCCCTGCCGGTCGAGATCGCCCGCTTCGGCTTTCTGTCCACCATCGAGCGGTTACGCCAACTCGTTCCTGGCGGGCGACTGCGGCAACCCGGCGCGCAGCCCTACGTAACAGACAACGGCAACTACATCTATGACGCGCAGCTTCCGGAGCGGTTTGACGCCGCCGGGCTCGAACGGCAGCTCAAGGGCACGCTGGGCGTGGTGGAAACGGGGTTTTTCCTGGGCATGGCGCAGCGGGCCTTTGTGGCGGCTCCGGAGGGCGTACGCGAGTTGCGCTGCCCCTAATCCAGAAGCGCGGGCGGTTCCCGTGGACCGGGGCGGTTCTCTTTGCCGCATGGCTGGCCGCCTTTGGGATCAACTCCCCCTCGGCGTTGCGCCTGCTGTACCCGCGTGCGGCGGCTGAGGTGACGGCCCTGCCTGCCGCCCCCGGCTACCGCGCCGGGCAGCGTGTCCTGGTGGTCAGCCCCCACCCCGACGACGAGAGCCTGTGCTGTGCGGGCAGTATTCAACATGCCCTGGCTGCCGGAGCACAGGTGTACATTGTGTGGCTGACGAGCGGCGACGGGTTCGAGCTCGATGCGGCGCTGCACGAACACACGCCCCACCCCCGTGGCCGAGCGTTGGAACGGTTGGGCCAGGACCGCCTTGCGGAGGCCACCCACGCGGCCAGTGTGCTCGGTGTGCCGCGTGACCACCTGTTTTTCCTGGGCTACCCCGATGGCAGCCTGCTGAGACTGCTGCGCGCCCACTCGGCCACCCCCACCCGCTCGCGGTACACAGGGGCGACGCATGTGCCCTATGCCCAGGCGCTCTCGCCCGGTGCCCCGTACACCGCCGCCAGCCTGGAGCGCGACCTGGGAACGGTCCTCGACCGGGTACGGCCTGACGTGGTGCTCCTGCCCTCCACCGCTGACTTTCACCACGATCACCAGGCCACCAGCCTGGTGACCCAGCGCCTGCTGGCGGCACGCGGCGAGCAGGGCCGCGAGCGGTTCTGGATCGTCCACGGCGGTCTGGAATGGCCCGTTCCCAAGGGGTTGCACGAGGGGTTCCCGCTGCTGATTCCCCCACGCGGCCACCGTCTGCCCTGGACTCGGGTGGACCTCACGCCCCAGGAGCAGAACATCAAACTGCGTGCCCTGCGGGCCCACGCGAGCCAGATGGCGGTGATGCCGCGTTTTCTCACGGCCTTTGTCCGCTCGAATGAACTCCTCGCGTCGCCTGCGAAGTGACTGCTACGGGTTTCGGTGGAGGGATACCATCCCTGTGACCCCGGCCAACAGGGCAGCTCCCAGAGCTCCGAGCTTACCCTGGCAGCCGCTCCAACTGCCCCGCCAGCCCCTCCGGTTCCCGTGTGGGCAGGTCGCAGGTGTGGGCGACGCAGACGTAGGCGGTGCCCCCTCCCGGCCGCCCCTCCAGCACAGGGAGCCCTTCTCCACGCTCTGCGGGCGCGATGGCCGCGAAGGGGAGGGGAAAACGGGCCAACACGCGTTCCAGGGGAGCGCGTTCCTGGGGTGTGCCGATGAGGGCCACCTCCACGTGTGGGGCTTCGAGAAAGGCCGCGGCCTGCCACAGCCCACCGAAGCCGCTCGCTGCCGCGAGCATATCGCCCTGGTACGCGCGGACGACTGAGCGGGCCAGCCGCTCTCCCTCCTCGTCGCCGAAGTAGCGGCTCATCCACAGGCCCAGCAGGGCGGCAGCGGCGTTGTCGCTGAGGATGGCCGAGTCAAAGCCCTGGGCCTGCCGGGTGAGCAGCGCCTCGGCCCGGCCCCCGGTCGAGCGGAAGAGGCCCGCCTCCTCGTCCCAGAAGTCACGGCGGATGATCTCCCACAGTTCGCGGGCCCACTCCAGGTGCGCGAGGTCGCCGCCCGCCTGATAGAGCGCCACCAGCCCTAGGCCGTAGAGCGCGTGGTCTTCCAGCAGGCCCTCTACCCGCGCCTCACCGTTTTTGTAGGTGTGCCGCAGGGTGCCGCCTTCGAGGCGCAGGTGCTCGCGCACAAAGGCCGCGTTGCGCCGAGCGAGCTGTAGGTAATGCGCCTCGCCCAGAATCCGCCCCGCGTCCGCGAAGGCGGCCAGCGCCAGGCCATTCCACGAGGTGAGAACCTTGTCGTCGGTGCCGGGCTGGGGCCGCTGGGCGCGAGCCTCCAGCAGACGCCGGCGGGCACGCTCCAGCTGCTCGCTGAGCTTCTCCGCAGGCTCGCCCAGGTCGCGCGCGAGGTCCGCCACGGCGGTGCGGACGTGCAGCACGTTCCGCCGCCCGTACTCGGGGCGGTGCGGGTCCTCGAAGTTGCCCTCCTCCGTCACGCCGTACACGCGCAGCACGAGGTCAGCGTCCGGTCCCTCGCCCAGCACCTCGCGGATCTCCTGCGGCGTCCAGGTGAAGGTGAGGCCCTCCACCCCCTGCGTATCTGCGTCCTGCGCGCTGTAGAAGCCGCCCTGCGGCGAGAGCATCTCGCGTTCCAGGTAGGCGAGGGTCTCGCGGGCCAGGCGCGTCCAGGTCGGGTCGCCCGTGTACTGAGCGGCGCGCAGGAGGGTCCGTGTCAGCTGTGCGTTGTCGTACAGCATCTTTTCGAAGTGCGGCACCAGCCAGCGTTCGTCCACGGCGTAGCGGTGAAAGCCCCCGCCAAGCTGGTCGTAGATGCCGCCCCGGCCCATCATGCGCAGCGTGTGGAGGGCCATGTCCCGTCCGTCCGCTTGTGTGAGCAGGAAATCCAGCGTGGTCGGCGCGGGAAATTTGGGTGCGCGCCCAAAGCCGCCCAGGTTGGCGTCGTACACCCGGCGCAGGTTCTCTACCCCGCGGCGCAGGAAGTCTTTCGGCAGGTCGCTTCCCGGCGCGCGGGGGCGGCTGGCCTCGCGCAGGTGCTCGGTGAGGGCCCGCGCGTTTCCGGTCAGCTTGTCGCGGTCCTGCTTCCAGGCGTAGGCCACACTGGCCAGCAGGCGCCGAAAACCCGGCATGCCGTAGCGGTCTTCCGGCGGGAAGTAGGTGCCCGCGTAGAAGGGCTCGCCGTCCGGGGTCAGAAAGACCGTCATGGGCCAGCCGCCCTGCCCGGTCATCAGCTGGGTGGCCGTCATGTAGATGCTGTCCACGTCGGGCCGTTCCTCGCGGTCCACCTTGATGTTGACGAAGTGCTCGTTCATGAACTCGGCGGTCACCGGGTCCTCGAAGCTCTCGTGCGCCATCACGTGACACCAGTGGCAGGTCGAGTAGCCGACCGAAAGCAGCACCGGCACGTCCCGCCGCCGCGCCTCGGCGAACGCGGCCTCCCCCCAGGGCCACCAGTCCACCGGATGATCCGCGTGCTGAAGGAGGTACGGGCTGGTTTCCTGCGCGAGGCGGTTCATGGGGGGAGGGTACTGTTCTTCCCCCTCCGGGGGGATGAAGGCCGCTGGGGAGAAGCTTCACGCCTGGGGGCGGTAGCTTCCTCAACCCCACTCCAGCAGACCCCTCAGGAGCCGCTCCACGTCCTCCAGGCTCGTGTAATGGGCGATGCTGGCCCGCACCACGCCCTGCGGATACAGGCCCAGATCCCTGAGGGGCTGCACGGCGTAGAAGTGCCCGGCGGCGACGTCTACGCCCTTTTCCGAGAGGCGTTCTGCCGTCACTTCCGGGGCTTCTCCCTTCAGCCGAAAGGCGACCGTGCCCACGCGGCCAGCCGTCGTCTGCGGCCCGTAGACCGTGACGCCGGGCGTCTCCAGCAGACCGGAAAGGAGGCGCTGCGCGACGGGCTGTTCGAGCCTGCCGATCCGGGCGGACGCCGCCTCCAGCGCGGCGCGGGAGAGGGTCTCGTGCCCGCCGAGGTCGCGCAGGTAGTCCAGCGTACCCAGCCACCCGGCCAGCAGTTCAAACGGCGGTGTGCCGTGTTCCAGGCCGGTGATGTCGCCTTCCGGCACGAAGCTCAGCCGTGGCCAGGGCAGATGCGCGCGGCGTTCGGGCGAGACCCACAGGGCCCCCAGGTGCGGTCCCCACACCTTGTACGGGCTCAAGGTCACGAAGTCAGCTCCCCAGGCCGCCACATCCGGGAAGGCGTGAGGGGCGGCATGCACGGCGTCCACCACCGTCCACGCCCCCACCGCGCGCGCCTGTGCCGTGACGGCGGGGATATCCACGCTCACGCCCAGGGCGTTGCTCGCCGCTGTGACCGCCACCAGGCGGGTGCGGGGCGAGAGGAGCGCGGCGAGGTCGTCCGGGTGCAGGGACATTTCGGGCGGCCGCGCGTGCCAGACGTGTACCGTGACCCCCACCTGTGCAAGCTCGCGCCAGGGACTCGCGTTCGCCTCGTGTTCCAGGCCGCTGAGAATCACCTCGTCCCCCGGCCCCCACAGCCGCCCGAAGGCCGCGGCCAGCCGGAAGCTGAGGGCGGTCGCGCTCGGCCCCAGGGCCACATCCTCGGGGTTTGCGTTCAGGAGGAGGGCCGTCGCCTCGCGCGCGCGCTGTTTTAGGGCAAGCACCTCCCGTCCCGGCCGGTGCCCGGGCATGGCGTTCGTGGCCCCGTAACGGGTGAGGTGGTCTGTGATCGCGGCGATGGACCGAGCCGGCAACAACCCGCCCGCCGCGTTGTCGAGGTACGCGCGGCCGGAGGCGAGCGGCGGAAACTGGGCGCGGATGGCAGCGAGCTTCATGGAGGGCAGTGTAAGGGCATGGGCGCTCTGCTCCTCCACCGCCGTTCGTGGCGGCCTACGGGCGGCGCTGCCGGCTCACCCACACCAACCCGCCCCCCAGGAGGAGGCCCCACACGGCGCTTCCCACCCCCAGAAAGGTCACGCCGCTTGCGGTGACGGCCAGGGTGAGGAAGGCGGCCTCCCGTCCCCGCTCGTCGGCGAGCGCGGCCGTCACGCTCGTCAGCGTGGTGGACACCAGGGCCAGACCGGCCAAGGCCGCCACCACGGGTGCGGGGACCGCCGCGACCGCACCCACCACCCAGCCCGCGAACACCCCCAACAGCAGGTAGAAGAAGGCCGCACTCAGCCCCGCCACCCAGCGCCGTTCGGGATCTGCGTGCGACTCCTCGCCCGCCGCGATGGCCGCCGTGATCGCCGCGAGCGTGGTGGTGTGCGCGCCGAACGGCGCCGAGAGCAGGCTTGCCACGCCCGACCAGGTGATGAGGGGCGAGGTGGGCACCCGTGCAAACCCGCAGGCGCGCAGCACGGCCACGCCGGGAAGCTGCTGCGACGCGAGGTTCAGCACGGTGAGCGGCAGCGCGAGCGTCAGCAGGCCCCGCACCGTGAATTCGGGTGTGGTCCAGACGAGGGTTCCCAGGCCGCCGCCCGTCAGCGGCCCCACCCCCCCACCAGCAGCGAGAGGGTGGCCCCGGCCAGCAGTGCCGCCGGAATCGCCCAGCGTGCAAACCACACGCGGCCCGTCAAGAACACCAGCAGCATCCCGCCCACCGCGACAGGGGCTTGGGGGAGCGCCCTAAAGGCCCCGAGCACGAAGGGGAGGAGCACCCCGGCGAGGAGCGCGTTTGCCAGGGCGGGTGGAATGCGCGCGGTGACCCGCTCGAAAGCGCCCGTCACGCCCAGCACGGTCATCAGCAGGGCGCTCAGGACGTAGGCCCCCAGCACCTCCGCGTAGTGCAGGCCGCGTGCAGCCGCCAGCGAGGCCACCAGCGCGAGGCCCGGTGTGGTCCAGGCCATTTTTACGGGCGCGCGGTGCCGCCAGGTCAGCAGGGCGCCGGACAGGCTGATGGCCAGGTAGCAGCTCAGCACCCAGCTGACGGTCTGGTCGTGGGTCAGCCCCAGGTCCCGTGCCGCGCCCACCAGCAGCCCGATGCTGCTCGCCGCGCCCACCACCACGGCGACGAAGCCCGCGGTGACGGCAGAGGCGGAGGCGTCCCGGCGCAGATCGGCCAGGGCCGTCACGGGTCACGCCTTCTCGCCGAGCCGCCCACCCAGACTTCGAACCCGCCGCCCGTTTCCGCATACTGCGCGGTGAGGCGCGCCGGTGTGCCGGGCATTCGCTGCGCACCCCTCAGCAGGTTCGTTCCCTCCGGGAGACGTCCCTGCGCCCCCAGGGCTCCCACCAGGCAGGCGAACATCTGGCTGCTGGCCGCGTCCTCCTCAAAGCCCCTCAGCGGCCCGAATGCTCGGAAGCTGACCTCTGCCCGCCCGGGGCCGCCGGGCGCGTACAGCACCAGGCCCGTCGTGCCGGTTGCTCGGTTCACCGCTGCGACCGCCTCCGCGTTCGGCGTGAGGGCGTCCAGCGCCGCCGTGTCGGACGTCTCCACCATCAGATTGGGGCGGCCTGCCGAGGCCACCTGCACGCTCCTGGCCTCTAGCCCGAGCGGGGAAAGGTCCACAGGCGGCGCCTGGGTCACCTGCACCTCGCCCTGCCGCAGCAGCCACTCGCCGCCGCACAGTTGTGCGGGCAGCACCTCCTCACCCATCCGCACGTCCACCACGTCCAGCAGCTCGCCCTGACCGTGCAGGAAGGCGAGCGCGGCCAGGGCGCCTGAATCCGAGCTGCCCTTTTCCTTGAGGGGCGTGAAGACGCGGAGGGTGACGCTTCCTGCGTCCACCGCCTCCACAAACACGCTCAGAGGTGCTCCCGAGGCCGCCGCACGGGCCTGAAGGTCACCGGCGGCCTCGGGAAAGACGGCGACCGTCTTGCCCCCTTCAGCCTGGGGAGGGGAGAGGACACGGTAATGGGTGGGGACAACGAGCGAGTCCATCTGCGGCCCATTTCAGCACCTTTTGCCGGGGGAAGAACGGCCCTTGCCTGTCCCGGTTCCTAGGCGCTGACCCACTCGCGCAGCACCTGTTCCAGATGGGCGTCATCCAGTTCGCCCTGTTCGGCCAGCGCCTTGATGTGGTCCGTCACCTGCCGCAGGGCGTCCTCGCCGTAGTGCAGGCCCAGTTCCCGCGCCTTGTAGGCGATGGCGTGCTTGCCCGTCACCTTGCTGGCGGCCTGAATGCGGCGGCCCACACCGAAGACGGCGGGCGGAATGGCCTCGTACGCGCCGGGGTTGAGGTAGATCGCCTTGAGGTGCATCCCGGCCTTGTGGTTGTAGGCGAACTCGCCGGTCAGGTAATTGTTCCAGGGAATGGGCAGGTCCACCATGCGGGCAATCATGCGGTCGAGTTCCGGGAGCAATTCGAGGTTGTACTTGTCGATCAACCCCTGCGGGTCAAAGGTGAACATCCGCGCCAGGAAGCCTCCCAGCGGCGTGATGCCGTTGCGCTCGCCGATCCCCAGGATGGTCGTG
Organism: Deinococcus sp. YIM 77859; assembly: GCF_000745175.1. Taxonomy (NCBI): domain Bacteria; kingdom Thermotogati; phylum Deinococcota; class Deinococci; order Deinococcales; family Deinococcaceae; genus Deinococcus; species Deinococcus sp. YIM 77859. The sequence continues at coordinate 537,206 of NZ_JQNI01000002.1, forward strand.
TCGATGTGGGTCGCCCCCGCCTCGATCGCCTCGTAAGCGTTGGAGACGGCGCAGCCGGTGTCGTTGTGCCCATGAAACTCGATGCCGCAGTTCGCGTGAATCACCTTGCGGACCTCGCGCACCAGCGTGTACACCTGCCGGGGCGTCGCGACACCCACCGTGTCTGCAAGCCCGACGCGGTGGACCCCCAGGTCAGAGACGGCGCGGTACACCGCCATCAGGTCCGCCTCCTCCGAACGAAAGGTATCTTCGGCGCTGAAGCGGATCTGTAGATCAGGGTGGTGTTGCTTGATCCAGCCGATGACCTCGCGCGCCGTGTCAATAATCTGCCCAATGCTCTTGCCGTGGCTGAATTCCCGCAGAAAGGAACTCGTGCCAAACAGCAGGTCTAGGCCGTCGACGCCTAGGTCTACGGCCCGCTGCACGTCCTCCATGTGGCAGCGCACGTGCGTGAGGATCTTCGTTCGCAGGCCCAGGCGCGTGAGCTGCCGAATATCCGCTTGCGTCTGCGCCCCCACCATGGGGGTGGTGACTTCGATGAACTCGATGCCAAAAGCGTCCAGCGCCCGAGCGATCTCGATCTTGTCCCCCGTTTTGAAGTTCCCGCGCGCGAACTGCTCGCCCTCCCGCAGGGTGGAGTCGATGATGGCCCAGGAACGGGCAGGAATGAGGGGGGCAGGAGCATCTGGGGTCATAGCCTCTTGCGAGGTATTTTGCCTGTTGGCTTAGCGAATGTCAAATGTATTGCCCTTCTTGTCTATCATTTGAAAACAAGCGGAGAGTGGCCTCCCGGTGAAGACGGCCCTCATGCCGGTCGCCTGCACCGCGAGTAGGGTACGCCCGTGAGCATGCACAAGCGTCCGCTGGGCCGTACGGGCCTCTCCGTCGCAGAAATCGGGTACGGTGCCTGGGGCATTGGGGCCGACATGTGGAAGGGCGCACGGGACGACGAGAGCCTCCGGGCGCTGCGCCGCTACATCGAACTGGGTGGCAACTTCATCGACACGGCGATGGGCTACGGGAACGGCCACTCCGAGCGGCTGGTGGGAGAGGTGGCCCGCGAGCACCCCGGCACCCTCGTCGCGACCAAGATCAGCCCGCAGAACATGGAATGGCCTGCCGCGCCCCACACCACCGCCCAGGAGGCGTATCCCGGTGACTGGGTGATTCGCTGCACCGAGGCCAGCCTGGAGCGTCTGGGTCTCCCCGCCATCGACGTCCAGCAGCTGCACGTTTGGAACGACACCTGGCTGGGGCAGGGCGACTGGCAGGACGCGGTCACGCAGCTCAAGCGGGACGGCAAGATCCGCCATTTCGGTATCTCCATCAACGACCATCAACCCCACAACGCCGTCAAAGCGGTGGAGGCTGGGGCTGTGGAGACCGTGCAGGTGATCTACAACATTTTTGACCAGTCGCCGCAGGACCGGCTGCTTGACGCCTGCCAGGCCAATGGAGTGGGCGTGATCGTCCGTGTGGCCCTCGATGAGGGCAGTCTAACCGGCACGATCACCCCGGAGACCACCTTCCCGGAAGGCGACTGGCGTCACCGTTACTTTGGCGGCAACCGCAAGGCTGAACTGCAACCCCGCCTGCGCGCGATCGAGGCGGATCTGGGCATCACGACCGCCCAACTGCCCGCGGTGGCCCTGCGGTTCGTCCTGAGTCACCCGGCGGTCAGCACGGTGATCGTGGGGATGCGCAGCGTGCGCAACGTGGAGCGCAACGCGGTCCTTGCGGACGGGCAGGGGCTGCCCGCCGAGCAGTTGCAGAAGCTGCACGCGCATCGCTGGGACCGCAACTGGTACGACCCGGCATAGGCCGGGAGCTGCGGGCGCTAGGGGTGAAAGGCAGACGGCTTTTTCTGCATGAGTGCCGTCCGCCGGCAGCGGGCCACCACCTCGCCGCGCTGGTTGATCGCCCGGTGCTCCACCACCACGATGCCCGCGTTCGGACGGCTGCGGCTCTCGCGGGCCTCAAGGACCTCCGACTCGGCGCGGAGGGTATCCCCCTGGAAGACGGGTTGAGGAAACACCACGTCGCTGAGGCCCAGGTTGGCGACCAGGGTGCCCAGCGTGAGCTCGTGCACGCTGAGGCCCACGAGCAGGCTGAGCGTGAGCATGCTGTTGACGAGCGGCTGCCCGAACTCGGTCCCGGCGGCGTACTCCCGGTCGAGGTGCAGTGGCTGCGGGTTCATGGTGAGCGTGGTGAACAAGACATTGTCCGCTTCGGTGACCGTGCGGGTGACTCGGTGGCGGATCACTGTGCCGGGTGTCAGTTCCTCGAAGTAGCGCCCCTGCGGGCGGTTGAGATCCTCGTTCACGGTGTTTCTCCTCTCGCCTGTAGAATGGCCCGTGCTCGAGCGAGCATGGGTTCGTCCACCATCTGCCCCTCGAAGGAAAAGGCGCCGCGGCCCTCCAGCGCGGCCTGATGGGCTGCGTCCAGCAGGCGGCGGGCGCGTTCTGCCTCGGCGACCGTGGGCCCAAAACACTCGTGGGCCAGGGCCACCTGGGCAGGATGAATGCACAGCTTCCCGCCGTAGCCCAGCGCGCGGCCCTGCGCGGCGTCCTCTCGGAAAGCCGCCTCATCCTTCAGTCGTGTCACGACGATATCCAGCGCGTGCACGCCCGCCAGCCGCGCTGCGAGCGCGACGTGTGAGCGGGCGTACAGCACTTCGAGGTTTCCCGGTGTGCGCTGTCCGCCCAGATCGGTCGTGTAATCCTCCGCACCGAAGTAGGCCCAGGACACCGCCGGTTCGGTCATGATCTCGTGCGCGTGCCACACCCCCGCAGCGGTTTCCAGGCCCGCCAGCACGGGAAGGCGCAGGTCCCGTGCGGCGAGCGCGCCCACCACCCGCTGCACGTCCGCCGCTGACTCCAGCTTGGGCACCACAACGCCCGCCAGTTCCGGCGTGAGCACCCCCAGGTCTTCCTCGAAAAAGGGGGAGTGCACCGCGTTGACCCGCACGAATACCGCGAGGTGCGGGGCGGCAGCGATCAGGTCGCGGGCCGCGTCACGGGCCACCGGACGGGCAGCGGCCTTGGCTTCGGGCGTGCTCGGCACGGCGTCTTCCAGGTCGATCACGGCGGCGTCAGGCTGGGCGCGGGGCAGCTTGGCGATCAGGTCCGGGCGGTTTCCCGGCGCAAACAGCACGCTGCGGGGCTGGAGGACCGCCGTACTCATCCGGTCTTCCCCCTCCACCCCACCCTACGGCTTCCAGTTGAAGAACTCCGACCGGCGGAAGAAGGAAAAGGACAGCCAGAATGGCGGTTGCCTTGGGCGCTTTCCCAAGGGCGAACGGCCAGGGCCGGAAGCCGGATCAAACAAGCGTTCGTTGGCACGGCGTTCAGCATACGGGACGCAGCAGGCCTCAAGCTCTACACAGGAGAAGCCATGAATCCACCCCTCCCCCCCTTTGAACTTGGGTTGTACAGTTTCGGCGAACTCACCCCCGACCCCGTGACCGGGGCGACCCTCAGCCCCGAGCAGCGGCTCAAAGACCTGCTGGAAGAGATCGAGCTGGCCGACCAGGTGGGCCTAGACGTGTTCGGCATCGGAGAGCACCACCGGCCCGACTATCTCGTTTCGGCGCCGAGCGTCGTGCTTGCGGCGGCCGCTGCACGCACGCGCCGCATTCGCCTCACCAGCGCCGTCACGGTGTTGGGGACCGAGGATCCCATTCGGGTGTACCAGCAGTACGCCACGCTTGACCTCCTGTCGGGCGGTCGAGCGGAAATCATGGTGGGGCGCGGCTCTTTTGCAGAGTCCTTTCCGCTGTTTCTGGGCGGGCCGCCGCTCGATTACGACGCGCTTTTTGCAGAGAAGCTGGAGCTGCTGCTCAAGGTGCGCAAGGACGAGCATGTCTTCTGGCAGGGCCGCACACGTCCTCCGCTGCGTGGCGAGGGTGTCTATCCCCGCACCCGTCCCGAACTCCCCATCTGGCTGGCGGTGGGCGGCACCCCTGCTTCCGCACGTCGCGCCGGGACGCTCGGCCTGCCGATGGCGCTGGCCATCATCGGCGGCCTCCCGGAGCGCTTCCGGCCTTTTGTCGAGCTCTACCGCGAGGCGGCCCGCACGGCCGGGCACGGCGAGCTGCCCCTGGGGATCAACGCGCACGGCTACATCGCGCCAACCTCCCAGGCGGCAGCGAATGAAGCCTACCCGGCCCATGCCCTGGTGATGAACCGCATCGGACGTGAACGGGGCTGGCCGCCCATCACGCGCGCGCACTTCGAGGGTGACCGCTCGCCGCGCGGCGCCCTCTTCGTGGGTGATCCGCAGCAGGTGACCGAAAAGATCCTCTTCCAGCACGAGCTGTTTGGGCACCAGCGCTTCCTGATGCAGCTGAGTGTGGGGACCCTGCCGCACGCGCAGATCATGCGGGCGATCGAACTGTACGGCACAGTCGTCGCCCCGGCGGTGCGGGCAGAGGTGGCTCGGCGGGGCGCTCTTCAGACCGGCACGGCGTAGCGGACGGTCGGCTGACCCGTTGCCCCCTCAGGTCCCGAGCGCCGGCGCGGGCTCGATGCCCGTCGCGTACAGATCCTGCCCCCGCGCTTCGAGCCGCACGCGGGGAAGGGGTGCGTTCGCCTTGCCGAAGACAGCGACTCCACCCTGCAGGGGATCAAAGACGCTGAAGTGACAGGGGCAGCCCAGTTGCGGGTGACGTTCGCCCGGTGGTGGGCGGTAGTTGTACGCAAAGGCCAGCACCTCCGGGTCACGCACCAGGTTCACGGCGCAGCCCAGGTGGGTGCAGACCCGGGAGTAGGCCGCGTAATGGGCGTCCCCGACGCTGAGGCCGCCCGGCACCGGCCCGGGTACCCGCAGCGCCACGCAGGGCCGCCCCGCGTACTGGAAGGCCACCTCGGTCCACTCTTCCGCAAGGGCCTCCAGCGCGGCGACCCGCACCGCCTTCCCCGGCTGGAAGTCCGGCGGGCCGACCCTTTCTTTGCCCCAGGTCACGCGGCTGGCATACCAGCCCATGTAGCCAAAGGCACCCAGCGTGCCCGCGACCGGCAGCACCCACCAGCGTTCCAGAAGGGCGCGGCGGCTCAGCCTCATGGGCCTTCCTTCTGCCAGCGTTCCAGCACGTCCAGCAGAGCACGGAGTTCAGCGGCGCCGAGGTTGGGAAAGGCGGGCATCGCGCCCTTGCCGTTGACGATCACCGCTCGCAGCGCGTCCCGCGACAGGGAGGAGGCGCGCAGGCTGGGGCCGAGTGCGCCGCCTCCACCGCTTGCGCCGTGGCAGCTCGCGCAGCTGGCGGCATACACGCGTAGGCCCGGATTCGCCTCGTTCTGGCGAGCGCGGATGGCCGTGATCAGTTCGTCCGCGTCTCGGCCCTTGGGATCGAGCGTTCGGTAGCGTTCCAGCGCCGTGAGGGCCTCCTCGTCCTGGCCAAAGCGGGCCAGTGCGAAGCCCAGCAGCAGTTGCGACTCTGGGTCCTGGGGGGCGAGCTGCGCGGCGGTGCGAATCAGCAAAAAGGCCTGCTGCGCGTCCTCTGGCCTAAGCGGCTGCCCGGTCTGCTCGGGGCGGGTGAGGAGCAGAATGCCCAGGCGGCGCAGCGCCTCCGGCTGCCGGGGATCGAGCTTGAGCGCGTTGCCGTAGGCCGTGACCGCCTGAGCGTACTGCCCGCTGTCGAAAGCGGCCTTGCCCCAGGCCAGGTACGCGGCTCGGTCGCCCGTGGTCTCCGCTCGGCGGCGGAGCTCAGGGAGCGCGAGCGCGTCCCGCACGTTCTGCGCCTCGCCCGGTCCCAAGGCGGCGAGCTGCCAGCGCGGCACAAAGGTCAGCGCGCCCGCCACCGTCAGCAGCGCGGCCACCGCGACCCCCCCCAGCGCCAGCGCGCGCGTCTGGCCCGAGCGAGGCGCGGGCGGCAGGGCGTCCAGCGCGCGCAGGGTGAGTGCGGCGCGGCGTTCGAGGTCGGGCCGCCGCTGCTCGTCTTCGAGCGCGGTGAGTTCGGCATACAGGCGGTCACGCTCCGCGAGCAGGCGGTCACGCTCCGCCGCGTCAGGGTCCTGGGGAACCGAGGCGCGCAGCGGCGCGAGCACCAGCCCCAGCGACGCCAGCAGGATGAGGGCGAGCAGAATCAGGCTGAGGATCATATCTTCTCCCCGGGCCGCCGGGTCTTCCGCTGCACCTCGGCGAGATAGGGGTCAAAGGGTTCCTCGGTGGCAGGAAGGGCTGCCGGAGCTGCCTGCCCCGCCGCGGGCCTGCGCCGCAGAACGCGCCACAGCACTGCGCCCCCCGCCACAAGCGCCACCACCGGGGCACCCCACAGCACGAGGTTACTCCCCTCCTTGGGCGGATCGAGCAGCACGAAGTTCCCGTAGCGTGCCGCGAAGTAGGCGTAGATCTCCCGGTCGCTGCGCCCCGCCGCCACCTGTTCCCGCACCTCCCGCAGCATCTCCCGGCTGATGTCGTTCGTGCTTTCGGTGATCGGCACGCCGGTGCAGATCGGGCAGCGCAGGTTGCGCCCCAACTGCTCGGCGCGGGCCTCCTGCGCGGGGCTGAGGGCGAGGGAAGCCGAGAGCAGCAGGCAGAGCGCCGTGGGCAGTGCCCACCGCCCGCTGGCGGCCGACCGTCTCACAGCCCCGCCACCCCGATCTTGGAGAGCCCCACGTTCAGCCGCTCGCGGGTGAGACCACCGCGGTCCACGTGCCGGATCATGCCCTCGCGGTCGATGAAAAAGGTCTCGGGAATGCCCGCGACGCCGTAGTTGATGCCGGTCTTGATCCCCGGGTCGCGCAGCGAGGGGTAGGCGAGAGCGTACTCGCGGATGAAGTCGCGCGCATTCTGCTCGTTCGTCTCCTGAAAGAGCACGCCGATCACGGCCAGGCCCGTGCCCGCCCCCTGCCGCTCGCTGAGTTCGCGAAAGAGGGGCGCTTCCTCGCGGCACGGCCCGCACCACGACGCCCAAAAGTTGAGGACGACGGGCCGGCCCCTCAGGGCGGCAAGGCTGACCTGCGCGCCGTCAAGACTGGTCAGCGTGAATTCGGGGGCGGGTTTTCCGACGAGCGGGCCGCCGGTCGTGGCGTTTCGCGCGGGACTCAGCAGGGCGACGCCCAGCACGGCGACAAGCGCGGCGGCGATCAGCGGAGGCAGCAGCCGCCGCCACAGCGGAGCGGGGGCGCTGGTCTTGGAAGGGGAGGAAAGGTCAGTCATAGGTCCTCACTCAGTCGGTAGCGGGAGCGGTCCGCACGCTGGGCACACGCGTCGGCGCTCGCCGTGGGGGGAGCAGGGTCAGGCCCGCGCCCAGCACCACGATCAGCGTGCCCCACCAGATCCACGACACCAGCGGGCTTTCGATCAGGCGCACGCTGGCCCAGCGGCCCTGCGGATCGAAGGCGGTGACGACGAGATACGTGTCCCCCAGGAGGCCGTAGCGCACGGCGGGGGCGGGAAAGGACGTGTTCCCGCCCTGCACGTAGGTGTTCAGCCGCGCCTCAAAGGGTTGCCCGTCAATCAGGACGCGCGCGACCGCGGAGTTTCCGTAGGGTTTGGTGTCCTGCCGGGTGCCCTGCAGCGCCAGCGTCTCGTTCAGAAGCCGCACCGGGGCCGCACCGACGTTGAGGGTGACCTGCGCGTCCTGCCGGTACGCGCCCGAAAAGGCGATGCCCAGCGCCATCACGACCAGGCCCGCGTGGGCGAGGTAGGCCCCGTAGCGCCGAGGCTGCTCGCGCATCAGGCCGAAAACGTCACCCCCCCGTTGCCGCGCGGCGCGGGCGGTGAGCAGGCCCAGCCCGGCGAGGTTGTAGGCCGCCAGGGCCACCGTGCCCAGCACACCCCAGGCCCGCACGCCCAGCAGGAACGCGACCAGCGCTACCCCCAGCCCGGCGAGCAGCAGGGGCCGCAGCGCCCGCCAGAGGCTTTGCCCGTCGGCCCGCCGCCACGGCAGCAGCGGTCCTAGACCCATCAAGAGCAGCAGGCCAAGCCCCAGCGGGATGGCAAAGGCGTTGTAGAAGGCGGGGCCGACCGAGGTGTCCCGCCGCCCCTGCAGCGCCTCGACAAAGGTTGGGAAGAGGGTCCCGATCAGCACCATCACGGCGAACACCAGAAAGAGCCAGTTCCCAGCCAAAAAGGCCCCCTCGCGGCTCACCGGGGCCGGGGGGTCGGCCTCGTCGCGCAGCAGGGGCGCGCGCCAGGCCGCCAGGCCGATCCCCAGAACAAGCAGGAAGGCGAGAAAGCCCAGAAAGACCGGTCCCACCGGCCCTCCCGCAAAGGCGTGGACGCTCTGCACGATGCCCGAGCGGTTCAGGAATGTGCCCAGCACGGTGGAGGCGTACGCCAGCACGATCAGCCACACGTTCCACGAGCGCATCAGCCCCCGGCGCTCCTGAATCTGCACGCTGTGGAGAAAAGCGGTCGCCAGCAGCCAGGGGATGAAGGAGGCATTCTCCACCGGGTCCCAAGCCCAGTAGCCGCCCCAACCCAGCGTCTCGTAGCTCCACCAGCCACCCGCGACAATCGCGGCGGTGAGGAACGCCCAGGCGGTGAGCGTCCAGCGCCGCGTGACGACGACCCAGTGATCCGAGAGGCGGCCCGTGATCAGGGCGGCAACCGCATAGGCAAAGGGCACGCTGAGGCCCACGAAACCCAGGTACAGCAGCACCGGGTGAACGGCCATCATCCAGTGGTTCTGGAGGGCGGGATTCGGCCCACGACCGTCGGCGGGAAGCTGTGCCAGCGGCGTAAAGGGGCTGGCGACCGTCGCGCAGACCCCCACGAAAAAGAGCAGGCTGACGAACATCGCGCCCAGCGCCCAGGGCCGCAGCGCGTCGCGCCGCAGCGTGAGGCTGAGAAGAAAGGCGTACCCCGAAAGCAGCCAGGTCCACAGCAGGATAGAGCCCTCGAGCGCGCCCCACAGGCTCGTGACCTTGACCCAGGTCGGAGAGGCGCGCATGGAGTGTTCCGCCACGTACCGCACGGAAAAGTCGTCGCGCAGCAGGGCCACCATCAGCACCAGCGTGCCCAGGCTGACGAGGGCAAAGACGGCCCACGTCGCCCGCCGCGCAGCCTCGGTGGCGCGGGGGTCGGCCCGGAAGCCCCCCAGCGCGGCCAACCAGGTGCCGCCCAGCGTCAAGGCGAGGGCCCCCAGCAGGCTGAGCTGCCCAAGGGCTCCCAGCGCGCTCGCCTCAAAGGAGATCAGGTTCAGCACCGTTCGGCTCGCCTCACTCGCTCTGCCGCAGCAGGTCCTTGAGTTCGGCCTGGGTCTGCGGCACGTGGTACTCCTCGGAGTGCTTGACGACAAGTTCAGTGGCGTGGAAGGTGTTTCCCTGGAATTCGCCGCGCACAACCACGCCTTGGTTTTCCTTGAAGAGGTCGCTCACCGCGCCGCGGTACTCCACCGGGAAAGTCGCGCCGCCGTCCGTCACGTTGAACTTCAGCTCCAGCGTCTGCGGGTCGTACCGAACGGCCTTCACCAGACCGCCGATGCGCAGGGGACGGCCCTCGAACTCGGCGCGCTGCTGCAGGTACTCGGTTGGCGTCACGAAGTATTCCAGGCTCCTCCCCAGGTTCCCAAAGGCGATGAAGGCGGTGAGCGCCACCAGCGCCAGCACGCCCAGCGCGGCGGGAAGGGGGCTACGCCGGTGCCGCCGAGCTCGTGGCAGGGGAGAGGGGGCCGTCATTCCCGTTCCTCCTCACGCAGCGCGCGCAGCCGCAGCCCTATCCAGGCCAGATAGGCCGCGAGCAGCACAAACGTCACCACGTACACGATAACCACGTAACCGCTGTACTTATCCACGCGCCGGCACCTCCACCTTCGCGAGGTCTTCTCGCAGTTCACGTTCCTCACGCGCTTCCTCGCGCGCGGCCAGGATGCCCCGCACACGCAGCAGGTAGAGATACAGCAGGGTAAAGGCCAGGGTGGCGGCCAGCAGCACCCAGCCGTAGATGGGCGCAGCGTCGAAGCGGATGTCCCCCAGCAGCTTGAGCGTCTGGGTCTGGTGCACGCCCCGCCACCACTCCACCGCCATGTAGTTGACCGGCACGTACAGCGTGCCCACCAGGCCGATCACCGCCGACACCCGTGCCCGGCGCTCGGGGTCGTCGATCAGGGAACGAATCAGCAGATAACCGCCGTACACGACCAGGCTCAGCGCGGTGGTGGTGAGCCTGGCGTCCCACACCCAATACACCCCCCAGGTCGGCTTGGCCCACAGCATTCCACCCACGATGGTTGCCACCGTAAAGAGCACTCCGATCTCTGCGCTGCTCATCGCCAGGCGGTCCCAGCGCCTCGCTCGGGTCAGCAGGTACAGCAGCCCGAAAAGGCCCGTCCCGCCGTAGGCGAGGTAACTCAGCCAGGCCGTGGGCACGTGTACAAACATCAGCCGCACCAGTGACCCCTGATTCACATCGAGCGGCGTGCGCAGGCCCAGCACTGCGGTGGTCACCAAGGCGAGCAGGGTGGCGGCCCCCAGCAGCGTCGTCATGCGGTCTTGTCTCATGTTGAGCTCCATTCTGACTTGCCCTGATCCCCGGTACCGTGATGCTTGGACCTGAGGAGCACAGGCGCAAGAAGCCTTCGTGTCGCCAGCATCGCGCTCAGAAGGCGAGGAGGCAAGTGCGAGTGTCCCCGGAGGGAAGCTGCTACGTTGACACTCCCACGGATGAATCCGTGGGATTCTGGTTCTCGCTACGCCAGCCCTTTCGGACTGGTTTCACTTACCCAGCCCAGGGTGTGCCATGCACCCCGCCTGCCGCAACATGAAGCTCCAGCAGGCAGGCCATCCCCAGCCACGCGCCGATATTTCTAGCGGCGTTGTGGTCGGCGTGGCCTCGGTAGCCACATCTCTCGCAACGGAAGTCATGGCGCTGCCTCTCTCCGATGGCCCCGCACTTGCAGCACGTCTTGGACGTGTACTGCGGCGGCACCTTCTCCACCGCGACTCCGCTCAAACCCGCCTTGTACAGAATCTTCTGTTCAAGGTCGTAGTACGGCCAGTAGTCCCGGTTGTGGGCGGCGTTGCGCTTCACTCCCCTGGGCTGCTTGCTGGAACGAATCCCAGACAAGTCCTCGAGGCGCATCCCGCACCCGTGCCCGACGGCGTAGGCCACGACTTCCTTGCTGATGATGTGGTTGATATGACGCACCGTGCGGGTTTCCTTCTGTTCCAGACGCTTCACCGTCTTATACTTCCCGGCCTTCTGCAGCCTGCGCCGCTTATTGGCGTAGTGTTCGCGAATCTGCCGGATACGGGCGAACGTCCAGAACTTCGGAGTCCCTTCGGGTGTTGCTGCCACGGCAAGGTGGTTCTGGCCCCTGTCCACTCCGATGAATCGGGTGGTCTGCGACGGGTCGGGAACGTCCCAACTCACCGAGATGCAGGCGTACCAGACGCCGCGCTTGGAACGGGTCAGTCGCGGCGTGCCTTGCTTGGCCTCGCCGCTGAGAATCCGCTCCAGCACCTCGCCGTGTTTGCTCTGATGGACTTGTAGAGGAATCCGACGCTTCACGCCGCGCAGCAGTCCAAACCCAACCGAGTAGGTATCCCCGACCCTATGGAGCGTCCAACCCTGATTGTTCGTCTCCAGGGGCATACGGCGGAAGGACTTGGCCTTCTTCTGGGCGTTGACGTTGCGGATGGTCTGATTCATCCAGGCCGAGCCAATCTCAACATGTCCGAAGCCCTTCGTGGTCAGCTTGCGCCGCACCTCGTGGGGCAACCCAAGAATTCCGTTGGCGACCTCGGTGTTGAGGGCTTGCAACCTCTCGAACTCCCTCCCCTTGACCGCGTTCAGGTCGAGAAAAGGGAGCTTGAGGGTGAGGGTTGCCGTAGCCACAGACGAAGAATGATAGAACTTGCGGAGGTCTGCAAGATACGGAAGACTGGGACATGGCGAAGAAGCGGCGGGTCTCGGAAATCGTGGAGGCGGTGCGGGAGTGCCAGCGCCTCCATTTGGAAGCAGAACTCACGCCCTTTGAGCGGCGGCGGGCGAACTGGGTTTTGGAGGGGCCCTTGTTGCCCACGTTCCAGGGCGAGGCTTCAGCACTCGGCGAGCCGCTTGGGCACCGCCGCCCGTTGGGCGGCCTGGGTTCTGCATCCCACGGTTAAAACCGTGGGCTTTCCACCCAGACCCCTTTTCTGTAAGGCCACCCATTCCCGGAGGTCAACTCGTGAAGTGTTCCCGCGTCCTGCCCCTGCTGGCCCTCGCCGCCCTGTCCGCTGCGCTCTTGGCCGCCTGTGCTCCTGCGGTGCCCGCCGGGCCGCTGCCTGACCCGGCCACCTACCGGCCCGCAGATTCACCCGTTCCGGTGCCCGAGGTGGGTGAGGTGGGCCGCTGGATGATCACGAAAGACCTCGTCCCCGCCACCTGGTTGGGCGAGAAGCTGGGCGGGCGGACCCTGCGCGAGCCCATCAACGTCCTGCTCATCGACCGCGCTGCCCGCACGCCCGAGGAAGCCACCGCCCGCCTCCTGGCCGCCATGGAGGCCGCCGGTTACGGCCCCAAGGGCGGCCACTCCACCGGCTACTGGGGCGAGGTGGGAGGCAAGCTGTATCCCATGCTGCCCAGCGGGCCGGGCGAGGCTTTTAGTGACGGCCCCTTTTGGGTGCCCAACAACCACGGGCGCCTCTTCGGCCCGGTGCCGCTGGCGCGGGGCTACGCCTTTCCTGGGGCCTTTAGCCTGGAGGGGGTACGCCTCTTTCCAAAGCCCGGCCACCCCTACCGCTCTTTCCAGGTGGCCCGCGAAGACCTGGCCGACCGACTGAACCGCGGCGGCCGCTACCGGCGGGCCGGCTACGTGGACCTGGGGTCACGGCTGGACACGCCGACCGAGACGACCGGGGATCACGACGGACGGGCGGTGCTGCTGGTGGCAGAGCCGCCAAGCGGCATGTAGCTGCGCCCTCACCCCTCCACGGCGTACCCGAACAGCAGCGTTGCCAGAATCACCGTTCCCAGGTCGAAGGCGGCCAGGAACGTCACCCAGGTCGTCACCTCGGGTGTCCAGCCGCTCGTCAGCAGCAGGCTGGTGGCCTTGACGCTGGCGATCACAACGGGGACGAGGATGGGAAAAGCCAGCGCCGGAAGCAGCGCCTCCCTTGCCCGCAGGTTCACGGTGATCGCCCCGTAAAAGGTCGTTGCCGCCGCGAACCCCATCACGCCCAGCACGGTGGGCCAGATGAGCTCGGCCCACGGCACCGCCCGCCCCGCCCCCGCCGCCCCGAACAGGATCAGACCCGCCGGGAGAATCAAGGCCGTGACCAGCAGCAGCGGCCCCGCCACGCCCAGCAGCTTGCCCACGTACAGCGCCCCGTGCGGTCCCGGATACAGGGTGAGTTGTTCGAGTGCCCCCGCCTCCTGCTCCTGTGCAAAGGCGCGCTGCGCGCCCACGGCGGCGGCGAGCGCTAGCGCCGTCCAGACGGCACCCGTCGCCACATCTGCCGTCTGCGCCGGGGTTCGTCCCGCACCCTCTCCGCCCAGCGCCAGCCCCAGCACCAACAGCACCAGCCCCGCGAAAAAGGCGGTGGCAAGGAGCGTATCGCGGGTGCGCCCGGCCACGCGCAGGTCCTTGAGGGCGACGGTGAGGGCGGACTGAAGCCCAGTGGGCGAAGCGTGGGGCGTGTCTTCTTCTGCGGTCCAGGCTCTAGGTTGCACGTTCCTCCACCTTCCCCGCGGCCAGCCGCACCGCTCGTGGAGCGATCTGCACCGCAAGCTGCGGTTCGTGCGCGGCGACCACCAGCGTCACGCCCTGCGCGGCGAGGTCCCCGAGCAACTCCAGGGTGAGCTGCCGCCCGCCGTCGTCCAGGTTGGCGAAGGGCTCGTCCACCAGGGTGAGGGGCCGGGCGAGCAGGGAGGCCCGTGCCAGGGCGAGGCGCTTGCGCATCCCCGCCGAGAGGAAACGGACTCGGCGACTCGCCGCCCGTTCCAGGCCCACCCGCCGCAGCACCCCCGCCACGTCCCCGCGCTGCCCGTGCATGCTCAGGGCAAAGTCGAGGTTTTCCGTGCAGGTGAGGTCGGGGTACAGCCCGCCGTCCACCGGCATGAGGTGCACGCAGTCGCGCACCGCCCGGCTGTCCCGCAGGTCGAAGCCCAGCACCCGCCCCTCCCCCCGCGTGGGCCGCAGGCCCGAGGCGAGCAGCCGCAGCAGCGTCGTCTTGCCTGCCCCGTTCTCACCCAGCAGGGTCACGCCCTCTCCTGCCGGTACGTCGAGCGTCACGCCGCGCAGGATCACCTCTCGGCCCAGCCGGAGCCAGACGTCGCGCAGCTGAAGAGCGTGCGTGGGGAATCGGGGTTGACCGGGACGGCGTTCCTGTTCCACCGGAAGCCGTCTTACACCCTCAGCCACGCCGGCATCACCTCATAGAAGAATGTCGCCAGGCGCGTGAATTGTCCGGTCAGCATCAGCCCCCCGACGAGCACGAGCACGGCGCCGCCCACCTTTTCGAACACGCCCGCGTAGCGGTGAAGGCGGCGCAGGTTCAGGCGGTGCCACAGCAGGGCCGCCAGCCCAAACGGCAGGGCCAGGCCCAGCGTGTACGCGGCGAGCAGGCCCACGCCGGTGCTCAGGCTCGCGCTGCTCGCGGCCAACCCCAGAATGCTGCCCAGCGCCGGGCCCAGGCACGGACTCCAGCCGAAGGCAAAGGCGGCACCCAGCGCGACGGGACCGTACCCGTCCGCCTTCGCCAGGGCCCGTGTGTCCCGCATCAGCCCGGGCAGGCGGATCACGCCCAGCATCACCAGCCCAAAAAAGACGATGAGCACCGCCGCCAGACGCCCCAGCACGATCTTGTGCGGCGCCAGGAGCGCCCCCAGGCTGCTCGCGGTCGCACCCAGCGCGATAAAGACCAGCCCGAAGCCCAGGATAAAGCCCAGCGCGCGCGCAAGCGGTGCCCGCGCCCCGCCGATCACGCCCAGATAACTGGGCACCAGCGGCAGCACACACGGGCTCAGAAAGGAGAACAGGCCCGCTAAGAAAGCCACCGTGACGGACGGGGCACCGGAGGGGGCGAACATGGGGTGAGTCTAGCCCAGGAGGGAGGGGGCGGGCGTCCCCGCAGCGTCCTTTGCCCCTGTGGGCCCAGGGCGCGCTAGCCTGCTCTCCATGACGGAGTCGCCGACCCTTTCTCCTGCCGCGCGGCGTGCCCGGCAGCTTGCGACGACCGGCCTGATCCTGGGCGTCTTTTTGGCCGCCCTCGAATCCAGCGTGGTCGCGACCGCCATGCCCAGCGTGATCGCCGATCTCGGTGGCCAGCGGATGTATGCGCTGCCCTTTGCGGTGTACCTGCTGACAAGCACGGTGAGTAGCCCGCTGTGGGGCCGCGCCTCGGATATGCTGGGACGGCGACGGCTGTACCTGACCGGCGTGGTGCTGTTTTTGCTGGGGAGTGCCCTGTGCGGCCTCGCGCAGAGCATGGGCTGGTTGGTGGCCGCGCGGGCCCTCCAGGGCCTGGGGGCAGGCGCCGTGCTGCCCCTCACCATGACCATCGTGGGGGAAACGTACTCGCTTCAGGAACGCGGGCGAGTCCAGGCGTTCATCAGCGGCGTGTGGGGTCTCTCGGGCCTGCTGGGGCCGCTGCTGGGCGGTTGGCTGACCGATACCCTGTCGTGGCGCTGGACCTTCTACGCCAGCCTGCCGTTTGGGCTGGCAGCCCTGCTGATCGCCGCCCGGCACCTGCGCGAGACAGCGAACACCCGGCCTGCGCGGCTCGACTGGGCGGGCGCTGCGCTCTTTACGCTGGGCAGCGGCCTGACCGTGTGGGGCCTGGAGGGCCGGGCGTGGCTGCTGGTCGGGCTGGGCCTGCTCATCCTGCTGGCGGCGGTGGCGGTCGAGCGGCGGCACCCGGACCCCCTGTTGCCCATGCGTGCGTTGGGGCAGCGCACCACCGCCGTCGCTTTTGCCGGGAACCTGCTGGGCGGCGCGGCGTACTTCGGGGTGATCGCGTACCTGCCGCTCTACGCGCAGGGCGTGGGCGGCGGCAGCGCGACCGGAGCGGGGGCCATCCTCACGCCCATGCTGGTGGGGTGGACGCTGGCGAGCATCCTGGGCGCGCGGCTGCTGACCCGGGTGCCCCTTGCGCGGCTGGCTCAGCTCGGTTTTCTGGTCCTGACCGCCACCTTTGCAGCCCTCACGTTCGCGGTTCATCAGCCGCTGTGGGTCACGTCCGCGCTGGGATTCGTGGTGGGCATGGGCATGGGCTTTGCCATGCTGAGTCTGCTCCTCTCGGCGCAGGAACAGGCGGCCCGCACCGAATTGGGGGCCGTCACGAGCGGCGTGCTGTTTGCGCGGCAGATGGGCGGCGCGCTGGGGGTCGCACTCATGGCGCTGCTGATCGGTTCCGCTGCTATCGCGACGGGCGGGCGCGCCCTGGCAGAGGGGCTAGGGCGCGCGTACCTCCTCGCGCTGGGCCTTGTCGCCGCTGGGCTGGTGCTCAGCCTGACCCTCCCGCGGCTCAGGGTGAAACCGGCCCCGCAGACGCCCTGAGGGGGGATCAGGAGCCGGCCGTGAAGCGTTGCCGCTCGTGGCGGGGCTGTTCGAGTTCGTCCAGCAGGGCGACCGCGTAGTCCTCGGCGCTGATGAAGCTCTCTCCCGCGCTGTTCAAGACGGGTTCTTCGCGGCCCAGCCGGTAGCGTCCCGTCCGTTCACTGGGCGCGAGCACGATGGCGGGGCTGAAGTAGGTCCAGTTCACGTCGTGCACCCCGCGCAGGAGGTCGAGGGCCTCCGCCGCCTGCAGCGCCTCGGCCCTGTAGGCTTCTGGAAACTCGGGGGTGTCCACCAGACGGACCCCGGGGGCGGCGAACAGGCTGCCCGCCCCACCCACGAAGAGAACACGAACCCCGCTGCCCCGCACCGCGTCGAGGATGCGGCGGTAGGTGTCGACGAGCCTCGGCGCATCCTGGTCGGTCCGGCTGGGCCCGAGGGCGACGACGAGGGCGTCTTGGCCCGTGAGGGCGGCGCGCAGGGCTTCGGTGTCGTTCGCGTCCAGACGTCTTTCCCCGTGACGGGAAACGGCGGTGACGTCGTGGCCGCGCGACTGCGCTTCAGCGAGGATGCGGGAACCGACCATACCGGTACCGCCGATCAGCAGAATCTTCATGGGTGGACCTCCAGAGCAAGACGTGTAGGCAAAAGGCTTACAGGTTGAGCATAAGAAAACGGCGCTCACCCAGCGCGGGAGAGCACCCGGGCCGTCACGTCCGCGACGCTGTGGGCGGCCAAGGAACGCTCGAAGGCCCGTTGGGCGTCCTCGAACACGTCCTCCAGGGCAGCCTGAATCCTCGAGCCGACCGGGCAAGACGGGTTGGGGCGGACGTGCAGGGCAAGCAGGGCATCCTCGGCCTCGACGGCGCGGTACACGTCGAGCAGGGTGATCTCGCGGGCAGGGCGAGTCAGGCGCAGCCCCGCCTTGCCCCGGCGCGTTTCGACCAGTCCAGCCGCGCGCAGCCGGGATGTGATCTGCCGCACCACCACCGGATGAACGCCCAGGCTGCCCGCCAGCCACTCGCTCGAATGGGCCGCCGCGGGCTCGGCCTCCACCAGCGTGAGGAGATGAACCGCCATCGCCGTTCGCGTGCTGAGTTTTCCCGTGTGGGCGCGCTCCGTCATCACATCATCAACCTGTAGCGATGCCATTTACAACTTCTGCTGCCGTCAAGCCTCGCTCTTCCAGTCTTTGCTCCCGGT
The DNA here is from genome assembly GCF_000745175.1 of Deinococcus sp. YIM 77859. Classification (NCBI taxonomy): domain Bacteria; kingdom Thermotogati; phylum Deinococcota; class Deinococci; order Deinococcales; family Deinococcaceae; genus Deinococcus; species Deinococcus sp. YIM 77859. The sequence goes on from NZ_JQNI01000002.1 coordinate 554,832, forward strand.
CCAGCGCGGAGAGGACTGCGCCCAGAATCCGGTCACCGTACGCCTCGATGCGTTTTGGTCCCAGCCCTGGGACGTCCTGCAGCTCGGCCCGCGTGCGCGGCTGCCGCGCGGCGATGGCCTCCAGCGCCGCATTCGGGAAAATCACAAAGGCGCTGTGGCCCGTCTCCCCGGCGAGTTCCTTGCGGAGGGCGCGCAGGGCCCCGGCCACCTGGGGGTTGGGGGCCTGTGGGGGAGGCGCGAAGAGGGTGGCGGGGCGCGCTTCCGGCGGAGTGCTGAGGGCTGAACGCTGATCGCTTCCCCGCAAAACCCCCAGCACCGCCGCGTTTTCCGCGGTCCCCCGCGCGGCTTCTGCCCGCTGACGGCTGAAACTCCCCGAGTGTGCTCGCACGACCGCCAGCACCTCTTGCCCGTACTGCTCCAGCTTGCGTGTGCCCACGCCGCTCACGCTTCCCAGGGTGTGCAGGCTGCTGGGGCGCAGTTCGGCCACGGTGTGCAGGGTCGCGTCATGAAAGATCACGTAGGGGGGAACGCCCTGTTCACGCGCCTTGGCGAGCCGCCAGCGGCGCAGGGCCTCGAAGAGCGGCTGGTTCCGGGGGGTGACCGGGGAGCGACCCGGCCGGACGGGTTTGGAAGCGAGCGTCTCCTCACGCAGCTCAAAGGGCTCCTCACCGCGCAGAAGCGGCCGGGCCCGGCCGGTCGCCCGCAGCCCGTAATGCTTATCCGCCGCGAGATAGCCCAGGCTCACCAGCTGGCGCAGCAGCTCGCGCCAGGTTTTCTCGTCGTGCTCCTTGCCAACGCCAAAGGTGGGCAGGAGGTGGTGGCCCATCGCCCGCACCTTCTCGGTGTCACGGCCAAGCAGCACGTCGGTGAGGTGCCCCGCGCCGAAGCGGTTGCCGGTGCGGATCGCCGCGGAAAGGGCCATCTGTGCCTCCCGGGTGGCGTCGCGCACCCGCGGAGGATTCAGGCACACGTCGCAGTTGCCGCAGGGCTGCTCAAGCCTCTCGCCAAAGGACGCAAGCAGCACCTGACGGCGGCAGGTCACCGCCCCGCAGTAGGCAAGGAGGGCGTCGAGCTTGGCCGCCTCGACGCGTTTCACGTCCTCTGGAGCGTGGCTTTGGGCGAGCATCCGCTTGACGTTCACCACGTCCGCTAGGCCGTAGACCATCCAGGCCGTGCTGGGGAGGCCGTCGCGTCCGGCACGGCCCGTCTCCTGGTAGTACCCTTCCAGGCTCTTGGGCAGGTCGAGGTGCGCCACGAAGCGCACGTTCGGCTTGTCGATGCCCATGCCAAAGGCGACGGTCGCGACCACGATCAGCCCCTCCTCGTTCAGGAAGCGTTCCTGTGCCCAGTCGCGCTCGCGGGAAGAAAGGCCCGCGTGGTAGGGCACGGCGTCGATCCCCCGTGCCTGTAGCCAGCGGGCCGTCTCCTCCACCGACCTGCGCGAGAGGCAGTACACGATGCCCGCATCGCCCGCGTGTTCGGCCCGAATGAAGTCCAGGAGTTGCGTCTTGGGGCCGGCCTTCCGGGCCACGCGGTACTGAATGTTGGGGCGGTCGAAGGACGAGACGAACTGCGGCGCACCGTGAAGGCCCAGCACCCGCAGGATGTCTGCGCGCGTGCGCTCGTCGGCGTCGCGGTGAGGGCCACGCGCGGAATGTGCCCAAAGCGTTCGGGCAGTACTCCAAGTTGCCCGTACTCGGGCCGAAAGTCGTGCCCCCACTGGCTGACGCAGTGCGCCTCGTCGATGGCGAAAAGCGCCAGCGGGGCGCGTTCCAGCAGGTCGAGCGTGCGGGGCAACAGCAGCCGCTCGGGCGCGATGTACAGCAGATCGAGGTCACCCGCCAGCAGGGCCGCTTCCACCTCCCGCACCCCCTCCGCTGGAAGGGTGGAATTCAAAAAAGCCGCCCGCACCCCGAGCTGCCGCAACGTGTCCACCTGGTCCTTCATCAGCGCGATCAGCGGAGACACCACGATGCCCACACCGGCCCGCAGGAGAGAAGGCACCTGGTAACAGAGGCTTTTGCCCCCGCCCGTCGGCATCAGAACCAGTGCATTCCCACCCTCCGTCACGGTACGAACGATCTCGGCCTGCACGCCGCGGAAAGCGTCGTAGCCCCACACGGCCTTCAGAACCTGCCGGGCACGCTGGTCAGTGGGCGAGGAAGCAGCGGTCATCCGGCGGCAGGATAGCGCGTTACGCTGAAGACAGAACAAAATCTTTGCCAAAAGGACGAGTCAGGCAGGTCCTGCGGCGACTCGTCCCTATTGGCCTATTGGCGTCAGGGCTTAGAACCCGAGCTGTGCCTGAAGCTCCGCGAGGGTCCGCCAGGTCGTGACAGCGGTGCCCCCCGCTGAGTTGGCCACTCCTCCCGAGCCGCTCACCTGCCCGAAGATGGTGGCGCTGAGGTTGAGCGTCAGATCCAGCACGTTCCAGCCGCGCTGGGTATTCACGGCCACGTCAACGGGCAGGTTGCTGAGCTGAGGCATGTTCAACATCCGGGCGCAGTTGACCGTGCCGCGCAGTTGGGTCGGACCATCGGTGTACAGCCAGGCGCGAACATGAACGCTGCGGCTGAGCGCGCCGGTCTTGGTTCCCTCTACCGCGCTCACCTGCCGGACCCCAGACGCGTCTTGCGCGTTCAGGACCGCCAGCAGAAAACCGCGCGTTCCCGGAGCGCTGCTGCTCAGTGATCCCGTGCAGTCCAGATTGGTCATCACTTCCGAAGCGGTCAGGGTCCGGCCGGTCAGCGCCGCCTCGCCGGGCAGGGTCAGTGTGAAGGTGCCGTCCGCGTTCACTGGAGCGCTGACCAGCAGCAGGTCGGGGACGGCGATGCTGCCTATTCCGCTCCAGGTCGCGACCTTCCCGTTGATGACCGTCACCGGCGGCTGATCGGAGGCCTGGGGCGGAGCGGTACGGCCGCAGGCGGTCAGGGCGAGGGCAGCGCAGGCGAGCAGCGTGAGTCGGGGAAGGGGATTCACCTCGACAGCTTATCAGGGGAGGCGGCAACCGCAATCACCGTTCGGCCCCGCACCCGCCCGGCGAGAATCTCTTCGGCAAGGGCGGGCACGTCCGCGAGGGGACGGACCTGCGTCACCTCCGCGAGCCGGGCAGCGGGAAGGTCGCGCGCCAACCGGGCCCAGGCCGCGCGCCGCCTTTCCGTGGGGCAGGTCACCGAATCGATGCCCAGCAGGTTCACGCCCCGCAGGATGAAGGGGAAGACCGTGGTGTGAAGCGCGCTTCCACCCGCCAGGCCGCAGGCCGCCACAGAGCCGTGAACGCGCGTACTCGCGAGGGCTCCGGCGAGCGTCTCAGCGCCCACGGTGTCCACCACGCCCGCCCAGCGTTCCTTTTCGAGGGGCCGTTGGAGGGCGGGGAGCTCCTCGCGGCCGATCACCTTTGCCGCCCCAAGGGAACGGAGGTAGTCCGCCTCCTGCGGCCGCCCGGTGCTGGCGGTGACGGTGAACCCGGCAGCCGCGAGCAAGGAAATGGCGGTGCTGCCCACGCCGCCCGCTGCGCCCGTGACAAGCACTTCTCCCTGTGCCGGGGTCACGCCGTGCTCCTCCAGAGCCAGCACGGCGAGCATCGCGGTAAAGCCCGCGGTCCCCACGCTCATCGCCCACTCGGCATCCGTGCCCTCGGGAAGGGGCACGAGCCATTCGGACCGCACCCGCGCGTACTCGGCGTATCCGCCGTCCTGCCGCTCGCCGATGCCCCAGCCGGTCAGCAGGACGGGCGTGCCGGGTGCATAGGTGCCCGTCTCGTCGTGCACCACCTCACCCGCCAGGTCGATGCCGGGGGTGATGGGATACGACTTCAAGACGCCGGGGCGGCCTGCAACCGCGAGGCCGTCTTTATAGTTCAGGCTGGAGTGCGTCACCCGCACCACGGTGTCCCCGGGCGGCAGGTCCGCGGGGGTGAGCTGCTGAAACTCGGTGCGGACGCCCGTTTCGTCCTTCACGGCGCGCAGGGCACGGAACTGCTCGGGCAGGTGAGGGGCAGGCTGAGTCATGCAAAACCTCCGGGAAGCGGCTTGGCAAAGTGCCCGTTCAGCCTACCTCGGTGCCGCCGCCCGGGCGCGTTACCGGGGAGGTACGCCGCCTCTAGCGCACGTCCTCGAACTCGGTGACCGCGTGGGCCAGGGCGTCTGTGGTGGTCGCCTGGTAGCCCGCCCACACGAGCCAGAGGGCGTGCAGGGCCTGGCGCGCCGCGATCAGGGCCGCCTGCACGCCGGGCGTGAGTTCGTCTCCCGCCGCAGCCAGCGTGACGGTCAAGTGTAGCTTTGCGCTTAAGTATCGCGCCTGTTCGCCCCGCGTGCCGTCGTAGACGTACACCACCTCGTCCCAGACCGGCTCGAAGTCGCGCCAGATCAGGCGGGTGACCGCCTCGTGGCTCCCCCGGCACAGCTGAGCGGCGGGCGTGCCGTCCGGCGCGCGCCACTGCTGTTCCTGGCAGTGCTGGGCGGCCAGGCCGCTGATATCGCGGTCCACGCTCTCTTGGAAACGAGCCTGAATCACCGCGCGGGCAGAGTCACGTGCAGCTTTTGACATATCAGTAATACTATATTCTGTTTTTAGCGAATAAGGAGAAGGCGCGGGCCGGGGCCTGTTCGGCGCGCGCTAGCCTGCGCCCCATGAGATGCCTCCTCTCGCCCTCCGCTCTGTTGCCGGAGATGCAGGCCGTGACCGACCGGGCCGCCCAGGCCATCCGTGCCCACGCCGCTGCCTGCGAGGCTGCCCAGGACGTGACGCAGGCGGCCGCGGCGGCCCTGCGTGACAGCGGGTACACCCGCCTGACCCTGCCGCGTGAGGCTGGAGGGCTGGGCGCGACGCTGGAGCAGTACGCCGCAGCGCAGCTCCGGCTGGGCGAGGCCAATGCCGCCCTAGGGCTGATCCTGGCGATGCATACGCACGTCGTCGGCGCGGCCTTTCAGGGACAGACCCTCCCCGAACCGCTGCTCGCCGTCCTCGCACAGGCCAGCCGGGAGGGCCGCCTGGTGAACTCGCTCGCCAGTGAGCCCGAGCTGGGGAGCCCCTCCCGCGGCGGGCTCCCGCGCACGGCTGCCCTGCCGGAGGGGGGCGGCTGGCGGGTTACCGGGCGCAAGACCTGGGCAACGGGGGCCCGCGCGCTGGACCTCGCTCTGGTCACGGCCGCGACGCCACAGGGGGAGGTGCTGCGGCTGCTCATTCCTATGAACGCGCCCGGCGTGCAGATTGAGCCGACCTGGACGGACCCCCTCGCCCTGCGCGGAAGCGGCAGTCACGACGTGACCTTTGCGGGCGTCTACGTTCCTGCTGCCCACACCGCGCCGCCCGCTCCCGGACAGCCGGCCAGCAGCGCGTGGTTCTGGACAGCGGTCGCGGCGACCTACCTGGGCGTGGGGTTCGCCGCCCTGCATGCCCTAATCGCCTACGCTCAGGAGCGGGTGCCGACCGCCCTGGGTGCCCCCATCGCGACCCTGCCGCGCGTGCAGGAGAACGTGGGGCGAATCGCCAGCGAGGTGCGGGCTGCTGATGCGTTGCTGCTGGCGGCGGCGCGGGCCTGGGACGCGGCACCGGGAGCGGACAGCGTGCCCGCGCTTGCTGCCGCCAAGGCCCGGGCGACGAACGCAGCGGTTTGGGCCACTGACCTCGCCGTGCGAACCGCGGGGGGAGCGGCCCTCACGCCTGCGCTGCCGCTTGGGCGCCTGCTGCGTGACGCCCGCGCGGGCCTGACGCATCCCCCGGCGGACGAGGTGGGGTATGCCCACCTGGGGGCAGCGCTGCTGGGCACCGCAGCCGGGCGGTGAAGCGGTTTTACGTTCTGTTGACGGCCGGTTTTCTAGGGTGAAGACACAAGGGGGCAGGTACCGTTCGGGGGGCGGGTAAGCCTGCCCTGACGCCGTGTCCACGTTTCCCTGTCCGAAGGAGGCCCCGTGATGTTCATGCCCACTGCTGTCCTTGATGTCGAGCTGTCTCAGCCCCCGCAGCCCCTGACCGGACTGGGGAGGGCGGCGAAGGCGCGCTGCCTGGTGCGGCTGCACGGCATGCCCCTGGGCTACATCGAGGTGCCTCTTCAGAACGGGACCTGTTCTGCCCACACGGTTCGCGCCGCAGCGGTAGAGCGACTGGCCGGGCCACTCCTGCGGCAACACCTGCTCAACCTGCTGTCGAGCGCGACACCACAGACCCGGTGGCGGGTGGAGGACGCCCTGGATGCCCGGCCTACCCCCCGGACACTTCCCTTGCCCGCCATCACGGTGGCCGTCTGTACCCGGGACCGCCCGGAGGACCTCCGGCGCTGCCTCGAGGCCCTGATGGGGCTGGAGTACCCGGCCCTCGATCTGCTGGTGGTGGACAACGCGGGCCGCACCGACGCGACTGAACGGGTGGTGCGTGACTATGCCCCTTTGGTGCGGTACGTGCGGGAAGACCGCCCAGGCCTCGACTGGGCCCGCAACCGCGCCGTGCTCGAGGCCCGCGGTGAGGTGGTGGCTTTTGCCGACGACGACGTGATCGTCGACCCCGGCTGGGCCCGCGCCCTGGGGGAAGTCTTCGCGGAGAACCCCGGCGTGATGGCGGTGACGGGTCTGGTGGTCCCCTTTGAGCTGGAAACGGGGGCACAGCAGCTCTTCGAGCAGTACGGCGGCTTCGGTCGCGGCTTCGAGCGGCGCTGGTACGTGCACGACCCGTCGAGCGGCCAGGGGGCCGGGCTGTACGCCGGAGGAGCCGGGCAATTCGGCACCGGAGCCAACATGGCCTACCGCCGCAGCCTCTTTGACCGCATCGGCTTCTTTGACCCAGCCCTGGACGTGGGCACCGTCACCAACGGGGGCGGCGACCTGGAGATGTTCTTCCGGGTGATCAAGGAAGGCTACCCGCTGGTGTACGAGCCGCGTGCCATCGTGCGCCACCGCCATCGCCGCGACTATGGGGCGCTGCGAACCCAGATCGCCAACAACGGTGTGGGGTTCTACTCGTACCTCGTTCGGTCGGCCCTGGCCTACCCGGACGAACGGGCCGAGCTGCTGCGGCTGGGGGCATGGTGGTTCGGGTATTGGGACGTCCGGCGGCTGCTCGGGTCGTTTGTGCGTCCACCCGCTGTGCCGCGTGACCTGATCGTGGCCGAGCTGAAGGGGGCAGTCCAGGGCCTTTTTCGCTACCCGCGCGCCCGGCGGCAGGCCGAAGCCCTGGCGCGGTCCGGGGATCCGCCGGCATCTCCCACCAACGCAAGGAACCGGGGGAACGCCCCCCGCGCCCCGGGCGTCGCCATGCGGCACGTCCACCTCGAAGAGTTGCCCGAAGACTTGGGCGACGTGACCGAGTTCAGCGACGTGCGGGTGGTGGTCTTCCGCCAGGGGCGCCCCATCGGCACGGTGGAGATCAACAACCGCCGACAGCCCGTGAGCGGCGGGCGGCTGCGGGAGGCCATCGTGGACGCCCTGGGGCTTAGCCTGCTTCATCCCGGTGAACCGGCTGACCTGGTCTATGCGCGCTGGGCGGTGGCCCTCCAAGAGCGGTACGTGCCGGAGGCCGCCGAGGAGCCGGAGGCGCTGGCCCCCGATGTACCGGTATCGGTGGTCCTCGCCACCCTCGACCGGCCGGATGACCTGCGGGAGGCGCTGCGGGGCCTGACCGCACAGAACACGCCACGGCCCTTGGAGGTGATCGTGGTGGACAACAACCCGGCATCGGGGCGCACGCCGCCCGTCGTGGCCGAATTCCCCGGGGTGCGGCTGATCGAGGAGCGGCGGCAGGGCCTGGCGTACGCGCGCAACGCGGGCTTTCTCGCCAGCCGGGGAGAGATCGTGGCCACCACCGATGACGACGTGATCGTTCCCCCCGACTGGATCGAGCGGCTCGCCGCGCCCTTTGCGCGGGCAGACGTGCTGGCCGTGACCGGGAACGTGCTGCCCCTCACCCTCGATACGCCTGCTCAGCGCTTTTTCGAGCAGTACGGGGGACTGGGCCGGGGCTTTCTCCGGCGGGAGGTGGACGGGGCGTGGTTCCGCGCCTTTCGCCGCCGAGCCGTTCCCACCTGGGAGCTGGGCGCAACCGCCAATTCTGCCTTCCGGGCGAGCATCTTCCGTGATCCCGAGATCGGGCTGATGGACGAGGCGCTGGGCCCCGGGATGCCTTCCGGCGTGGGCGAGGACACCTACCTGTACTACAAGGTCCTGAAAGCCGGAGGCACGCTGGTCTACGAACCGGCGGCGTACCTGTGGCACAAGCACCGCCGGGACATGGCGGCCCTGCGGCGGCAGATGTACGCCTACAGCAAGGGGCACGTGGCGTACCACCTGACGACCTGGCTGCGTGACGGTGATGCCCGGGGCCTCCTTCACCTCCTTGTCCACGTGCCGTGGTGGCGGGTGCGGCAGGTCGCGGGGAGCCTGCGGCGGGCGGCGCGTGGGCAGGAGCACTTCCCCTTCTCGCTGCTGGCCCTGGAGATCCGGGGCAACCTGGCCGGACCCTGGGCCCTGTGGCGCTCGTCTGCTCGGGTGCAGCGCGAGGGCCGCAGCCGTCCGCCCGTGGAGCGCGAGGTGCCGCTGCCTGCCGGGCTCCCGCTGCCCCTGCGCTCTGCCGGAGCAGAAAGCCTTCCATGACGCTTGCTGCGGGGCGCTGGCAGCGGGTGACCTACCTGCGCGACCTGCTGCGTGAACTGGTCGGGCGCGAGCTGAAGCTGCGCTACAAGCGGTCAGCGTTGGGAGCGGCCTGGTCCCTCATCGTGCCGCTCGCGCAACTGTTGGTGTTCGTTTTTCTGTCGCGCTCGGTGCTGCGGCTCGAGATTCCCCACTATCCGGTTTTTGTGTTCACCGGCCTCCTGAGCTGGAACTGGTTTCAGTCGTCGCTGCTGCTCGCGACGGGTTCGGTGACCGACAACCGGATGCTGATCCGCCGCCCCGGCTTTCCAGCGGCGATCCTGCCCGCTGTGACGGTGATGACCGGCCTGATTCACTACCTGCTGGCCCTGCCGGTGCTGCTCGTCTTTGCGGCGGTCAGCGGCGTTCCCCTCACACCCGCCCTGCTGGCCTTTCCGCTGATCGTCGCCCTGCAATTCCTGCTGACGCTGGGCCTGACGTACCTGCTGGCCAGCCTGCACGTGACCTTCCGCGACCTGCAACACCTGCTGGGTATCCTGCTGATGCTGCTCTTTTATCTCACACCGGTGTTCTACTCGCCGCGCAACGTGCCCGAGCAGTACCACGGCCTTTTCGAGGTCAATCCGGTGGCGACCATCCTGGCGGCCCTGCGCCGCGTCCTGCTCGAAGGTCAGTGGCCGGCGTGGAGCCAACTGCTGGGGGTGGGGACCCTTGCCCTCGCCGTCCTCGCGCTGGGGTATGCCGTCTTTACCCGCACCAGCCAGCGCTTTGCGGAGGAACTGTAGATGGAGGGCCGAATTGAGGTCCAGCGGGTCAGCAAGCGCTTTCGGCGCTACCGTCGGGACCGGCCACACACCCTCAAGGAATGGGTGCTGAGCGGCTTGCGTCCGCTGGGGCCAGACGAGGTGTTCTGGGGCCTGCACGACGTGAGTTTCGAGGTCGAGCCGGGGCAGATGGTGGGGCTCATTGGGCACAACGGGGCGGGCAAGTCCACCCTGCTGCGTCTGATCGGTGGAGTGGGGCGGCCAGACCGTGGCCACATCCGCACCGGGGGACGAATCGGGGCACTCCTCGACCTGGGCGCGGGCTTTCATCCCGACCTGACCGGCCGCGAGAACGTCTATATCGTGGGGGTGATCGCGGGCCTCACCCGGCGGGAGGTCACGCGGCGCTTTGACGCCATCGTGGCCTTTGCCGAGCTGGAAGCCTTTATCGACCAGCCGCTACGGACCTACAGCTCGGGAATGGAGATGCGTCTGGCCTTTGCGGTTGCGGCGCACACCGATCCCCGCATCCTTCTGATCGATGAGGTGCTGGCCGTCGGTGACCTCGCCTTTCAGCGCAAGTGCACGGAGCGCATCCGGCAGTTTCGTGAGGACGGGTGCACCATCGTTATGGTGACGCATGACATGACGCAGGTGCGGGACCTGTGTGACCGGGTGCTGTGGCTGCGGGGTGGCCGCCTGATGGCGCAGGGCACCCCCGACGTGGTGGTCGCGCAGTACGTCTCGGAGATGAGCGCCGAGACGCGGCGGCGCACGCCCGGTGCGCGCGAGGAGACGGGGGAAGCGCGGCGCCTGGGCTCGCGCGAGGTGGAGATCACGGCGGTCCGGCTCACCGACGCCAGCGGGTTGGCCGTGAACGAGATCAGCAGCGGCGATCCCCTGCGCGTCGAACTGGACTATGTCGCCCACATCCCGCTGGCCGGCGCGATTTTCGGTGTCAGCCTCAGCCGGGAAGACGGCCTGATCTGCTACGACGTGGACACGGCCTCATCCGGGATAGCGGTGCCGCTCGCCGGGGGAGCCGGACAGATCACGCTGGAGCTGGGGCGAGTCGACCTGATCGGCGGCCGGTACCACGTGAATGTTGGCGTCTACGAATGCGAGTGGCGTTACGCCTACGACTATCACTGGCAGACCTACCCGCTGAGCGTACGCCCGCAGCCCGGTGACAAGGGCATTGTTCGCGCGCCCCTCGCCTGGAGGAGCGTGGCGCTGCAGGAGCGGGCACGCTGAAGCCGCAGCGCCGGGTGCCCTTATCCTGACCCGGATGCGGCTGCTTCCCCACCACGATCTTCGGGCGCAGGGGGAACGTCTGGCCCTGGCGGCGCTCGCGGGCCTGCTGCTGGGGGCGCTGCTCGCGCGGGGGGCCGTGAGCGCCGTGCTGGCCCTGGTGCCGCCCGGGCAACCGCTGCTGCGGGCCCTGGCGGGCGCGCTCGGTGCCCTTCTCAGCGTCACGCTGGGCTTTGCGTTGGCTGGCGCTCTGTCCGCGCGGGCGCTGCCGCTGACGCGTCTGGGGCTCACACGCGGGCAGGCGCGCTGGCGGGCAGGTGTGGCCGCGGGCGCGACGGCTGGCCTGCTGATCGTGCCCCTGGGGGCCGTGATGGGCCTGGCGGGCATCTATCAGGGGGGACTGCTGGGGAACGCGCTGGGCGGAGCACAACTGGCCCTGCTGATCACGCTTGCCTGCGCGCTGTATGGCCTGATCTCCGGCGGCGTGCTGGGTCTGCTGACCCTGCGGGCCGGGCTCGCCTGGCAGCCCGCCCTGGGCGGCCTGCTGGGCTTCGGGGGGGCGGGCCTGACGGGAGGCGTCCTGATCGGCTGGCTGGGCGTGCCGAACCTGCTCGCGGGCGGTGGCTGGGCGCTCCTGGCCCTGCTCGCGGCCTTTCTGGTCACCCTCCAGGTGGTGGGCGACCTCAGCGTAGCGGGCCGAATTCACGTGGCTGCGACCCACCCGGAGCGCGACGTGGCCGATGACCGGCAGGTCAAGCTGACGCTGGCCGCGCTCGGCCTCGCCCTGCTGGGTGTCTGGGGGGTGGCGGAGCGGGCCGTGCACTTCGTGCAGTCGCGTCCCGCTGCGGCCACACCCCTGGCCGTGCCCGACGCTTCCGGCCTGAATTGCCCGCCGCCCACGGACCCGCTCGAGCTCACGCTGTGGCAGGTCACCACCCGGGAGGGGCGGCCCGACCTCTCGTGCGGCAACGCCTTTCTGGGCTTTCTGCACACGCCGAACCCTGGGCCGGCCTTTGGGAACGAACAGCCCACACCGCACGGCGGCTTCGACGGGTTGAGCCGGCAGATCGCCCGGGCGAGGCGCGAGGTGCTGTACGCCGTGATGGAGTGGACGGACGACCCGGGCCGTGGGCCGGGCGCGGTGCTGGCGGGGGGCGTGGCCCGGCTCTACCGCCAGGTTCAGGCAAAGCCAGCGGCCTACCCGGACGGCGTGACCGTTCGCCTCGCACTGGGCAACTTTCCGCTGGTCGCTAACCTCGACTGGGGCTCGCAGGTGTACGCGGCGGCGCGCGACCTGCTGGCCGCCGGTGTGCCCCTGACCGACGAGGCGCGTGGCTGGCGGGTGGAGATCGCGAACTACGCGGGCACCTTTCCGCACAGCCACGCCAAGCTGCTTGTGACGGACGGCACGGACCTCACGGTGATGGGCTTCAACGCGGGGACGCTGCATTTGCCCTCGGCGACGACGGGGGGACACGGCGGCGACCTGCGTGACCTGGGCCTGTGGGTGCGGGGGCCGGTCGCCCGTGACGGCCTGACCGTCTTCGATGACCTGTGGAGCCGCAGCACGGTCCTTGCCTGTGCCCCCGGTGTGACGGCCCGCACCGTCCGCCGGGCCTGTCGCCTCGGCGCCGCCGGTGTTCCCGACCATCCCCAGGGCACCGACCGCCTACCGCTCCAACGTGCTGGTGACGTGCGCGTGTTCAGCCTGTATCGCCGCGCGGGTTTTCCGGCCGCCGACGAAGCCCTGGTGAACCTGCTGGACGCCGCGCGGGAAAACATCGACTTGATGCACGTCAGTTTCAGCATGAACGTGCGCTGCAACCTCGCCCTGCTCAATCCGCGCCTGTGCACCTTTGACGACGCCCTGCCCTGGATGCGGGCGCTTGTGCGGGCGGCGGAGCGGGGCGTTCTGGTCCGGGCCATCCTGTATGAACACGGCCTGCTCGGCCTAGAAAACCGCATCGCGCTCGCTGTGCTGCGCCGTGAGCTCGCCGCGCGCGGCCTCGCGGACCGCTTCGAGGCCCGCTGGTACCCCGGCGGCCTCCACGCCAAGACCATGCTCGTCGACGGGCGAATGCTCACCGTGGGAAGCCAGAACCTGCACTATTCGTCGTGGACTCCGCGCGGCCTGAACGAGTACACCCTCGCCACCAGCGCTCCCGCCGCCGCCGCCGAGTACGCGCGTGGGTTCGCGTTCCTCTGGGGGCAGTCGCGGCCCGCCGAGCTGCCGGGGTGGCTGGCGGACGTGGGCCGCCGCGAGTGACGTTGGGCGGCGCAGGATTGTGCCTCATCTGTGAGGCCGCTACACTCCCCCCGTGCGCCGCGCCGTTCTCCTCGTCCTGATCCTGCTTGCCGGGCTGGTGGCGCTCGCTGCCCCCGCGTTTCCCGCTCTGACCCGTTACGGCACGCTGCCCCGCAAGGCGGACGGCCCGCTCAACATCCTGCTGGCCGGGGTCGACGTTAATTACGACGCCTCGGCGGCGGTGTGGCCCTACCCGGCGCTGCCCGAGGACTACAGCCAGCGCACCGACACCATCGTGCTGGCACAGGTGCGGCCCGACGGCACCGCCAACCTGCTGAGTATCCCGCGCGACACCTGGGTCAACATCCCCGGCTGGGGCTGGAGCAAGATCAACGCGGCCAATCCGCACGGCGGGCCGGAACTGCTCGTGGAGGCAGTGGAAGACCTCACCGGTCTGCCGGTGGATGCCTACGCCCTCCTCTCGCTGAACGCCGTTCGCGCCCTGACCGACGCGGCGGGCGGCGTGACCCTGGACGTTCCGGCCAGGATGAAGTACGACGACAACGCCGGGCACCTTCACATCGACCTCTACCCGGGACGGCAGCGGCTGAACGGCCAGCAGGCGGAAGGCTTTCTGCGCTTTCGCCACGACGGTCTAGGGGACATCGGGCGCGTCGAGCGGCAACAGGCGTACCTCACGGCGCTCCTGCAACAGGTCAAACACCCCCTCAACGTCTGGCGGCTTCCGCAGATGGCCGCCGCCATCGACCACAACACCAAGACGAACCTCACCCGGCAGGAGGTCGGCGCGCTGCTGGGCGCGCTGCTGAGCGGTCTGAAGGTGAACACCTACACGGTGCCGGGCTCCTTTGGCGGGGGCGGCACCTGGCTTCCCGACCGCGCGGCCCTCGCCGGGCTCATCCAACAGCACTTCCTTGACCCCCAAGACCCCCGCACGCTTCGGGTCGCGGTGGTGAACGTGGGCGCGCCGGACGGCAGCGCTCGCCGCCTTCAAGAGAAGCTCGAGGGCCTGGGGTACCAACACGTGGTGATTTCCAATGGACCGCGCGCCGCCACGACCACCACCGTGAGCGGCCAGGCCGCGGCGGCGGTGCTGCGCGACGTGGGGCACGGGCAGCTCAGCCAGGAGGCGAGCCTGCCGGGAGCAGACGTGACGGTGCGCCTAGGCCCCGATACTCCGGCGGCCGGAAGCGGGACGAACTAGGGGGCCGCCCTTTGTGACTCCGGGCTGCGCCCGCGCGCCCGTTTGAGCTATACTCTGTACAGTCATTCCTCGAAGTGAGGTGGGTGCCTTGCCCACCTTTTTTCGTGGAGGGGGTGGTTTCTCGCTGCGCAATCCGCGTGGCCTACAATATGAATAACAACGCAACCCACACTTCAAACGATCTGCACGCCCTGGCAGACGGCGTCCTGCGGACCCTGGGCTTCGAGGTGCTGGACGTGCAGGTGCAGAATCCTGGTCGCCGGCCTACCGTCGTGATTCGCGTCGACCGCCTCGACGAACAGCCGGTTACCCTCGAAGACCTGGAACGGGCCAGCCGCGTGGTTGGCGCGGAGTTCGACCGGGTGGACCCCATCGCGGGTGAGTACCGCCTGGAACTCGAATCGCCGGGCGCCAAGCGGCCGCTGACGCGCGCGCGGCACTTCGAGCGCATGATCGGTTTAAGGGCCAGGGTGCGCGGCGACGGGCACGCGTTCACGGCGCCCATCAAGGCGGTGCAGGGCGATCAGGTCACCTTCGATGTCGCCGGTGAGGACGTCACGCTCACCGTCGGCACCTTTCAGGGGAACCTCGCGGAGTTCCCGGACCGCCACCGCTGAGTGGCGCTTGCATCCTTAGAGGAAGGAAAACGGTATGACTCAGCCTGAAGTCAATTTTGCGGAGGCGCTGCGTGAAGTCGCGCAGGCCCGCAACATCAACGAGCTGCAACTCATTGAGGCCTTCGAGCAGTCGCTCGCGCAGGCCTACACCCGCAACGTGGAGCCCGACAAGCGCATCGAGGTGCACCTCGATCCCGTGACGGGCGAACTCGAAGTGCTTATCGTGCGCGAGGTGGTCGAGAAGGTCGAGAACGAGAACCTTCAGATCTCCCTCGCCGACGCCCTGGAACTCGATCCCGGCGTAGAGATCGGCATGGAGATGGAGTTTCCGGTGGACCGCGAGAAGTTCTCGCGCATCGCCCTCCAGGCGGCCAAGCAGATGCTCACGCAAAAGATGCGCGAGACCGAGCGCAACGTGGTCTACAACGAGTACAAGGACCGCGAGGGGCAGGTGTTGACCGCGCAGGTTGTCCGCAGCGACAACAAGGGCAACTGGTTCGTGGAGCTGGGCGCGGGCGAAGCGATCCTGCCGCCGCGTGAGCAGATCCCGGGCGAGAAGCTGGTGCCGGGGAACCGGGTCAAGATCTACCTCAAGGAGGTGCGCAAGACGCCCAAGGGGCCGACCATCCTCGCCAGCCGCGCCGACGAGAAGCTGCTGGAATACCTGCTGCGGCAGGAGATCCCCGAGGTTGCCAACGGCATCGTGGAGATCAAGGCCATTGCCCGTGAGGCCGGGCAGCGCTCCAAGGTCGCCGTGTACTCGCATAATCCCAATGTGGACCCCATCGGGGCCTGCATCGGGCACCGCGGCAACCGCATCCAGGCGGTGACGGGCGAACTCGGCCGTGAGCGCGTGGACGTCATCCTGTGGGACGCGAACCCGCGCGACTTCATTCGCAACGCGCTCTCGCCCGCCAAGGTCGGCCCGATCGAGGTGCAGCCGGAGAGCAAGGACGCTACCGTCACGGTCACGCCCGATCAGCTTTCGCTGGCGATCGGCAAGGGGGGACAGAACGTGCGGCTGGCCGCCAAGCTCACCGGCTACAAGATCGACCTGCGCGAGACGGCCGCCATTCAGGACCTCGACGCCGCGATGCAGCAAGCGCTTCAGGAGGAACAGGAGAGCGCCGGCACGAGCCGCAGTGCCGCCGCGTCCGCCTTTGACGCGCTGTTCAAGGACAGCCGGTCGGTCGCCACCGCTCGCCCCGACGACACGCAGGAGTAACCCCGCTTGGCTGCTGCTTCCCGCAACACCCGGCACGTTCCGGAGCGGACCTGCGTCGCCTGCCGCCGCAAGCGGCCCCAGCCCGACCTCGTGCGGGTGACCCTGGCGGCAGAAGGCTGGCGGGTTGTGCCGGGGGCGCGGACGGGGCGGGGTGCCTACGTCTGCGCCGACGCCCCCGACTGCTGGCAGGAAAAGCGGCTGAGGCGAGCGTTTCGGGCGGATGCCCCGGCGATCAGCACCCAACTCCAGGCCCTACTGGCCCACACGGATCAGCCTATGAACACCTGATCTTTGCCGCCGTCCGGCTTTCCCGACCAGGGAACGGGGCACGGCGGGACTCACCGGAGGTGAGCATGTCAAAAGTTCGGATCTATACCCTCGCCAAGGACCTTGGCGTGGACAACGCAAAAATGCTCGAGATTCTCGATAACCTCGGCGTGGCGTACAAGAGTGTCAGCAGCACCATCGAGGAAGAGACGGTCGAGCTGATCAAGGAGATGCTGGCAGAAGAACGCGCTCCGCAGACGGCTGAAGCTGCGCCGGTTCAGGCCGCTCCTGCGCCTGCCCCAACAGAAGCGCAGAACGCGCCGCAGGCTGCCGCGACCGCGACCGCCGAACGCGCGCCACAGACGCCTGTGAACGCGAAGCCCGAGATCCCCCACCGTGCCCCGGTGGTCACCATCATGGGGCACGTCGACCACGGCAAGACCTCCCTCCTGGACTACATCCGCAAGACGAAGGTCGCCGCCAAGGAGGCGGGCGGCATCACCCAGCACGTCGGGGCCTTTGAGGCCAAGACCAGCAAGGGCAAGATCGTCTTTATTGACACGCCCGGCCACGAGGCCTTTACCACCATCCGGGCGCGCGGCGCGAACGTCGCGGACATCGCCGTGATTGTGATTGCCGCCGACGACTCGTTGATGCCGCAGACCCGCGAAGCGATCGCCCACGCGCAGGCGGCCAAGGTGCCCATGATCGTGGCGATCAACAAGGTGGACCTGCCGCAGGCCGACCCCGAGCGCGTCAAGACTGACCTCACCCAGCTCAACCTGGTCCCCGAGGAGTACGGTGGTGATCTGATCGTGGTGCCGGTCAGCGCCAAGACCGGCGAGGGTGTCGAGGACCTGCTGGAGTACATCTCCCTCACCGCTGAACTCGAGGACCTGCGGGCCGACCCCAAGGGTGAATTCAGGGGAGTTGTCATCGAGAGCCGGGTGGACCGGCAAGCGGGCGTCCTCGCGACCGTGATGGTGCAGGAGGGCACCCTGCGCGTCGGGGATTTTTTGGTCGTGGGTGAGCACTACGGCAAGGTCAAGGCGCTGACCGACAGTAACGGCGGCCGCGTCAAGGAGGCCGGGCCCAGCACGCCCGTGCAGGTTCTGGGCTTCAGTGAGGCTCCGGCCAGCGGTGAAACGGTGGTCAGCGCCAAAAACGAGCACGCCGCCCGCGAGCTGGTGGCGCAGCGCGTGGAAGAGCGCCGCGACGCGGAAAACGCCCGCGTGCAGCGCAAGCGGACGTTGGAAGAGATGATGGGACCGCTGGGCGAGACACGCACGGTCAACCTGATTCTGCGCGCCGACACCCAGGGCAGCCTGGAAGCCATTCAGGGCATCCTCGCCAAAAAGGAAACCGAGGACGTGAAGCTGGAGGTGATGCTTGCGGGCATCGGCGCCCCCACCGAGGGTGACGTGCTGCTGGCTTCCACTGCCGACGCGACCATCCTCTGCTTCAACGTGACCGCGTCGGGGGGGGTGAAAAAGGCCGCCGAGGGACGGGACATCGAGATCAAGAGCTTCCGGATCATCTACGAGCTGATCGACGAGGTGGACCGCCTGATCAAGGGGAACGTCGAACCCGTCTTCGAGGAACGCTACCTGGGCCGCGCCGAGGTTCGTATGGTGATTCGTCACCCCAAGAGCGGCAACATCGCCGGGTCCTACGTGACCGATGGAATCCTGCGGCGCAACGCCAGGGCAAAGGTGACGCGCGGCAAGCAGGTGGTGTATGAGGGCACCATTGTGGGCCTCAAGCGCTTCAAGGACGACGTCCGCGAGGTCCAGACCGGCTACGAGTGTGGCATCAACCTCGACTGGAACGACGTGCAGGAGGGCGACATCATCGAGGCCAGCGAGATGGTGGAAGTCACGCAGGCGTAAGGAGGCACAAGAAAGGGGCGGTTTCCTGCCAAGGGGCCGCCCCTCTCCTGTTGTTGGCTTCGCTTCAGGTGCTGGGAGCGTCTGCACCCGCACTCGGGGTGCTCTGGCCGGTCTCGCCAGGCTGAGCGAAATCGCGCGGGCCGCCGTCCCGGCCACCGTGGTGATGGCCACCCCGGCCAAAGCCGCGCGGGCCGCCGAAACCGAAGGGGTTTTGCTGGAGCCTCTGCTTGAGCTCTTCGGCGCGGCGACTGGGGAGGTCACCGGCCTGTACGGCCTGGTCGATGGTGGCGCTCCCCGCAGCGAGCGCAGCGGCCCGCAGGCGTTCCACCGTGATGCCAAGCTGCGCGGCCAGCTTCTGGAGAAAGACGTCAGCGTACGAGGTGCTGGGCGGTACCGGGCGGCTCGGCGCGGTTTGGGACTGCGCCGACTGGGGTGGGGAGGCTGTTCCGGTTCCAGCGGCCAGAACCAGCCCTGCGGTGAGGGGCAGGCCAGCGGCAAGGGCGACCAAAGCAGCGCGTCTAGGGGAACGTTTCACCGTTGTCACACTCCTGGGATGAGATTCCGGCCAACGTGACCGGGTGCGAGCAGGGTGCGGGAGGGCGGTTAAACAGGGGCTAAAATGCGGGTCCGTCCCCTGCGTGGCGGTGGCCCTCTGCTATCCTGTGGCGCTTGCCGCACCCGCTTCCCTTGTCTGAACGGAACGGGGGCCGGACGCGACTCCCACCATGCCCAGGTTCCAGCCCCCCCCGTTTCGCCCCGACGTGACGCCCCTGCGGCGCTCCCATCTGCTCGCGTGGCCGGGGGTGCTCACGCTGCTGTCGGTACTGGCGGTGCTGTTGGGTTCGCCGCAGCCGGTGGCCGACCAGGGACCGCGCGTCACGGCAGGCAACGTGGCTCCGGCCCTGCCGGAGGTCCGCCCCGCGCCGCAGCCCATGCCCGGTCCGCTTCTGCTGACCGCCGCGCCGCCCGAGCCCTTTGGGCTGGTTCGGGTCGCGCTGGCTGCCGCCGTGGCGCTGCCAGCCTGGTCTTCTCCCACCCCGCTGCGCAGCCTGGCACTGCTCGGCCGGCGACAGACGGACGGCGGCTGAAAAGCGGTTGGTTCGGCTCTATCCCGTCAGCCCCCTCTCTTCTGTCTTTCCCGGAGTCTTCCCGTGACCTACACCAATCCGAACCGCAACCGCCGCCCGCCTCCGCGCCGTCCGGCTCCCTCTGCCAGCCGTCCCAGTCCCTGGACCGGGCTCCTCCTGCTGCTCACGCTCCTGGCCAGCCTGCTCTATATCTGGCGGCCCTGGGAACATCCCAAAACGCCCCTTGCGCTCTGGAACGACCAGTATCAGTTCATGACGCTGGGGCTGGACCTCAAGGGGGGCCTGAGGATCGAACTCGCGCCCGAGGACGGCAACGCCACCCGTGAGGAGCTCGACCGGGTAAAGACCGTGATCGAGAACCGTATCAACGCGCTGGGTGTGGCTGAACCGACGGTGACTGTCGCAGGCGGCAGGCGCGTGGTCGTCGAGATTCCCGGCGCGACGCCCGCGGTGCAGCAGCGCGCCCGCGAGATCATCCAGCGCACCGCTCGCCTGGAATTCCGCATCGTGAACCAGGGGGCGCAGCCTGACCCGCAGCTGGCCCAGCAGAAGCCCCAGACGGGCGGGTACACCCTCGAAGACCTCGGTCCGGTGCAGGCGACCGGCGAGGTGATCGCCAACGCCTCGGCCGCCACGGATCCCACGACGGGCCGCTGGGTGGTGACGTTCCAAACCACCCCACAGGGTGCGGAGACATTTGGCAACTTTACCGGTCAGAACGTAGGTCGCCTGATGGCCGTGGTGCTGGACGATCAGATCCAGTCGGTGGCGACCATCCAGCAGCGTCTTTTCCGGGACGTGCAGATCAGCGGCAACTTCACCGCCGAGGAAGCCAGCCAACTCGCCCTGGTGCTTAAATCCGGCGCGCTCCCCATCAAGATCAAGACCGAGGCCGAGCGGGCCATCGGGCCGACGCTGGGTGCCGACGCCATCCGCAGCGGCACCATCGCCGCGCTTGTCGGCATCGGGTTGGTGTTCGGGATGCTCTTCTTGTACTACGGCTTCTGGTTCGGGCTGGTCGCGGCGTTGGGGCTGCTGTTTTCGGCGATCCTGATCCTGGGCCTGCTGGGCGGCTTCGGCGCGACCCTCACCCTGCCGGGAATTGCGGGTCTGGTGCTCACCATCGGCGCCGCCGTGGACGGCAACGTGATCTCCTTTGAGCGCATCAAGGAGGAGCTGCACAAGGGCAAGGGCCTGAAGAACGCGATCGGGGCGGGGTACGAGCACTCGACGGCGGCCATCTTGGACGTGAACGCCTCGCACCTGCTCTCCGCGCTGGCGCTGTACAACTACTCGACCGGTCCGGTGAAGGGCTTTGCTGTCACGCTGATCATCGGGGTGGTTGCCTCCACCTTCTCTAACCTGGTGTTCGCCAAGTGGGGTATGCAGCAGCTCGCGCAGCGCAAGCCCAATGCGAGCGCGCCCATCCGCATCGGCAAGACGAACATCAACTTCATGAAAGCTGCCCCCGTCGTGACCACCCTCAGCGTGCTGCTCGCGCTGGGTGGCGGCCTGGTGCTCGCCACACGCGGCCTGAACTACGGCGTGGACTTTACCAGTGGCACGACCCTCACTGTCCGCACGGGGAGCGAGACGACCACCGAGCAGGTGCGTTCCGCCGTCACCGGGGCGGGCGTGGAGAAAGTCAACCCCCAGAGCGCGACCATTCAGCGTGACGTAACGCCGGGAATCAGCGGCGCGCAGTACACGGTCAAGGTGCCCGAACTGACCGCCGCCGAGGTGCAGACCCTCAGTTCGGCGATCGCCAGGCTGCCGGGGGGTGAGGTGCAGTCCACCGAGACGGTCGGCCCGGCGGTTGGGCGTGAACTCACGCAGAAGACCGTCTATGCCGTGTTGTTGGGCCTGGGCCTGATCCTCGTCTACGTCGGCTTCCGCTTCGACTTCATCATGGGTGTGGGCAGCATCATCGCGGCGGTTCACGACGTGGCCATCGCGATGGGCCTCTTCAGCCTGCTGGGGCTGGAATTCACGGTGGCGACGGTGGCCGCGCTCCTTACCCTGATCGGCTACTCGCTGAATGACTCCATCATCATCTCCGACCGCATTCGCGAAAACCTGCGTGAGATGCGGGGCCGCTCCTACCGCGAGATCGTGAATACCTCCATCAACCAGACGCTCTCGCGCACGGTGATGACGTCAGTGAGCACGATGCTGCCCCTCCTCAGCCTGCTCGTGTTCGGCGGTCCGGTGCTGCGTGACTTCTCGCTGATTCTGCTGGTCGGCATCATCGTGGGCACCTACTCCTCCATCTACATCGTCGCGCCGCTGGTCGTGTACTTTGAAGAGTGGAATGCCCGCCGCAAGCGGGGGCAGCAGCCCGTCAAGGCGTAGGCTCTGAGGGAAAGAGGAGGCGGCTTCCGGGGGGGGTCGCCTCCTCGCCTGTCTGAGCTGCCCCGGCCCCGCGCCCCCCGCGTTGGCCTAGCGTAAGGCATGACCGGTACCCGCACGAAGCGCAGGATGAATTGGAATAGCCACCACGTCACCCAGGGGGACGAGCGCGCGCCCAACCGGGCGATGCTGCGGGCGGTGGGGTTCGAGGACGGCGACTTCGACAAGGCGATCATCGGCGTCGCGCATGCCCAGAGCAACATCACGCCCTGCAACAACGGCTTGGGCGAACTGGCAGAGCACATCACCGGTGCCCTGCGCGAGGGCGGTGCGATGCCGCAGGTCTACGGCACCATCACCGTCTCGGACGGCATCAGCATGGGCACCGAGGGCATGAAGTGCTCTCTGGTCAGCCGGGAAGTGATCGCGGACTCCATCGAGACGGCCAGCCGCGGGATGTCGCACGACGGCCTCATCGTGGTGGGCGGCTGCGACAAGAACATGCCCGGCGCGATGATCGGCATCGCCCGCCTCAATATTCCCGCCATCTTTGTCTATGGGGGCACGATCAAACCGGGTCACTACAACGGCAAAGACCTCACCATCGTCTCCGTCTTCGAGGCGGTCGGGGCCTACGGCGCGGGCAAGATGAGCCGTGAAGACTTCGAGCAGATCGAGAAGCGTGCCTGTCCCGGCAACGGTTCCTGCGGCGGCATGTACACGGCGAACACCATGAGTAGCGCCTTTGAGGCGCTGGGGATGAGCCTGCCGTACTCCTCCACCATGAGCGCCGTAGACGCCGAAAAGGCAGTTTCTGCCGCAGACAGCGCCCGCGCCCTCATTCGGCTGATCGAGGAGGACATCCGGCCCCTGGACATCCTGACGCGGGAAGCCTTCGAGAACGCGATCACGGTGGTGATGGCGGTGGGCGGCTCCACAAACGCGGTGCTGCACCTGCTGGCAATTGCCCACGCCTGCGGCGTTGACCTCACCCTGGAAGACTTCGAGCGCATCCGCGAGCGCACGCCGGTCTTTTGCGACCTCAAGCCGAGCGGGAAGTACGTCGCCACCGACCTGCACGAGGTGGGCGGCATCCCGCGCGTGATGAAGATGCTGCTCAAAGCGGGCCTGCTGCACGGCGACTGCCTCACGGTGACCGGCCAAACGGTCGCCGAGAACCTCGCGGGCGTGCCCGATCAGCCCGATCCCGGCCAGGACGTTATTCTGCCCTTTGACCAGCCGCTCTACCCACAGGGGCACCTCGCCATCCTGCGCGGGAACCTGGCTCCAGAAGGCGCGGTGGCCAAGATCAGCGGCCTGCGGCAGATTAAAATCACCGGTCCCGCCCGCGTCTTCGACTCGGAAGAGGAGTGTATGGCGGCCATCATGGGGGACCGAATCAAGGCCGGTGATGTGGTGGTGATTCGCTACGAGGGGCCCAAGGGCGGCCCCGGCATGCGCGAGATGCTGTCTCCCACCTCGGCGATCATCGGTAAGGGGCTAGGAGACAGCGTGGGGCTGATCACCGACGGCCGCTTTTCGGGCGGCACGTACGGTCTCGTTGTCGGTCACGTGGCCCCCGAAGCCTACGTGGGCGGTCCTATCGCCCTGGTGCAGGAGGGTGACCTCATCGAGCTCAATGCCGAAACCTGTCAGCTCAACCTGCTTGTGGACGAGGCGGAACTGGAGCGCCGCCGCGCCGCCTGGGTGGCTCCGGAGCCGCGCTACAAGCGGGGCGTGCTCGCCAAGTACGCACGGTTGGTCAGCAGCGCCGCGCAGGGCGCCGTGACGGACTGAGGAACGGCGGGGCTCTTCTCGCTTACCCTGAGGGACGTGAACCAACCTCTTCCCGGCGCCCTGGTGATGGTGGACATCCCCGGCCCCACGCTCGACGTGTCAACCGCCGCTTACCTGCGCCGCAACGGGATTCGGGCCGTCTGTCTGTTTGGGAAGAACGTGCAGGATGCGGAGCAACTGCGGCGGCTCTGCGCTGACCTGCGCGAGGTGCTGGGTGAGAACGCCCTGATTGCCCTCGACCACGAGGGTGGCGCAATTGTGCGCCCGAGCTTCTGGCCGTGTGCGCCTTCGGCCATGGCCCTGGGCGCGGCGGATGATCCGGTGCTCACCGAGGAGGTGAACGCAGCCCTGGCGCGGCAGTTGCGGTCGGTCGGCGTGAACTGGAACTTTGCACCTGTGCTGGACGTGAACGTTAATCCGGCCAATCCGGTGATCAGTGAGCGGGCCTACGGCGCTGATCCCGCCCTGGTGACGCGCCACGGTGTCGCGGCCCTGCGGGGACACCGGCGGGAGGGCGTCGCAGGCTGCGTGAAGCACTTTCCGGGGCACGGTGACACCCACCTCGACACTCACCGCGCCCTGCCCCGCGTCGCCAAGAGCCGTGCGGCGCTGGACGCAGCAGAGCTGGCGCCCTTCCGCGCCTGCCTGCCCCTTGCGCCCGCCGTGATGACGGCGCACATCGTGTATGACGCGCTTGACCCCGCGCGTCCCGCCACGCTCTCGCGCGCCGTGCTGACGGACCTGCTGCGCGGCGAGTGGGGCTACGGGGGGGTCACCGTTACCGATAGCATGGGGATGCAGGCCATCGACGCTCACTACGGCCGGGGCGAGGCGGCGGTGCTCGCGCTGCGTGCCGGAGCTGATCTGGTGATGGCCCTGGGCCGCCGCGAGGCGCAAGAGGCCACCCTGGAGGCGGTGGCGCACGCTCTGCGGGACGAACTGGACGCGCGGGAGGTCGAAGCGAGCCTCGCTCGGCTGCACGCGTTGGCCGCCGCCCATCCAGCAGAGGTTGCGCTCGAGCGAGACCCCTGGGCCGACGCTGCGCTGTTCGCGCGCGCCTGGGCCTGTGCCCTGACCACCTGCGGCAACCCGCGGCCTCCCGCTCCCGGAACGGCCATTCTGCTCGTCGCGCAGCACCGGGTGGAGCGTGAGACGGTCAGCGAAGCCAGCGTGGACGCCGCCACGCTCGCCCGTGAACTCGGGGCCGTGTACGACGTGCGGCTACACGCTTTTGATCACCCGGCACAGCTCGACTGGCGAGCCATCCGGGCGTCCGGCCTCCCCGTCATCCTCGCGACCACCACCCGGCACCGGCAGCCCGACCTGCGTGGGGCCCAGCCGGATCTACACCTCGCCCTGTACAACCCTTCCGCCGTGCTGGACGTCCAGGCCCCTGCGGTCCTCACCTACGGCTTTCGCCCCGAAGCCCGGGCCGCCCTGGTCGCCTGGCTGCGCGGTGACGCGGGTGCCCCGGGCCGCCTTCCCTTTCCCCCCTAGGGCTTTTCCTCAGCGTTCCCAGACCCAGCGGCCTGGGGCGGCGGCCACACCCAGCGCCCGTGGCCCGGTGTGGACATTGAGCACCGGGTTCACGCCGGTCATCCCGACCCACACGAGGGGATGACGGGCCTGAAGCGCTGCGAGGAGCGCGTCAGCATCCTCGCGCACGCTGCCGTACAGCAGGCCCACCCGCAGCGGCGTGCCCTCGCCGTAGCGGCTGGTTACCTGCGCCGCGACCGCATCGATGGCTCCGCGGTAGGAGCGCGCCCGCCCCACGTTCGTGTAGATGCCGGCCTGCTTGTCCACCGTGATCACCGGCTTGAGGTTCAGCAGGCCTCCCAACGTGGCCTGTACCCGCCCGATGCGCCCGCCCCGGCGCAGGTACTCCAGGGTCTCGATGGTGAAATAGAGTTCGGTCTCCTCGTGGGTGCGCCGCACCCAGTCCAGGGCCGTTTCCAGCGTCTCGCCCCGCTGTGCGGCAGTGACGGCGGCATGGACCTGAAAGGCCTGCGCCGCGCTCAGCGTGCGCGTGTCGTGAATGGTCACCGGCAGCTCCGGCACGAGCGCCCGCGCCTGCTCGGCCGCGTTGCGGCTTCCCGAAAGCCCACTGCTGATCGTGAGGGCCAGCACCGGCAGGCCGTCCCCGCTTGCCGCCCGCTCCGCCTGCGCCCAGTCCTGGGGTGTGGGCTGACTGGAGGTTGGGTGCACCGGGTTCGTCTGGAGTTCCCGGTACAGCTCCTCGCGCGTGAGCTCGTTCATACGGTACGTCTTCGTGCCGAAGTTCAGGCTAAAGGGCGCAACCGGCACGTTGTTGCTGAGGCCCTCGAAAGCGTCTAGGCCCCCATCTGTGGCGACGGCAAAAAGGGGAGAGGTCATCTGATCTCCTGGCCGTTCATCTGTTCCACCAGTTTCAGGGCCGCGCTGTAGTCCGCGTCCGAACCGATAAGGCGCGCCGCCGCCCGGTACAGCGCCGCGCCCTGCAGCAGCAGGGGTGCGCTCGCCCGAGCATCCTGCACCATGTCGGCGGCGATCCCCGCATCTTTGGCGAGCAGGCCCAGCTCAAAGGTGACGGGAAATGCGCGGGTCAGCACCCGCTGCGGGATCAGGGCCTCGGTGGGGTAGGAGCGCCCGCTGCTCGCGTTGATGACGTCCAGCGCCGCCTGTAGGTCGACGCCGCGCCGTGCCAGGACGGCAAGCCCTTCCCCCGCCGCCCACATGTTGACCGCCATCAGGGTGTTGTTGATCGCCTTGACCGCGAAGCCCGCGCCGCTCTCGCCGACGTACACGATCTTCCCGGCAAAGGCCAGATCGGCGCGCACCCGGCCAAGCGCGGCCGCGTCCCCGCCAACCATCACCGTCAGGCTGGCCCGCTCGGCTCCCATGGGCCCGCCGCTGACCGGCGCGTCCAAAAAGGCCACCCCCCGCGCTTCCAGCCGCGCCGCCTGCCGCGGGGCCGCCTCCGGGTGCCCGCTCGTGCAGTCCACCCAGACTGTTCCGGGCCGAAGCTGGCCCTCCAGCGCTCCCAACACCTCATCGACCTCCGCGCTGGTGGGGAGGCAAGAAAAGATCACATCGGCATCCGCTACCCCGCTCAGCTCGGCGGCCTCGCTCCCGAACTCGCGGGCGTGTGCCTGCGCCTTTGCTGGGGTGCGGTTCCAGACGAGCGCTCGCCCCCCCGTTTCCCTCGCGTGCCGCGCGAGCTGCGCCGCCATGGGCCAGCCCATCGCGCCCAGGCCCAGAAATGCTGTCGTTCTGCTCATTTCGCCCAGCCTACGGCTCGGCCACGCAGCAGGCCGCGACTCTGAACCGAGTCCAGAAAGGTGCGGCGCTATCCTGCCCTCCGTGGTTCAAGCCCTGCTGAACGTGGTGTTGCCCGTTGTGCTCGTCGCGGGCGTCGGTGCCCTGCTCGCCCGCCGCTTCACCCTGAGTCAGGACACGCTGGGCAAGGTGAGCCTCAACGGTCTGACGCCTGCTCTCGCCCTCAGCAGCCTGTTGGGCACGACCGTCCGCCTGGGCGAGGGCCTGCACCTGGCCACCGCCTACTTCGTGCTGGCGCTGTCCGGGGCGCTGCTGGCCCGCCTGGCCGCCGCCCGCGTGCCCAGCGCCACCCGCCGCGCCGTGATGGCGAGTGTGGCGATCGGCAACAACGGCAACTTCGGATTGCCCATCGCCCTGTTCGCGCTCGGACAGCCGGGACTCGACCAGGCCGTCGTGATCTTCCTGTGTTCGGTCCTGCTTACCTTCACCCTGGGGCCGCTGCTGTACGGCTCGGCGGGTGGTGCGCGAGCCGGGCTGAGGGCGGTCCTGCGCCTCCCGGTGGTGTGGTGTATCGCCGCTGCCCTTCTGGTCCGGGTGCTGCATCTGCCTGTTCCGCTGGGTGTGCGCCGCGGCATCGACCTTCTTGGACAGGCCGCCCTGCCGATGGTGCTGCTCTCGCTGGGCATCCAGCTCGGACAAGCGGGCCGCCTCGCCCTGACCCCGCCGGTCCTGACCGCCACAGGCCTGCGCGTCCTCGCCATGCCCGCCCTCGCGCTGGCCCTTGGCCTGGGGCTGGGTCTGCGTGGCTTGCCCCTCCAGGGGCTGGTGCTTGCCTCCGCCATGCCCACCGCCGTGAATGCCTTTCTTCTTGCCCGCGAGTACCACGCCGACGCCGACACGGTGGCGAGCGCCGTTGCGCTGAGTACGCTGGCCAGCCTGCTCACGGTGGCGCTGGTGGTGGCGGCCTTGCCGCTGATCGGGCGGCTGGGGTAGGAAAAGCCGCCATACTGGCCCCTGATGAATGTGCCCGGCGCCATCACCTCCCTGCAAAACCCGCACGTCAAACGGCTTGTGCGCCTGCGTTCCCGCCGCGAGCGCGACCGCGAGGGCGTGATCCTGATCGAGGGGGCCCGTGAGCTCGCCCGCGCGACACAGGCGGGTCTGAGGCCGGCGACCCTCTACACCTGCGAGGCGCTCTACAGCCCGGAGGCGCGTGCGCTGGCGCCTGCGCTGCCTGGTCCCCGCCTCGCGCTCGCCCGCGAGGCCTTTGAGAAAGTGAGTGGCCGCGAGAATCCTGACGGGTTGCTGGCGGTGGTGCCCGCGCCCCCTGCGCGCCTGCCCCAACCTCAGGACGACGCGGTGGTCGTCGTTCTGCATGGCCTCGAAAAGCCCGGGAACATCGGGGCGATTCTGCGCACGGCGGACGCGGCGGGCGCAGCGGGTGTGCTGGTGCTTGGACGCGGTGCGGACGTGTATTCCCCCAATGTGATTCGCGCCTCGCAGGGCAGCGTCTTTACCCTGCCCGTCGCGGCCCTCTCCGAGGAGGAGGCCCTGGCCTGGTTGGCCGAGCACGGCTTTACCCGTGTGGCCTGCACGCCGGACGCCTCCCGGGTGTACTGGGACGCGCCGCTCACAGGGCGCGTTGCGCTGATTCTGGGCGCCGAGCACGCGGGGCTACCCTCGGCGTGGCGCGCAGCGGAGTTGCCGGTGCGCGTGCCCATGCGGGGGGCTGCCGACAGCCTCAACGTCGCCACAGCCGCCGCGCTCGTCCTGTACGAGTGCCTGCGCCAGCGCCGCTGACCCCACTTGCTCAGGTCGGCTGGTGCTGTACCGCTTTAAGGTCCCGTTCCTCCGCTGCGCTCTCCCGGGAGGCAGGAAGGCCCGGAGCGGCCTGCGCGGACGGCAGGCGCAGCGTGACCACGTTGCCTTCCACCTGCAGGCTGCCGCCGTGCTGTTGCAGCACACGCCGGGCGGTGGTCAGGCCGATGCGCTCGCCCGGACGTGAGGGCAAGAGGGGCGAAGGTCTGACCGCCGGTGTGCCGGGGGCACTGTGCCGCAGCTGGACCACCACCTGATTGCCCTGCTGCCATCCGCTGATCTCTAGGCGCGGTTCCTGACCGGCCGCTTCCAGGGCTCCGGCCAGCACTTCGGTCAAGACCAGCCGCAGCAGCATCGCGTCACCCCGAACGCCCGGCAGGTCCGTCATCACCCACTGCACGCGGCGGCCACGCAGCAGGGGTTCGAGGTCGCTGCGCACCTGAACGACGAGAACGTTCAGGGACACAGGCGCGAACTGCACGGGTCGTCCCCGGAAAAACGGCAGTTGCCGGAGCTGCGTCACGTGGGTGTCGACGAGGGCCACCTCCTGCCGCAGGAGCGCCAGGTACCGCTTGACCTTGGGATCGGTGTTGGCCGCCAGGGCCCGTTCAAGCAGGTGCGTGACACCGGTGGCGCGGCGTGTGGGTTCGGCCAGATCATGCGAGACCGCTACCGCATAGGCGAGCAGTTCGGCATGGGCCTGCTCGAGGGCGGCTGTTCGTTCGGCCACGCGGCACTCCAGTTCAGTGTTGAGCCGTTGCAGCTCGGCCGAGCGTGCGGTGGAGCGCGCGACCCGCTCATTCATCAGCAGGGCCCATACCGCTGCTCCCAGCAGCGTCACCGCGATCAGCGCCACACCCCGGGCCAGCCCGGCGCTGGAGAGAATTCCGTGCGCTAGGGGGGCGGTGGGCTGTTCCGTGGTATGGAAGTGCGCGGCGTGCATGGCCGTGTAGTGCATGGCGGCAATGGCACCGCCCAGCAGCAGGGCGCCCGCCAGCCGCCAGCGTTCCTGCTGTCCGGGGGGAGCGACCCGCACCCGCAGGCCCAGTCCGAGGGCCAGCGTGGCGGCACTAAAGGCGACAAGGACGGACAGCGCAACCCCCAACGGCTCGTAGGTCACCTTTCCGGCAAAGCGCATCGCCTGCATCCCCAGGTAGTGCATGCTGCTGATGCTCAGGCCGAGCAGGAGGCCACCCACGAGAAGTGCCCGGAGGCCCACCTCATGACGGTTGATGCTGCGAAGCGCCAGAGCTGCCGCCAGAACGGCGGCCAGCCACGAGAGCAGCGTAGTCGACAGGGAATAGTAGATCGGGACGGGGAGGCTAAGGGCCAGCATGCCGATGAAGTGCATCGCCCAGATGCCAAATCCCAGCACCAGCGCTCCGCCGACCGCCCAATACAGCGGCGCTCGCCCCTCCTTGCTCGAGGCGCGGGTCGCGACGCTGAGGGTCGCGTAGGAGGCCAGGCAGGCGACGGCGACAGAAAGCGCCACGAGTTCGGGTCGGTACAGGGCAGGCATGAGGCTCATGAACGCTCCTTGAGCGTACCGCTGTATCTCCTCACACAAAGGGAAAAAATCGGCAATCCCCCTTTGGTTGCCTTCCAGCTACGTCAAATGGCGGATCCAGAGGCGGGGTGCCCGCGGTGCTAGCCTGCGGCATGACCACAACCCTGAGGAAGGCTGCTTTGCCGTCACGCGCCGCTGTTCCCCGCGAACAAACCTGGGACATCGAAGCCCTCTTTGCGACGCCTCAAGCCTGGGAGGCCGAGGCGGAGGCCCTGCCCGCCGCGATTGACGCCCTGGCCGCCCACGCCGGACGGCTCGGCAGCAGCCCGGAGGCGCTCTCCGCCTACCTCCGTGAGGAAGGCGCGGTGGAACTGCGCCTCACGCGCCTGCTCTCCTACGCCAGCATGTCTTCCAGTGTGGACGGCCACGACGCGGAGGCCGCGGCTCGCCGTGACCGGGCGAGTGGCATCGCCGCCCGTTTCGCCAGCGTCACCGCCTTTGCCCGCCCGGAACTCCTCACGCTGGACGAGGCCCAGGTGCGGGGGTGGCTCACCCGTCCTGACCTCAAGGACTACCGGGTCCGCCTCGAGCGCCTCTGGCGTTTGCGCCCCCACATCCGTTCGGCGGAGGTCGAAGAACTCCTCGGCGCCCTACAGGCCCCCTTCGCCTCCGAGCGCAGCATTCACCCCACCCTCGCCAATATGGACCTGCGCTTTGGCACGGCAGGGGGTGAACCAGTCACCCAGGGCAATGTGGACCGCCTCACCAGCCACCCTGACCGCGAGGTGCGCCGGGAAGCTTGGGAGCACTACGCCGACGCGCACCTTGCCGTGCGTCATGCCCAGGCGGCCATGTACACCACGAATGTGCGCCAAAACGTCTTTCTTGCTCGCGCCCGCCGCTACCCCGATGCGATCACCGCAACCCTCGCGCCCGACCGCATCCCGCTGGAGGTCGTGACCACTCTGCTGGAGACCTACCGCGCCCACACCCCAACCTGGCACCGCTACTGGAACGTCCGCCGGCAGTGGCTGGGCCTGGCGGAGCTGCGCGAGTACGACGTCAAGGCTGCTCTCGTGCCACCCCGCGAGGTGAGCTACGCCCAGGCCGTGGAGTGGATCTGTGAGGGCATGGCCCCCCTTGGCTCTGAATATATACAAGAGATGCGAGCTGGTTTGACGACCGAGCGCTGGGTCGACTACGCCGAAAACGACGGCAAACGCCAGGGCGCCTATTCCAACGGCAGCGCCCGCGTCAAGCCCTACATCTTCATGACCTGGAACGGCACCATGGGCAGCTACTCTACCCTGGCCCATGAGATCGGGCATTCCATGCACTCGCTGCTCTCGCAGCGCGAACACCCTGCCGCAGTGCCCCGCTACACGCTCTTTCACGCTGAAGTCGCCTCCAACTTTAACCAGGCGATGGTCCGCCAGCACCTGCTGAGGCGGGCGCGCGAGGCGGAAGACACCACCTTCGAGGTCGCGATCATCGAGGAAGCCCTTGCCAACTTCCACCGCTACTTCTTCATCATGCCGACGCTGGCCGCCTTCGAGCTGGAGTGTTACCGCCGCATCGAGGCGGGTGGAACGCTCAGCGCCCCCGACCTGATCGCCCTCACCGCTGACCTCCTCAAGCAGGGCTACGGCGAAGGCGTCACGATGGACCGCGAGCGCAGCGGCATCCTCTGGGCACAGTTTTCGACCCACCTCTACGCCAACTTCTACGCCTACCAGTACGCGACCGGCATCAGCGCCGCCCACCAACTCCTCGAGCAGTTCGGCGCGGACCCGGAAGCCGCCCGTGAGCGGTACCTCGCCTTCCTGAAGTCCGGCGGCAGCCTCGATCCCATCGACGCCCTGCGGGAAGCGGGCGTTGACATGCTCAGCCCCAAGCCGGTAGAGGCCACCTTCCGCACGCTCGCTGGGTACGTAGACCGCTTGGAGGAGCTGCTGGCCGCACGTGGCTCCTGCTGAAGGGTGCCTTGAGCCCTGCGGGTTAGGGGATCAGCGTCTAGAGAACATATCCCAGCGCTATCGCACTCGCGACAGACGAACACGACAAAGCCGCTCCAACCAACGAGATGGATGGAGCGGGTCAAGCACAGTGGGCATGGTCAGAAGAGGGGCGAGTCTCCCCGCCCCCTCTGCTACGCCTGCGGCTGCTGAAGTTGCGGCCCCGGCACGTAGCCCTCAAGGGCCGCGTAATCATCCTGGAAGTGCATCAGGACGCCGCCGAACAGGGTATCGAAGGTTTCCTGGGGCATCTCGGCCAGGGTGGGGTAGAAGCCCACGTACTCCAGCCAGACGTTGCCGTCCGCGTCGATGGAGCGGCTAAAGGCGCGCTCGCGGTTGCGGTCGTTCAGGAGCGCCATCACTTCCTGGCGGCGGTCCGCGTACTGCTTCTGGGTAACGCAGGTGATCTCGAGCCGGCTGGTGTTTTGCGGGCCGTCGTTGACGGAGATCAGTACCGCCGCGTCGCCCATCTCGAAGCGCCAGCCCATCCGGATAAAGCGCTGGCCGCCGTTCTCTTCAATATCGAGCTGAACTTCCTTGTCGCGCAGGTACTTCGCGAGCGTGTCCAGCGTCAGAAGCGCCGTTTCCATCGTCATTGAAACTCCTCCTCTAGGGTGAAACCCGCGCACGATTGTAACACCCGAGTTTACCCTCGGGGCCGAGACAGCACGGTAAGCTGTACGGGCGCAACGCCTTCAGACAGGATGCCCAGCCGTGCGGCGGCAGCCCGTGACAGGTCGATGATTCTTGACCGGTTCCCAAAGGGCCCCCGGTCATTGATCAGCACGTCGACGCTGCGGCCCGTTCGGACGTGCCTCACGCGGACCCAGGTTCCCAGCGGAAGGGTACGGTGGGCCGCGGTCATACGGGTAGACTGGTGCCACTTGCCGCTGTAGTACACGGCCTGGCCGTGCTGCGCGGCCTGCGCGGCCCCGGTGAGCAGCAGAAGCGCCAAAACGGTCCCCCTCACAGGCGCTCCTTGGGGGTGCGGCTGAGGACCTCGTACCCGCCTTCCGTAACAAGCACCAGATCCTCGATACGGACGCCGCCCACGCCCGGCAGGTAGGCGCCGGGCTCGACCGTCACCACCATTCCGGGTTCCAGCACATCTTCGCTGCCCGCGCGCAGGCTAGGCCCCTCGTGAATCTTCAGGCCCACCCCGTGCCCCAGAGAGTGCGCAAAGGCCTCCCCCAGGTGGTGCCGGTTGAGTATCTCGCGGGCCAGGGCGTCAAGGTCGCCGCCCTTGACGCCGGGGCGCACCGCCGCCACCGCCGCCTCCTCGGCCTCCAGCACAGCGTTGTAGACGCGGCGCAGCTCTTCGGACGGCGTTCCCACCGCCACCGTCCGGGTCATGTCACTGTGGTACCCGTTCAGACGCGCCCCGAAGTCGATCGTCACCAGCTCGCCGTCCTCGATCACCCGATCGCTCGCCACGCCGTGCGGCATTGCCCCGCGCGGCCCGCTCGCCACGATCACGGCAAAACCCACCTCGGCCCCGGCGCGGCGCAGGCCCTGTTCCAGTTCCAGGGCTACGTCCAGTTCGCGCACCCCGGCTTGAATGTTGGGCCGCACTTCGGCGAACACCCGATCCGCGAGCGCCTGTGCCTCCCGGATCAACTGCACCTCCTCGGGCGTCTTGACCAGCCGCACGCGCTCCACCAGCCCGCGCGTGGGCACAAGCTGGGCGTCCCAGTGCTCGCGCAGTGCCTCCAGACCCGCTACGGTCAGGTGCTCGGCCTCGAAGCCGACGCGCTGGCCTTTGACCCGCGCCGCCGCGTCTCGGTACGTCTCGGGCGGGCGGGCGATATGAACCGGGACGCGCGCCTCTTCCTGTGCCTGCACCGTATAGCGTGCATCGGTGTAGAGCGTGGCGCCCTCCGGGGTGACGAGCACCTTGCCGTCCTCGCCGCTGGAAAAGCCACTCAGGGCGCGCACGTTCGCGGGATCACTCACCCATAGGGCATCTACGCCCGCGGCGTTCATCGCGCCTCTTAGTCCGTCGAGTGTGGTCATGGGGGCGATGTTATACCGCTTTCCTTCCGGAGTGCTCGCTTCGCTCGGGCCTTTGTCCTCGACTCGCCTTGTCCCCAGAACAGGAACAGAACGCCCGGCGGAAGGTGAGGCGGCTTATACTTTTCTCTTGGGACAAAGAGCAAGCCGCGAAGGGGCCGCCCCCAAGGAGGAGAGAGTCCGTGAAACTTCACGAGTATCAGGGCAAGGAACTGTTGCGCCGCTTCGGCGTTAACGTGCAGGAAGGCAGGGTGGCCTACACGCCCGACGAGGTGCGTGACATCGCTCGCGAGTACGGGCAACCGGTCGTCGTCAAGGCCCAGGTCCACGTTGGTGGCCGCGGCAAGGCGGGCGGCGTGAAGTTCAGCCCCACCCCGGACAAGGCCTACGAGAATGGCCAGAACATCCTCGGCATGGACATCAAGGGCCTCACCGTGAAAAAGGTCCTCGTCACCAAGGCCGTCGACATCGATGCGGGCACCGAGTACTACGTCGGCATGATCGTGGACCGCAATGTTCAGAGCTACACCCTGATGGCTTCGGCAGAAGGCGGTATGGAGATCGAGGAGGTCGCCGCCGCGACCCCCGAAAAGATCATTAAGCACCGCGTTGATCCCGTGACCGGCCTGCGTCCCTTCGAGGCGCGCGAGGTCGCCATCCAGGCGGGCTTCAAGGGCAACCTGAACAAGATCGCTGACATGATGGTCAAGATGAGCGAAGCGGCCTTTAAGATGGACGCCGTTCTCGTCGAGATCAATCCTCTGTTCGTGGACGCAGACGGCACACCGGTCGCGCTTGATACCAAGTTTGAGATCGACGACAACGCGATGTTCCGCCACAAGGACCTCGCGGACTGGCGC
Organism: Deinococcus sp. YIM 77859; assembly: GCF_000745175.1. Classification (NCBI taxonomy): domain Bacteria; kingdom Thermotogati; phylum Deinococcota; class Deinococci; order Deinococcales; family Deinococcaceae; genus Deinococcus; species Deinococcus sp. YIM 77859. The sequence continues at coordinate 589,593 of NZ_JQNI01000002.1, forward strand.
GAGCTGGAAGCCGAACACCCCCTGGAGATCGAGGCGAGCAAGTACGGCTTTGCCTACGTCAAGCTTGACGGCAACGTCGGCGTGCTGGGCAACGGGGCGGGCATCGTGATGACTTCGCTGGACGTGGTGAACCGCGCCGGAGCCAAGCCCGCCAACTTCCTCGACATCGGCGGCGGCGCCAAGGCCGACATCGTCTACAACGCGGTCAAGCTGGTCAGCAAAGACCCCGACGTCAAGTCCATCTTCATCAACATCTTCGGCGGCATCACGCGGGCCGACGAGGTCGCCAAGGGCGTCATCCAGGCGCTGGAAGAAGGCATTCTCACCAAGCCCGTTCGCATGCGGATCGCCGGGACCGCCGAGGAGGAAGCCAAGGCGCTGCTGGCGACCACGAATAGCCCCCTGATTCAGATGTACCCCACGATGTTCGAGGCCGCCGACGAGGCCGCCAAGGAGGCGAACAAGTAATGGGCATCCTCGTCAACAAGGACAGCCAGGTACTCGTGGTCGGCATTACCGGCCGCGAGGGCTCCAACCACACCAAGGCGATGCGCGAATTCGGCACCAAGGTCGTCGCGGGTGTCACCCCCGGCAAGGGCGGACAGACACACGAGGGCCTTCCCGTGTACAACAGCGTCAAGGAGGCGCAGGCCGCGCACCGCATCGACGTCTCCATCATCTTTGTGCCGCCCGCCGGGGCCGCTGACGCCGTCTTGGAAAGCGCCCACGCGGGCGTACCCCTGATCGTGCTGATCACCGAGGGCGTTCCGACCGTGGACATGATGCGTGCCGTGCAGGAGGTCAAGGCGCTCGACGCGCAGAGCCGCGCGCAGGGCGGCCAGGGCATTCGCCTGATCGGCGGCAACTGCCCCGGCCTGGTCACGAGCGGCGAGTGCAAGGTGGGCATCATGCCCAACCGGATCTACCAGGAGAAGGGCCGCGTCGGCCTGATCTCCCGCTCGGGAACACTGACCTACGAGGCGGCCAAGCTGCTGCTGGACGCGGGGCTGGGCACCTCCACCACCGTCGGCATCGGCGGTGACCCGGTGATCGGCACCACCTTTGCGGACGTGCTCCCCATGTTCGAGGCCGACCCCGAGACGGATGCCGTCGTCGTGATCGGCGAGATCGGTGGTGCCGACGAGGAAGCCGCCGCCGAGTACATCGCGCAGAATATGAAAAAGCCGGTCGTGGCCTTTATTTCCGGCCGCTCTGCTCCCAAGGGCAAGCGCATGGGCCACGCGGGTGCCATCATCATGGGCAACGTCGGTACGCCGGAAAGCAAGCTCGCCGCCTTTCAAGCCGCCGGTGTTCCCGTGGCAGACACCATGCCCGAGATCGTGGAGCTGGTGAAAAAGGCCCTCAACGTCACCGCCTGAAGCCGGGCGAGCCGGGGAGAGGAGTGCTTTGGGCACTCCTCTCCTCTTGTTGTGCCGGTCACATCCGCGTCAGGCGAACGCGTAGACTGAACCCATGCACAAGCGCCTCCTTCCCCTGCTGGCTCTCCTGCTTCTGGGCAGAGGCCACGCCCTCACGGTGACGGGGAACGTGACGGGCAGCGTCCCCGCAGAGGCCCGCGTTGGTGCCTGGGCGGTCAGCGCCTCCGGCCAGCCGGTCCAGGAACTCCTCAGCGCCCCCGTCCAGAGCGGGGGAGAGTTCCGCCTAAACCTTCCGACCGCTCCACCCAGCCCCCGCGTTCAGGTGCCCCTCACCGCCCAAAATGTGGCCTGGCCCGGCGTCCTCGACCCCGTGACGGTGAGCGGCTCCGCTCTGGCCACCGAACTTCGGCTCTTCATCTACCGCGACGCCAACCGCAACGGGCAACGCGACGAGGGCGAGCCCCTGCGCGAGGTGACCCCGAACGCCGGGCGCGGCACGCTCCTGACCGTCTGGGTGAGTGCCGACGTGACTGTCCGGGCGGGCCGCGGCTACGAGGCGACCCTCAAGCGCGGCTGGAATGCCTTGGTCGTCGAGGTGGGCCGCGCGGTCAGGGTCACGCCCGTCACCGGGGACGCGGTGGACGTCAGCCTGAGCCTGGGGCGCTGAGGGGAGAACGCCTGGGGCTAGGTTCCGCCGCCCTGGGCCAGCGTCTGCGCGTAGGCGGCGAGGTACCGCGGCACGATCCGGTCGGGGTGAAAGCGGGTCAGCGCGGCCTGCCGGCCTGCCGCCCCCATGCTCAAATACAGCTGGGAGTCACGCAACACGCGCAGCGCTGCGTCAGCCATCGCGTCCACATCGCCCACCGGGGCGAGGAAGCCGGTCACGCCGTCCTCGACCACCTCGGGAATGCCGCCCGCTCGGGCCGCGACAATCGGCACCTCACAACTCATGGCCTCCAGGGCGGCCAAGCCGAAACTCTCGTTGCTGCTGGGCAACAGAAAGAGGTCACTGATGCCCAGCACCGTCTGAACGTCGGGAAAGGACCCCAGGAACTGGGTGCGGCCCAGCACGCCCAGTTGTCCGGCGAGTTCAAAGGCGCGGGGCCGCTCCGGGCCGTCCCCGATCATCAGCAGCCGCGCCGGGATCTCGCTGGCGACCCGCGCAAAGACCTGCACCACGTCTTCGACACGCTTGACCGGGCGGAAGTTGCTGACGTGCACGATCAGCGCCTCATCCGGGTGGGCGAAACGCGCGCGCGCCTGAGGATCGGGAATGCGCACAAAGCGCGCGGCGTCCACGAAGTTGTGAATCACCTCGATGGGCCGGTCGACGCCAAAGACTTCGCGCGTCTGCTCCGCCAGAAAGTGTGAGACGGCGGTCACGTGGTCGCTGCACTCGATGGCGTGCCGCGTGGTGTGCCGGAAGGCGGGTTCGGCGCCCACCAGCGTCACGTCTGTGCCGTGCAGGGTGGTCACCACCCGGCTGCGCCCGGTGATCGCCCGGGCGTGAATGGCGGCAGTCGCATGAGGAATCGCGTAGTGGGCGTGCGTGAGCTCAACGCCGTGCTCCAAAATCACCTCTGTCAGGGTATTGGCCGCGGCGAGCTCGGGGTAGGGCTGATCGAAGAGGGCATACGCGAACCCGCTCACCTGGTGGTAGAAGGGCCCGCGAACACCCTGGTGTCCCGCCAGCCGAAAAGGCACGGCGGAGCCCACGAAGTGAACTTCCAGGCCCGAGCGCGCGACCATCAAGCCCAGTTCGGTCGCGACGACGCCGGAACCCCCGGCCCCGGTGTGGCACAGCACGGCAATCTTTTCTGGCGGCACGCCCATGAGAGCGGAGTATAGGCGCAGGCGGCGCGCGCCGCTGTCATGAACCTGTTGGAACCTCACCGCTACGCTGCTGACCAGCATGCTTGCCGTCGTCACCGATTCCACCTGCGACCTGGCCCCCGAGACTGCCCGCGCGCTGGGGCTGCACGTTGTGCCCCTGCGGGTGCTGCTGCATGGCCGATCCTTCCTCGACTGGCAGGAGATCGACCCGGACGCTGTGTACGATCACCAGCGGACCGGCGGGCAGGTTCAAACCCAGCCCGCTCCACCGGCCGCCTTTGAGCGCGTCTACCGCGAGCTGCTCGCCACCCACAGCGGCATTCTGAGCCTGCACATCAGCGGGCACCTTTCGGATACCGCCGAACACGCCCGGCAGGCCGCCGCCGCCCTGAATGCCGGGGACCGCGTGCAGGTGCTGGATACGGGTCTGGCGTCTCTCCCGCTGGCAGAAGCCGCCATCGCCGCCGTGGAGACGGTGCGGGCGGGCGGGGACATGGCGCAGGCCGTCCGAGCGGTCGAGGCCGTGCGGGCGGGCCTGCTGGCCGAATTCACCGTGCCGACCCTGGAATACCTGCGCCGCGGCGGACGGCTGTCGCGAGCGCAGGAGCTTCTTGGGAACATGCTGGGCGTGCGGCCCGTGCTGCGTTTCGACGCGGGCCGCCTCAAGCCCGTGCGCCGGGTGCGGGGCCAGCAGGCCACCCGCGACATGCTCGAGCAGCTCGAAGCGCAGTTCGGCCGCGAGCCGGTGGCCCTCACCATCGGGCACGCGGGCCGGGACGCCGCCCGCATCGCAGAACTCAAGGCGGCGGTGAGTGCCAGCCGCCTGAAGGTGGCGCGGGGCCGCCTGCAACTGCTTGGCCCGGTGATCGGCGCCCACGTTGGCCCCGGCACCTATGGCCTGATGGCCCGGCCCTGGGCCAGCTGAGGTTGGCTTCAGGGTGGGCCGCGGTTGACCCTGGGCCGGCGGCGGATTACGTTCGGGGGGGCAGCCCTGTTGCTCGGTGGCACTGTCCCCCTGGAGGTTTCCTATGTCGTGTCGCCACGTCATCCTCACACTCCTTCTGCTGGGGAGTGCCCAGGCCGCCCCGCTGCGGGTCTTTGCCGCGGCCTCGCTGACCGACGCCTTTACGGAGCTCGGCAAAGCCTTTGACGCCCGGACCGGGAACACCACGGTCTTTCAGTTCGCTGGGTCGCAGGCGCTGCGGACCCAACTCGAGAACGGCGCGAGGGCCGACGTGTATGCGAGCGCCAACGCTGCCCAGTTTGACCCGCTCGTCAAGGCGGGCCTGCTCCAGCCTGGACAGCTGTTCGCGCGGAACACGCTGGCGATGATCGCCCCAAAGGGCACAGCCAAGGTGACGGCCCTGCCCGACCTCGCCAAGCCCGGTGTCAAGGTCGTTATCGCGGACAAAGCCGTTCCGGCGGGCGACTACACCCGCCGGATGCTGGCGGCCGCCGAGCAGTCCGGAACCTACGGCAAGAACTTCGCCGAGCAGGTTCTGAAGAACGTGGTGAGCGAGGAACCAAACGTGCGGCAGGTGGCGCTGAAGGTGCAGCTCGGTGAGGCTGATGCCGCCGTGGTGTACCGCAGCGATGTCACGCCCGCCCTCAAAGCCAGCGTGCGGGTGATCCCGTTGCCCTCGCGGTTTAACCAAAGCGCCAGCTATCCCATCGGCATCCTGACCAATGCGGCCAACGGGGCGGCGGCGCAGGCGTTTGTGGCCTTTGTGCTCTCCCCGGAAGGACAGAGGATCCTGCGAAAGTGGGGGTTTCTCAGCCCGCAGTAGGTTGGCCGGCAAAAAGTGGGTTAGGCGGGCGAGACCACCCGTGTCAGGTACGCCGTGCCGCCCTCTACCTGCGCCGGATGGCCCTCGCCCGGGCCAAAGGTCAGCGCCTGGGCCAGCACCTCCCCGGCGATAAAATCCCGCCACAGCTCGGCGGCTTCGCGGGCCTCGCCGCTCAGGTCGAGCGCGAGGTGAATGCGGTCTTGCACCTCGAAGCCTGCCGCCTTGCGCGCCTCCTGGATGCCGCGCACCAGGTCGCGGGCCAGGCCTTCAAGCACCAGTTCACGGGTGAGCTGCGTCTCAAAGGCCACCAGGAAGCCGCCGTCCTCGGCCGCCGCCACGCCCTCGGGAGCCTTGGCGTCCACCAGCACCTGCTCGGGCGTGAGCGTAAAGGTCTGCCCGTTCGCCTCCACGGTGAAGCTCTCGCCGCTGTGCACCGCGTGGGCGACGGCAGCCGCGTCCGCATTCGCCAAAGCCGCCCGCACCGCCGGCAGCGCCTTGCCGTACACCTTGCCCAGCACCGGCAGGTTGGGACGCAGGCTGTAGCGAACCAGGTCGGTCACACCCTCCAGGAAGTGCACCTGTTTGACATTCAGTTCCTCCTTGATCTGCTCCTGCGCTCGCCGCAGCGCGTCGGTCTGTTCTGGAGTAGCCGCCCGCACCGTCACGCTCGCGAGGGGCTGACGCGTCTTGAGGCCATGCGCTCCGCGCACCGCCCGGCCCAGCTCCACCACCTTCATCACCGCCGCCATCTCCCGGGTCAGGCGGTCATCCAGCCGCTCCTCACGCACCTGCGGCCAGCGGGTGAGGTGCACGCTCTGGGCACCCTGCCCCCGGGTGAGGTTGCGGTACAGCGCCTCCGCCAGGAACGGCGTGAACGGCGCGGTCAGCTGCGAGACGGTCAGCAGCGCCTCGTGCAGCGTCGCGTAGGCGCTGAGATCAGCAGAGCCCTCACCGCCCCAGAAGCGTGAGCGGTTACGCCGCACGTACCAGTTGCTCAGGTCGTCCACGAAGCGCTCCAGCGCCCGTCCGCCGCCGCGAGCGTCGTAGGCGTCAAGCGCCGCCGTCACGTCCCGCACCGTCTCCTCCAGCCGGGCCAGCAGCCAGCGGTCCATCTCCGGACGCTCCGCCGCGGGGGGGGCGGCCCCCAGCGCGGGCTGGTCGAGGTTCGCGTACAGCACGAAAAACGAGTAGACGTTCCACAGCGTGTTCACGTAGTTGCGCTGCGCTTCCGCCACCAGCCGCTCGGAGAACCGCTTTTGGTCGCCGGGGTCGGACGCCATGAACATGTACCAGCGCACCGAGTCCGCGCCGTAGCGGTCAAAAAGCGGGAGCGGCTCCACCACGTTGCCCTTGCTCTTGCTCATCTTGGCGCCGTGCTCGTCCACGATGTGCCCCAGGCAGATCACGTTCCGGTACGCCGGCTGGTCATACAGCATGGTGGCAATCGCGTGCAGGGAGTAGAACCACCCGCGCGTCTGGTCGATCGCCTCGCAGATGAAGTCAGCGGGAAAGTGCCGCTGGAACTGCACCAGGTTCGCTTCTGTTCCCGGCAGCGCCCGCTCGCCCGTCTCATCGGTCAGCAGGTGCCACTGCGCGTAGGGCATCGCGCCGGAGTCAAACCACACGTCGAGCACCTCTGGCACCCGGCGGTAGGTCTTGCCGCCCAGCTCAAAGGTCACGTCGTCGATAAAGGGCCGGTGCAGATCGAGCTCGCTGAGGTCCCGCCCGGTCAGCTCTGCGAGCTCGGCCACGCTGCCCACGACCCGCAGGTCGCCGTCTTCGGACATCCAGAAGGGGAGCGGCGTGCCCCAGTAGCGCTCGCGCGAGATCGCCCAGTCCACGTTCCCCTCCAGCCAGTGGCCGAAGCGGCCGTGCTTGATGCCCGGCGGGACCCAGTTGACCTGCTCATTCGTCTCCAGCATCCGCGTCGAGACGCTGTTTGTGCGGATGTACCAGCCCTTCTTGGCGAAGTACAGGATGGGATCACCCGTGCGGTCGTGGAAGGGATAGCGGTGCCGGATGGTGCCCGCGTGAAACAGCAGTCCCCGCGCCCTCAGGTCGGCGATCAGCCCCTTGTCGGCGTCCTTGAAGAACTTGCCGCGCTCTCCCGTCACCCGCAGAATGCCGCGCTCATCTACGCCGAACAGCAGCGGCACCCCGTAGCGGCGCGCGAGCTCCAGGTCCTCCGCGCCGTAGGCCGGGGCCTCGTGCGCCACGCCCGAGCCGTCCGCCGCCGACACGAAGTCGGCCAGGGCCACGAAGTGCATCACCGGGCGACCCTGGGCGTTGCGCTCGTGCAGCGCTCCCACCGCCCCCAGCTCTGCGGCCACCTCTGGGAAGGGCGGTTCGTACTCCACGCCCTCCAGGTCACGGCCTGGGAAGCGAACGAGGACCTCCAGCGGGCCCTCTTTCTTGTGCAGGTCGCTGAGGCGCTCGAGCGCGTCCTCCGCCACGATGATCGGACCCAGAGGGCTGCGCGCCACCACATACGTCAGGTCGGCATTCACCGCGGCCAGCGTGTTGCTCGGGAGTGTCCAGGGCGTGGTTGTCCACACCACCAGCGCGAGGTTCTGCCGGTCTTCTGCACGCAGCGCACTCAGGGCGGCGTGCGCCCGCTCGGGCAGGGTGTCCCAGATCACCGGGAAACGCACGTACACGCTGGGGTCGTCCACCATGCGGTAGCTGTCCACCTCGCCCAGCTCGGCCTTGGAGAGCGTGGTGGAGATGCGCGGCGAGAGCGGCACCACCTTGTAGTCCTGGGCGATCAGGCCCTTGTGGTGCAGCCTTTTGAGGAGGTTCCACACGCTCTCCACGTACTCGTTCTCGTACGTGATATAGGGGTCTGCCAGGTCCACCCAGTACCCCAGCCGCTCGGTAAAGGTGTTCCACTCCTGAATGGTTTCCCACACCGAGCTGCGGCACAGACGGTTGAATTCGGCGAGCTCCTCCCGCGTCGCGCCGTGGTTGCGCCCAAGCAGGCCCAGCCTCTTTTCTACGCTGATCTCGACCGGGAGGCCGTGCGTGTCCCAGCCCCCCTTGCGGGTCACAAAGTAGCCCTGCATCACCTTGTAGCGGGGAAAGAGGTCCTTAAAGGAGCGCGCGAGAACGTGGTGCAGCGCCGGTTTTCCGTTCGCCGTGGGCGGCCCCTCGTAGAAGACGAACTCGGGCTGGCCCTCTTGGCGCTCCTGCGTCTGCTCAAAGACGCGCTGCTCCCGCCAGAACTTCAACACCTCCTGTTCGAGGTCGCGGAAGCTGGGCTGCGCGCTGACCGGTTGAAAGAGGGGCGTGCTGGGTGTGGTCTCGGTGCTGGTCATGCTGGCTCCTTGAGACTGGGGAAAAAAGGCGGCGAACCCAAAACAAGCACGCGCCCCAGCCTGGCTGCTGGGACGCGCAGACAACGTGTTGGCGCGTGGTACCACCCAACTTCACCGCTCGCTGGCGGCCTCATTCACGCCCGCTGTCGGGGGGCCTCCGGGACGGTCTACTGAGCCTGTGGCTGTTCTTCGTCCGGCGCGGGAGGGGATCTTCGGCGGGGGCCTCCCGTCCGGCTCACACCGTCCCGAACTCGCTGTGAGAGGCCTGGCCCCGCGTACTCTTCTCGCGTTCGCCTTGTTGGATTGCTCACCCCCCATCGGGGGTGCGCCTCATGGTAGGCGCGCAGCATGGGTGGGGTCAATCGGTCAGGTGACGCGCAATCACGCCGGGCCAGATATGCTGAACTGAAGGCAGCAGGGGGACGGAAGGGCTGCAAGAGGTGCAGTTGACCACAGGGTGACCGCAGCTGCCCAGGGCGGGCCTTACAATCCCCCGGAGGGAGAAGCAACATGGAATTCTTTATCGATACCGCCATCATTGACGAGGTGCGAGAGATCAACGCCTGGGGTGTTCTGTCGGGCGTGACCACCAACCCCAGCCTGGTCGCCGCCTCGGGCCGCGACTTTCAGGAAGTCATTCAGGAACTCTCGGAGCTTGTCGGCGGGGCCATCAGCGCGGAGGTGACCGCGCTCGATGCGGACGGCATGATCCAAGAAGGCCGCGAGTTCGCGAGCTGGAGTGAACACGTCGTCGTGAAGCTGCCGCTGACCCCAGCGGGGCTGCAAGCCTGCCGAGCGCTGACCCAGGAGGGCATCCGCACCAACATCACCCTGTGTTTCAGCGTGCCGCAGGCGCTGCTGGCCGCGCGTGCCGGAGCCACCTACGTGTCACCCTTTGCGGGCCGTGTGGACGATATCGGCTGGGACGGCGTCGAGTTGGTGCGCCAGATCAAGGAAGCCTACGTGCTGGGGAATATCCCCACCAAAGTGCTGGCGGCGTCTATCCGCCACCCGCAGCACGTCGTGCAGGCGGCACTGGCGGGGGCAGACGTGGCGACCGTGCCCTACAAGGTCTTTACCTCGATGATCAAGCACCCCCTCACGAGTGCGGGTCTGGACGCCTTCCTCAAGGACTGGGCGAAGCGCGCCGGGGCCAGCCCCGAGACCCCTGCCAGTGAGGCGGGCACCAATCCGCAGGCGGGCGGCGTGACGGCCCAGGGAGGCCAGAAGCAGTGACCGAAGCGCATCTCACCGCGCCCCTGCCCTACCACGAACTCCAGCAGAAGATCCTGCCGGAGCTGCACCTGATCGCGGCCAGCCTGGGCATCGAAAACTACCGCAAACTGAAAAAGGACGCGCTGGCCCTCGCGATCATGGAGCGTCAGGCCCAGGCCGAGGGACAGGTGCTTGCCCGCGGCTACCTGGAGATCAGTCCCGACGGCTACGGCTTCTTGCAGGCTGACCTGCTGGATCCAACCTCGCGGAGCGTGCTCGTCACCGCGGGGCTGATCAAGCAGTTTCACCTGCGCACCGGAGACGAGGTGATTGGCCGCGCCCGCAAACCGCGCGAGAACGAACGCTACGGCACGCTTGTGCAGGTCGAAGCCGTCAATGGCCTGGATCCCGAGTCTGCGCGCAAGCGCCCCCGCTTCGACGACCTGACCCCGACCTTTCCCGACCGGCAGCTTGTTCTCGAAGATCCCTTGATGGATGACAGCCTCTCGCTGCGGGTGGTCGACCTGCTCGTGCCCATCGGGCGGGGGCAGCGTGCCCTGATCGTCGCGCCGCCCAAAGCGGGGAAAACGACCCTGCTGAAAAAGATCGCCAACTCCATCGTCAAGAACTACCCCGAAGTGACCGTGATGGTCCTGCTGGTTGATGAGCGCCCCGAGGAGGTCACCGACTTCCGCGAAAGCGTGCAGGGCGCGCAGGTGATCGCCTCCACCTTTGATGAGCCGCCCCAGCATCACGTCCGCGTGGCGGAGTTCGTGCACGAGCGCGCTCGCCGCATCGTGGAGGAGGGCGGACATGTGGTGATTCTGCTCGACTCGATCACCCGCCTCGCCCGCGCGAACAACCTCGTGACGCCGCCCACCGGGCGTACCCTCTCCGGGGGCCTGGACTCCAACGCGCTGCACTGGCCCAAGCGCTTTCTGGGCGCGGCGCGCAACACCCGCGAGGGCGGCTCGCTCACCATCCTGGCGACCGCGCTCGTGGAGACCGGCTCCCGCATGGACGACGTGATCTTCGAAGAATTCAAGGGTACCGGCAACGCCGAACTCGTTCTCTCGCGCCGCCTCGAAGAGCGCCGGATCTTCCCGGCACTCGACATCCTCAAGTCGGGCACCCGCCGCGAGGAACTTCTGCTTCAGCCCGACGTGCTGAAAAAGATGTGGCTTCTGCGCAAGGTGATCTCTGACATGGACCCCGCCGACGCGATGGAGATGCTGCTCTCGCGCATGGGCAAGACCCGCAACAACGTCGAGTTCCTGCAAGCGCTCGCGGGCGGCTAAGGCCCCCGCCGTTCCCGACCCTGATTCCCGTATCCCGGGTGTCCGGGCTGCTTGCCCCTGAGGGCACGCCCCGGGACATCCTCTGTCTGGAGGCCCGTGTTGCAGTTTCTCTCCCGCCCCTGTTGGGGCACCTCTGTCCTCACCCTGACGCTCGCCCTGGGGACTCCGGCGGCCCTCGCCGCCCCATTCCCCACCGAGGGGATCAGCGAGCTGCTGCGCGTGCCCACGCCCGCCGACGTGCTGCACGCCGCCCTTCCCACCGTTCAGCTCACGCGCCTGCCCCAGCCGCCCAGCGTGGTGCTGGTGACCGCACAGCCCCCTGAGCGCGTCGCCCTTCGCTACGGCGTGGCCACAGCGGCGGTAGACGCCCTGCCCCGCACGCCGGGTGAGCGGGGCAGGGTGCTGCGCGTTCAGCTTCCCCAGCCCGACCCCGCGCGGCCGCCTGCGCTGCCCCCCACCGTGGTGACCTACACCGTGCAGCCCGGTGAGACCCTGGCCCGCATCGCCGCGCGCCACGGCCTGAGCCTGCTGGACCTCCTCAGCGCGAACCTGCACCTGCAGAGCCTGGATACGGTGCGGCCCGGCGAGACGCTCTTTCTTCCCACCGCCGAGCGCGGTTTGCTGCTGCGCATCAAGCCCGGGCAGACCGCGCTTTCCCTGATCGCGGGGTACGGCGCGGACCTGGCGCGCACCGCCCGCGCCAACGGCGTGCTGCCCACGGCCCTCCAGCCGGGTGACTATCTGCTGCTCCCTGGCCTTCAGGCCGAGCAGTACCACCGCAAGCTGCTGGCGCGCCGCCAAGCTCAGCGAGAGGCCGAGCGCCGGGCCCGCGTGCAGGCGCAGTACGAGCGGTACCTCGCCTGGCAAAAGGCCCGCGAACGGGCGCGCCTGGAGGAGAACTACGCCCGGCAGGCACGGTACGAGGCGTATCTGGCCTGGAAAAGCAGCCCCGAACGGCAGGCCCTGATCGCCCGCTACGAGCGTCAGGCCCAGTACGAGGCCGCGCAGGCCGCCCTGCGCGAGCGCCTGCGCCAACGGGAGGCGGCCCAACCGCTCACCACCCGGACCGCCGGGGTGAATGTCTCGGCAACGGGGGGCCTGGCCTGGCCCATGCGCAGCTTCCGCATCACCAGCCGCTACGGCGAAGAGGATATCGACTTTCACAAGCAGGTGTTCCACGGGGGCGTCGACCTCGCGGCCCCGGCGGGCACGCCCATCTATGCCGCGGCCGCCGGAACGGTGACGGAAAGCGGCTACGGCGCTTACGGCATGAACGTCTACACCGTTCAGGGCAACAGCACCCTGGTGTATGGCCACCTCAGCCGCGCCGCTGTGAGGGCAGGAGAGACTGTGCAGCAGGGCGACCTGATCGGCTTTGTGGGCTGCACCGGCATCTGCACCGGCCCGCACCTGCATTTCGAGGTGCGGCTGAACGGTCAGGCGGTTGACCCGCTGGCGCTGCTCCCGTGAGCGCGGCCGCCGCCCGTTCCAGCACGCTGCACCTCCTGGTCGTCGACGACGAGGAACAGATCCTCGAGCTGCTTGACCTCTCCCTCTCGCTGCACGGCTTTACCGTGGTCACCGCCAGAAGCGGCCCCGACGCGCTGCGGGCCGCCGGGGCCCACAGCTTTGACGTGATCGTCATGGACGTGCTGATGGCGCCCTGGGACGGCTTCGAGACGGTGCGCCGCCTGCATGGAGCGCTTCAGGCGCGCCTGCCCCCCGTCGTCTTTCTCTCCGGCCTGACCCGCACAGAAGCCCTCCCGGAACTCGGCCCGCACGTGGTGGCGACCTATCTGGTCAAGCCCTTTCGCCCCTCACAACTCGTGGCCTGTATCCAACAGGTCGCCCGTTCCCGCAACTGACCCCATGCCTCCCCCCAAACTGGCCCTGCTTATAGGGCCAGTTTTGGCTTAGGCTGCCCGCATGACCGAGGCTCAAACCGGAACGCCTGAAATCAAGCAGGGCTTTGCCGAGATGTTTAAGGGCGGCGTGATCATGGACGTCGTGACGGCCGAGCAGGCGCGCATTGCCGAGGCGGCCGGCGCCACTGCGGTGATGGCTCTGGAACGCGTCCCCGCCGATATCCGCAAGGACGGCGGCGTGGCCCGCATGAGTGATCCCCGGATGATCAAGGAGATTCTCGGGGCCGTGACCATTCCCGTGATGGCCAAAGTCCGCATCGGCCACTTTGTGGAGGCGCAGATTCTGGAGGCCATCGGCGTGGACTTTATCGACGAATCCGAGGTGCTGACGCCGGCCGACGATCAGTACCACATCGACAAGACGAAGTTCAAAGTTCCCTTTGTCTGTGGCGCGAAGAACCTTGGCGAGGCGCTGCGCCGCATCGGCGAGGGTGCCTCGATGATCCGCACCAAGGGCGAGGCGGGAACCGGCAACATCATCGAGGCGGTTCGGCACGCCCGCACCGTCCTGGGCGAGATCCGGGCGATCCAGGCCCGTCCTGCTGAGGAACTGATGACGGTGGCCCGCGACCTGCAAGCGCCCTACCACCTGGTGCAGTACGTTCACGCACACGGCAAGCTGCCCGTCGTGAACTTCGCTGCCGGTGGCGTCGCGACTCCGGCCGATGCCGCCCTGATGATGCAGCTGGGGCTCGACGGTGTCTTTGTCGGCAGCGGGATCTTCAAGAGTGCCGACCCCGAGCGCCGTGCCCGGGCCATCGTCAAGGCCGTCACCCATTACCAGAACCCCGACATCCTCGCCGAGATCAGCGAGGACCTCGGCGCCCCCATGACCGGAATCAACATCGATCACCTCATTCCCGCAGAGCGCCTGGCCGGACGGGGATGGTAGGAAAGGGGAGAGGCACGGCTCAGCCCTCGATTGGCGTTCTGGCCCTCCAGGGCGCCTTTCGTGAGCACCGGCAGCGGCTGGAGGCGCTCGGCGCGCGCGTGACGGAAGTCCGCCTTCCCGCCGACCTCGCCGGGCTGCACGGGCTGATTCTGCCCGGGGGCGAGAGCACCACCATCGCTCGGCTGATGGACGACTTTGGTTTGTGGGCTCCGATGCGCGACTGGTACGCGGGGGGCGGCGCCCTGTGGGGAACCTGCGCGGGGGCGATTCTGCTGGCCCGCGAGGTTCTGGGGGCGCCCCCACAGTTCGGCGGACGGCAGGCGAGCCTCGGGCTGATGGACCTCACGGTTCGCCGCAACGCCTTTGGCCGGCAGGTGGACTCTTTTCGCGTGCCGCTGGACGTGCGGGGACTCGGGGCCCCCTTTCCCGCCGTCTTTATTCGCGCGCCCGTGATCGAGCAGGTAGGGCCCAGCGTAGAGGTGCTCGCGCGGCACGCTGGCCAGATTGTGCTGGCGCGCCAGGGCCGCCTGCTGGCGAGTGCCTTTCATCCAGAACTCACACCGGATCCCCGGCTTCACGCCCTGTTTCTGGACCTGATTGCTGGGCGCTGACCGCTTTGGGCTATCCTCTTGCCCGTGCGATCCCTGCTGTTCCGTTCCGGTGGCGCGGCGCTGGGCTATGACGTGACCGGGCAGGGTGAGCCCATCGTACTGGTACACGGCCTGAGCGGGTCGAGCCGCTGGTGGCGGCGCAACGTCCCGGCGCTCTCCGCCACGCACCGGGTGTATGTGCTGGACCTCACCGGCTACGGCGCCGCGCGCCGGCAGCGGGCCCTGGGCGTACGGGCGGCGGCGGCGCTCATCGCCGCATGGCTGGATCATCTCGAGCTGCGGCACGTCACCCTGATCGGACACTCGATGGGTGGGCATATCTGTATGCATGTGGCCGCGCTGCGCCCCGAACGGGTGGACAACCTGGTCCTGGCCTGCGCGAGCGGTCTCCTCAAGGGCAGTCCCTACCGCCTGGCCCTGCATCTGCCGCGCGCCGCCCTGATGGGCCGGGTGACCTTTGTGCCCCGCATCCTGGCGGATGCCGCGCGCAGCGGCCCTTTCAACCTCTGGCGCAGCGCGACGGACCTGCTCAAAGACAGCGTGCAGGACCTTTTGCCGCAGCTGAGTGCCCGTACCCTCGTCGTGTGGGGCGCGCGGGACGCGCTGGTGCCCGCGCCCCTGGGCCGCGCCCTGGCCGCGGCTATTCCCGGGGCCCGCTATGAGGAGATTCCCCGAGCCGGACATGTGGTGATGGTAGACGCCCCGGAGCGCTTCAATGCCCTGGTGCTCGACTTTCTACGCGGGGACGGGGAGGGCGGTGCGGCTTGAGCGGCCGCTCCGTGTACACGCCCGTTCGGGGTCTTCTCACACATGCCCGGGTGTACGGCGCGGGCCCACCGCTGGTCGTGGTGCCGGGTCTGGGCTGCGCCTCTTGGATGTACGTGCGGGTCGCCCGTGAACTCTGCCGCGCCCGGACCGTCTATGTCTACGATCCGCCGGGGCACGGCTGTAGCCAGGGCGGCTCCGGCTCTCCCCGCACCATCGAGGACCTCACCGACCACCTTGCCGCCTGGCTGGAACAGACTGGCCTGGGCAGCGTGCCCCTGCTCGGCCACTCGCTGGGGGGTGAAGTCATCTTTGATCTGGCCGCGCGGTACCCGCAGTGTGTCAGCGCCCTGATCGCCTGCGCGCCCACCGGCATTCCTGAAAACCCTCATCTCGCGGTGCAGCTTGTGCGCCTGCTGCTGGACATCCCCCGCGAGCGGCCCGGGCTTCTCCTGCCCGCCCTGGCCGCCTACCTGCGCAGCGGCCCGTGCCGAATGGTCCGCCTCGCCCGCGACCAGCAAGAGCACGACACCGGTCCTCTCTTGCCCCATGTTCGGGTTCCCACCCTGCTCCTCGACGGCACCGGTGACCCCGTCATTCAAACCTGGACGCTCGAGGCCATCTGCCACGCCATTCCCGAGGCCGTGGTATGCGAAATCCCTGGCGGCTCCCATGCCCTGACCGACTCCTTTCCCCGCACCGTTGCACGCTGTACCCTCGACTTTCTGAAGCAGTGTGGCGTTTAGGAAAGAAAACTTTCACGACCAGTTTTGTCGTGAAAACATTCACTAAGTGCCGCTTGCTCCGGCGTCCTCTGTCCTCCTACGTCTGAAGCCACTCCACCGTTCCCCCCCGCCGCGCCCGCTCGGCGGCAAAGGCCAGGCGGTGCGAGTCGAGCGACTCGGCCAGGGGAGTGGGTACCGCGGCCTCACCGCGCAAAAACGCGAGCCAGGCCTGAACGAGCCCCTTGTCCCCGCCCCCGTGGTTGCCGCTCACATCGTGGGTCTGCCGCTCCAGTGCGCCCGTGCGGAAGTCGTGCAGCTCGATCTCGCCGCGCTCGAGGTGGCCGCGCAGCTCGCCGTGGGTACCCAGCAGCTTCAGCGTTCGCGTGTTGTTGTGGGTAAAGGCGCTGACTGTGAGCTGCGCCGTTACCCCGTTGGCAAACACGATGGTGACCGCCTGATGGTCGGGCACGTTGTTGCCGCCGCCGTACACGCAGCGTCCATACGGCCCAGAGGCAAGCGCCTCCGCAAGGGACACCCCTCCCGCCGTCAGCACCGTCACCGGCCAGCGCTGGGGGTCACGGGTGCCGTAGATCACCCGCGCGTCGTACGGACAGTCCACCACCGGGCAGTGGAGGCACCGCGCCGCTGCGCCCGGCGGGGCGTGTTCGGGGCGAAAGTGGTGCAGGGTGCCCTCGCTGCTGACCCGCAGGGGTGGCGCGCCCGCCCAGGCGCGCAGCAGGTCGAGGTCATGGCAACTTTTGGCGAGCACAAAGGGCGCGGCGGGCGGCGACTGGGCCCAGTTGCCCCGCACGTACGAGTGCGCGTAGTGCCAAAAGGCCACGTTCTCCGCGTGCTGAATGCCTACGAGTCGGCCCAGCCGACCAGACGCGAGCACCGCCGTGAGCGCCTGAAAAAAGGGCGCGGCGCGCAGCACGTGGCAGACCGTCACCCGCCCCCGGGAGGCGGCCTCCGCTGCCCGCAGCAGGTCGAGTTCGGCTTCCTGCAGACAGATGGGTTTTTCGAGCAGCACGTCGTAGTCCAGGGCCAGCGCTCGCAGGCACGGCGTCACGTGCGCGTCATCGGGAGTCGCGATCACCACCGCGTCCGCTACCCGCCCCAGCGCAAAAAATGCCTCCGGCTCCAGAAAACACGCCTCTTTTGGAACCCCTAGCCGCGCGGCCACCTCGGCGAGGCGTGCTGGCCGGGGATCCACCAGATGCGTGACCTGCGCGCCGGCGGCTGCGAGCAAGGGCGCGTATACGTCTCCGCCCCGGTTGCCGCAGCCCAGCACAGCGACCGTTGTCATCGCCGCTTCACCCCCCAGCCTACCCCCTCAGGGCGCTGCAGCCGCCCCGCCTGCCAGCCCAGACCCGTAAACGGATCGTCGGCCAGCAGCAGTGCTCCGTCGAGGTCCGCCCAGTCGCAGGCCCCAGCCAGCTGGGCCGCCGCCGCGATCCCCAGCGAGCTCTCGACCATGCAGCCCATCATCACCCGCAGGCCGCAGGCGCGGGCCAGCCGCAACGCGTGAAGGGCTTGCAGGGGTCCCCCCAGCTTGGCAAGCTTGAGGTTCACCCCGTCAAAGGCCGCCGCCAGGCGCGGCACGTCCGTGACGTGGTGCAGGCTCTCGTCAGCCACCAGCGGAATGGGCGAACTGCGCCGCAGCTCGGCGTGGCCCTCCAGGTCATCCGCCGCCAGGGGCTGCTCAAGCAGCTCGACACGGGCAGCAGCGAGCACGTCCAGCATCCGCCGCGCCTGCGGCCGGGTCCAGGCGGCGTTGGCGTCCACCCGGAGCTCAGCGGCAGGTGCCTCCTCGCGCAGCGCCTCCACAATGGCCTCATCCCGGTCGGTGCCCAGCTTGACCTTGAGAATGCCGTGCCCGCGCGTCACGGCCTCGCGCGCTGCCTGCCGCATCTTGGGCAGCTCGGCCAGGCCCACCGTCACGCTGCTTTCGGGAAGGGGAGAGGGGGAGAGCCCCAGCAGCCGCCACACCGGCAGGCCCGCCGTGCAGGCCGCCCATTCCAGCGCCGCCATCTCCAGGGCGCACTTCGCGCTGGCGTGCCCCGCCGGCAGCCGCGCCTGCATCCGCGCGCGCAGCCCGTCCCAGTCCCAGCCGTCCGTCAGGGCCTGGGCCAGCAGCGGGAGCACCGCCTCGACGGTCTTCCGTGTCTCCCCGTAAAAGGCATTCGGCGCAGCCTCGCCCCGGCCCGTCACGCCGCCTTGCTCAAAGGAGACAAAGGTGCGCGGGTAGGTCGAGTGCGTCCAGCGGGCGATGCCAAAGGGCTGCGCGGTGTGCAGTTCGAGCGTCTCCCAGGTCACCGGCATGCGTCCCACCGCCCAAATCCCGTCAGGCTGCGGGCCAGCCGCTCGCCGTACTCGCCTTCCCCCAGTGTCTCTACCGTCACGCGCATCTGGGTGGCGTTGGCATGCACCATCTGCCGCTCGCTGAGCATCACCCCGACGTGTCCGGGAAAAAAGGCCAGGTCGCCCCGCCGCGGCTCGGTCACCGGGGCCAGCTGCGCCTGCTGCTGGTCCGCGTCGCGTGCCAGGGCGCGCCCCGCCATCCCGTACACGAGCTGGGTCAGGCCCGAACAGTCCAGGCCCCAGGCGCTGCGCCCACCCCACACGTAGGGCGTTTCCAGAAACCGCAGGGCACACGCTCCTAGGTCGTGCACCGGGGCAGGCGAGAAGATGACCGCCTGCACCCAGGCTTCTGTTTCGTCGGGCAGCCGCACCGGCAGCCAGCGGCGGCCCGCCTCGGTGACCTCGTCCCCGGGCGCGCGGGTCAGGACCGCTCCCGCGCAGAGTTCCGCGAGAATGGGGCGGCTGACCTGGGGACCCGCAAAGGCGTGGGCCCGCAGCGCCGTCACCCGCAGCACCTCACCGGCCGGCGCTCCCTTCAGCACCAGAGCGGCGCTGCGGGCCCAGCCCAGGTACCGGTCGTGCTCGGTGCGCACCCAGGCCCAGCCGTCTGGCCGCTCGGTGATGACTTCTAGCGCCTCACCGGGAAGGGCTTCGGTCACCTGCGCGGCGGCCCCGTCTGGTGCGGCGCGCAGGCTCACGCGGGCGTTGCCCGCACGAGCCGGGCGGGGCATGACAAACTGCCAGCCTTCTCCCGCCAAGCGCCCCTGCAGGGCGGCCTCGGCCAGACGGGTCTGGGCATCAAACGCGTAAAGGCGTGGGTCCAGCGCTGCTTTGCTCACGGCCTAAAGGTAGCGCGTGAGCCAGCGCGCCCAGTTGAGGCCCGCCACCCCCGCGCGGTGCTCTTTGGGCACCTGCGTCAGAAAGCGCGGCACGTCCCGGTAGCGCTCGATGCCCGCCGGGGCCTTTTCCCGTCCGAAGCCGCCGTCTAGGTCGGTACCCAGCCCGACGTGCGCCCAGCCCACCAGCGCCGCGTAGTGCTGGGCGTGCGCGGCAAGTTCCGCCAGCCCCACACGCGGCTGCGCCACGTTCCAGCCCGACCGAATAAAGGAACCCAGAAACACCAGCCCGATCACGCCCCCCGCGGCTGCGACGGCCCGCGCCATCTCGTCACTGAGCTGCCGGTTGCCGGGCACCAGCGCCCGGCTGTTGGCGTGCGTGGCAATGACCCTGGGGCCCAGCTCCAGCGCCTCCCAAAACGAGGCGTCGTCCAGGTGCGAGGCGTCCAGCGTCACCCCCAGTTCCCGCATCGCGGTGACGAGCGCCCGCCCCGCCTCGGTCAGCGGTCCCGGCGCGTTCGTGCCCCCCGCGTAACGGGTCCGGCCCCACGCTGGGCCGATCACCCGCACGCCTGCGGCCACCCAGAAGGGCAGGTCGTCCGGGTCGCGAATGGGGTCTGCTCCCTCCATCAGGAGCACCACCCCAAGCGGCGCGCCCGGGGCGGCGAGGTGCGCCGCGACCTCAGCCCCCGTTCGCAGCCGCCGTATCCACCCCGCGTCTTCCCAGCGGCGGTACTGCTCCAGTTGCGCGAGGGCCTGTCGGCGAGCGTCCCCCGCGGCGGGATCGGCAAACAGGGTGCCGAAACACACCCGGGTGCCCGCCGCGCGCAGCTCTGGCAGGGTGACGGTGGCGGTCTCTGTCGCCACCGGGTCACGTTCCCGCAGCGTGTCGAGCTCCAAGGTCAGGTCCCGGCCCAGCCCAGCCCCCCAGGCGAGGTCGAGGTGGCCGTCAACCAGCAGGAGCGCAGGCGGGTTCAAGCCCCACCCGCCCCGGTGTTCGCCTGAAGTTGCCCCAACATCCCGAAGTCCCGTCCGGAGCGTACCACGCCTACCCCCGAGCACGTCCCTTGTGGCGGTACATCGCTTGGTCGGCACGGGTAAACCAGGCGTCCGGGGCTTCTCCGGCCCGCCAGCAGGCCGTGCCCACGCTGGCACCACCCTGGGCATAGACCGTTCGGACCTCGCGCATCACTTCCGCCACCAGCTGCTCTGCGGCCTCGGCTGTCCCCGGCGGCAACAGCAGGGCAAACTCATCTCCCCCCAGACGGTAGGCCCGGCTTCCGGGCGGGGCGACCCGGGCCAGGCCATAGGCCACGCGGCGCAGCAGATCGTCACCCGCCGCGTGGCCCAGGGTGTCGTTGACCCGCTTCAGCCCGTCCACGTCGATGACGGCGAGTCCCCACCCTTCGGCCGCACGCACCAGGTCCCGTTCCAGCGCCCGGCGGTTGAGCAGACCGGTCAGGGGATCCTGATGGGCCAGGTCGTGCAGCGCCTGTGTGCGCGCCTCGCTCCGGGCCAGCTGCGCCCGGGTGTGGCACCAGGCCCAGAGCGCCACCAGCAAGGCAGCATGGGCCACCAGCAGGGGAACCGGCAGTCCCGTCAGCCCCAGCAGCAGGAGTGTTGCGCCCGACCAGACCACAGCCGTACCCGGGGCAACCTGGGCGAAGAGAACAGCGGAGATGAGCGGGAGATACAGCGGCACGGCCCCGGCCACGCCCGGTGTGGCGGGGTGGTCCGGCAACAGGTAAAGGGCCGCAAGCCACGCGCCCAGCAGCAGCAGTGCATACACCTGCGGCGCGGCCCTGTGGAGCGCGGTCCGCACTCGGGTCGGGCCGGTGAGCGCCAAAAGACCCACCGCCAGACCCGTTCCCACAAGCGCCAGGTAGACCGCAGAGACAAGCTGCGGCTGGGTCAGCAGGGCCACGCCGTAGGCAAGCGCGCCGGGAAGCGGCGTCCACAGCAGCAGGAGCCCCCGCGGGTCTCCCCGGTAGAACCTGCGGAGTCTGCCTCTTCTCAAGAACCGCTCACCTTTCATTCCTTTCTGTGGCCCGCAGAAGAACCCTTCCTGCCGGGACTGGCCCGGAAGGCGACATGAGGAGCAGCAGGGCACCGGCGACCGAGCCATCACCCCAAGTGGAGTCAGCATCAAAAACGTGGAAAAGTTCACACCCTTACCGGGTCCTTTAACGTTAAGGCTTCCCCCTGACCGGTGATGAAGCTGTGATTTTTGGCGTCTTTACCCTCCACCCTGGGGTACAGGCCAATAAATTCCTCACAATCAGCCTCTATCGTGAATATTTTCACTTATAATCAAGAATAAAAGTCCCCGGAACGCCTCCCCCCTACAACAGCAGGGAGAGCAATTCAATTGCGTCAGGAGGGGCAACTAAGCCCATATAGGCAACGACATTGCTTGATTTTTTCGATGTGATGGTACACTGCGCTTCATGTTCGAGGATGACCGCGACCCGTTGGCGCCCCATGTCCTGCTGACCCCCGGCCCGACACCGCTCCACCCGGCGGCGCGGCAGGCGATGCTGCGCGGCATGCTGGGGCATATGGACCCCGAGGTGTTCGCGGTCAACGGCGAGATTCAGCGAGACCTGCGGGTGATGTACGGCACTGCGCCCGACACCTTTACGGCACTGCTCGCGGGCACCGGCAGCCTGGGCATGGAGGCGGGCTTTGCCAACCTGGTTGAACCGGGAGACGAGGTGCTGGTGTGCGTGAATGGTTCCTTCGGCGCGCGAATGGCCGAGATGGCGGCCCGCTACGGGGCACGGGTCCGGCAGGTGACCGCGCCCCTCGGTCAGCCCATTGACCCCGCCGCCGTAGCGGAGGCGCTTGAAGGGGCCGCCCTCGTCGCGGTGGTCCACGGCGAGACGAGCACCGGGGTCTTAAATCCTGTTCCGGAGATCGCCGCCCTGACCCGTGCCAGCGGCGCGCTGCTCGCGGTGGACGCGGTGACCACAGCTGGGATGGAACCCTTTGGGATGGAGGACTGGGGAATCGACTACGTGTACACCGGCGCGCAAAAGTGCCTTTCGGCGCCTCCGGGGGTCGCTCCGGTCGCGATCAGTGAGCGGGCCCTGGCGCGGCACGGGGCGCGCCGCACACCCACGCCGCTGTGGTACTGCGATTTCGAGGGCCTGCGCGACTACTGGGAGCGCCGCAGCTATCATCACACCGTCCCGGTGAACCTGCACTTCGCCCTTCATGCGGCTCTACGCGCAGCGCTGGAAGAGGGCCTTCCCACCCGACAGGCGCGCGTCCAGGCCCTGGGCCGAGCCGTGCTCGCGGCCCTTGGCCCCCTGGGCTTCAGGCCCTTTGTGGCTGACCCCGCGGCCCGTTTGCCCACCGTCTTGGCCCTGCGTCTCCCGGAGGGCTTGGACGACGCCGGTCTCCGCCGCGCCCTGCGCGAGCGCGAGATCAGCGTGACCGGTGGCCTGGGCCCGACGGCTGGCCTGATCTGGCGCCTCGGCCTGATGGGGGAGGCCGCGCGCCCCGCGCCCTACCGCGCCCTGATGAGCGCTCTCGAAGACCTCCTCGGGGAACGGGGGCTGGTGGACCGCTTCGAGGCGGCGCTGGAGGCCGTGCCCGCGTGATTACCCCATCCTTCCCGTGCGAATCACGTCGGCGATCACCGGGGGCAGGTTCCAAGCCATGATGTCAAACGCCGAGGAGGCGTAGTCATAGGGCACCTTGTGCAGGGTGACCCGGGGCTTACGGCCCAGGCACTCCACAAGCGCCACATCGGCACCCGGCTCGTGGTTGAGGCTTAGGCCGACCGAACCGGGATCCACAAAGGTCGTGTCGCCCACCACCCGCACAAAGGGAACGTGCGTGCCGCCCACCACAACCACCCGCGCCCCCAGCGCCTCGGCCAGCTCCTCCAGGGTACGCTCGGGGGCCATCAGGTCGAGCCGCTCCTCTGGGGTGTGGGGACTGCCGTGAAAGAACCGTACCCGTCCCACCGGGGTCATCAGGCGCCCACCCGGCGGCAAGCGCCGCAGAAACTCCATCTGTTCGGGGGAGAGCACCCGCCGCGTCCAGCCCAGCACCTGTTCCGCAACGCCGTGGCGGCCCCCGTCGCTGCCCCCCAGTTCGAGCGCGACCCGCACGTCGCTGGAGCCCAGACCGGTCAGCCAGCCCTCACGCCGCACAACGTCGATCACCGGGCCGGGCGACGCGCCGTACCCCACCAGATCGCCCACCACGATCACCTGGTTCACGGCTTCCTCGAGCAGAAACCGCTTGACAGCCGTGAGGGCCTGAATGTTGCCGTGCAGATCACTGATAAACGCCAGTCTCAAGGTGCACCCATGCTAATGCAAAGCGGCGCCGCCCCGCCCCGTATCATGGCGCGGTGCCCCCGGTGCCGCCCTTTCTGATCGCCGCCCTGCTGGGCCTCCTGCTCGCCGCCTGCGCCCTGCCCCTGCCCTGGAGCTTCCTGAGCCCACTGCCGCTGGCCTTGCTGTTCGCCTTTGTCGCTCGTGCCCCCACCCCCCGCCAGGTCGCCGGGCGCATGTGGTGGGCAGCCTTTGCGTACAGCGCCCTCCACCTGTGGTGGCTGACCGCCTTTCTCGCCAAGCTGTTTGGGACGCCGGTCCTGGGCGTCCTCGCCGGCGCGCTGTACGCCCTAGAGGGTGCCTTGTTCGCCGCGGTGGCCGCCCTCGCCGCGCGCCTGGTCCGCCTTCCCACAGCCCGGGTTTGGGCCCTGGCGGGCGGCTGGGTGCTGCTCGAAGGGCTGCGCTTCCTGGGCCCCCTCGCCTTTCCCTGGCCGACGCTGGGCTACAGCCTGCTCCCCACACCCGCCATCCAGATCGCCGACCTGGGCGGCGTGTTGCTCGCCAGCGTCTTGGTCACTGCGACGGCGGCCTCCTTTGTCAGCGTGCGTTGGGGAAGCCCTTGGCCGCACCGCCTGGTCACCTTTGCCTGGCTGGCGGCCCTGGCCTACGGGATTACCCGAGTGCCGGGGCAAGGGCCCGAACAGCCCCTGCTCGTGCTGCGGACCGACTTCGACGCTTTTGGCCGGGCCACGCGGCAGCTCAGTGAGGAAGAGCAGCTCGCCGTTCAGCGCGCGCTCAGCGCCGTCCGCTCGCCCGCTGAGCCCGTTGTGTGGAGCGAGACCGCCATGACGGCGAGCCGTCTGCCCCAGGTGCTTCCGCAGTTCCCCGGCCCCGGAGTCAGCGGCCTGCGGACCCTCCAGCCCAACCAGAATGTCGCCGTTGCGGTGGACGCCGCGGGCCGGGTTCTGGGAAGCAACGTCAAGGCCCGTCTGGTGCCCTTTGGGGAGTATTTTCCCCTCTACGCCGCCCTCCGGCCCGCCTACGGCCTGATCGAGCAGGCGGTTGGCTTTCAGTTGGGCAGCCTCACCCCCGCCCACGACCTGCGCCCTCTCGCCCTGAATGGCGTTTCGTACGGCACGTACATCTGCTACGACAGCGTCTTTCCTTGGGTGGCCCGCACGCTTGTTCGCGGGGGCGCGCAACTCCTGGTCAATCCCAGCAATGACGGCTGGTACGACGGTTGGGGGGTACAGCAGCATTTCCTGATGGGCCGGGTGCGCGCCATCGAGACCCGGCGCTGGGTGGTGCGCAGCGTGAACAGGGGCATTGCTGGAGCCGTGGACGACCTGGGCAGGCCCCGCCGCCTTCTCACCGCAGGGGAAGGAGCGCTGCACGTTCGTCCGCGACTGCTGAGCGGGCAGACCGTCTACACCCGAGTGGGCGACCTGCCCGCCCTGCTGCTGGCCGCGCTGATGGTGGGCTACGGCGTCCGACTGGACCGCCGGGACCGCGAGCGGGGGAGAGGGTCACTCTTCCCCGGCCCGTAGCCGCTCGACCCGTTCCACCGCCTCACGGCGCACGTCCACGTCCATCTTGGCGTAGATCGCGCTGGTACTCACCGAAGCGTGGCCCAGCAGGTCGGCCACCACGTGCAGGTCACGGGTCGCGCGGTAGAGGTGCGTCCCCGCGGTGCGCCGTAGGGTGTGCAGGCCCCACAGCTCAGGCGGAAGCCCAAGGTGGCGGTAGTAGGCGTGGGCGATGAAGCGGGCACCGTCTGTGGAAAGCCGCTTGCCGGCATTCGCCCGAGACAGCGAGACCAGCAGCGCTGTTCCGGCCCCGCCTACCGTTCGCCGAGCCAGCAACCAACGTTCCAGAAGTGTCCTCACCCCGGCGGGCAGCGGCACCACCCGCGTCTTGCCCCCCTTGCCCCGTACGGTGAGAGCCCCCCCGGCGAAGTCCACATCCGTGACGTCCAGCCCCACAATTTCCGCTGCCCGCAGGCCTAGCGTGCCCCCCAGCGCCAGCAGCAGCGTGTCACGGCTCGCCCGCACCCCATCTTGGGGATG
Source organism: Deinococcus sp. YIM 77859 (assembly GCF_000745175.1). Taxonomy (NCBI): domain Bacteria; kingdom Thermotogati; phylum Deinococcota; class Deinococci; order Deinococcales; family Deinococcaceae; genus Deinococcus; species Deinococcus sp. YIM 77859. The sequence goes on from NZ_JQNI01000002.1 coordinate 614,889, forward strand.
CAGCGTGGCGGGAAGGGCCAGCAGGGCCCGCATCTGCGCCTGCGTCAGCGCCCGTTTCTTCGCGTGTGCGGGCGTCGGATCAGCGGGCGGCGACACACCCGCGCTGGGGTCAGACCGCAACACGTTGGCCCACACCAGCGCCTTCATCAGGTTGCGGACCCCGTACAGGTGACGTTTGACTGTGCCCGGCTTCAGCCCCGCTTCTTGCATCTGCAGCAGCCACACCTCGAAATCCTCGGCGCTGAGCTGGTTGAGCGCCCGACTCGGCGCTTCGGGCGGGCCGGTAAAGGCCAAGAACTGCCGGACCGATTCCGCGTACGCTTTCAGCGTGAGCGCGCTCGTGCGCCCCTTGCGGCTGGACTTGAGCCGCAGGTAGGTCGTCATGAGGTCGATCAAGGTGTCCTGGTCCTGGGCATGGGCCGCGCGCAAGCCCTCGCGGCGGCGGTTTTCGGGGCTGCTCCAGCGGCTGGCCAGGAGCAGGGCAGTTCCAGGGGGAGCGGACATAGCACCATTATACTCCGGATAATTTCACTTCTGTGGAGTATGGGAGGTCGCCGGAGCCCAGGGGCGTTTCAGGTGTCCAGATCGGCCTTGCGCACCGGTGTGAGAAACCGGATCGCGCCGGGCAGAATGCGGGCGGTAAAGGGCGTGGTTTCTACGTGCAGCTCGCCGTCGTACTGCAAAGGAAAGGGCTCGTCGGCGTCGACGGTGACGGTTTTGGCCGTCAGGGTTTCCAGGTTGCCGCTGAAGACGGGGTCACCCAGGTTCAGTTTGGCGCGCACGGAATCGATCAGGTTGGGCACCAGGCGCAGGATGTTGCCGGCCCTGAGCAGCACCAGCGTGAAGCGGCCGTCACTGGGGCTGATGTCGCTGGTGATGGGCAGGCGGTAGTTGGCCATGCCGAAGTTGGCGACCATCACGCCGATGCCCTCAAAGGTACGTTTTTCCCCGTCGATCACGAGGTGAAAGCGCGTCTTTTTGGGGTTGAGCTGTTTCATCGCGCTCAGCACATAGGCCATCACCCCAAAGCGTTCCTTGAGGTCTTCCGAGTCGCGGATCATCGCGGCGTCCGCACCCGCGCCCGCCAGCATGGCAAAGCCGCTCTTCTCGCCCTTCACCTCGATCTCGCCCAGGTCGACCCGTACGGTGTGTCCGCTGGCGACGACCAGAGCGAGTTCGGCGGGATCGCGCGGCAGGTCGAGGTTCTGCGCGATCAGATTGGCGGTGCCCGCGGGATACGCGAGCAGCGGCACGTTCTTGTAGCGGGCGGCGTAGGCCAGGCTGCTGACGGTGCCGTCCCCGCCCGCCGCGACGAGCACGCTATACCGCTCGAGGTCGTGGACATACTCGGGCAAAGGCGTGTTCGGCTGCAGCTCCCGCTGGGTCACCTGCGCGCCGCCCGCCTCCAGGCGCTCCACGAAGTCCGGCAGCGTGCTTTCGCCCTGCCCGCTGCGGGGGTTAAAGACGATCAGAACGCGTTTGCCCTCTAGGGCGGAGGCAGCTTCGGGGGGGGTGGTTTGACCCGTCATGGCGGGCTCATTAGACTGCCCGCACGGAGGCTGCTGCTATGGTGCGTTTCTTCTTTGCTTCTTTACTGTTTGTGGGGGCGCTGGCGTCGTGTGCGCCGCGTCAGCAGGTGGGAAGCGGCGTGACGGTCACGCCCGTTCTGCTCAAGGTTTCGGAACCCGCCCCGCGGGGCGGCACCCTCACCCTCCAGGGCCGGTACCTGGGCGGCCCGGCGAACGGGCGGGTGCGCCTGGGTGCGGACGCAAACGGCGCGGGCGGCTACGTCTTCCCCGCCTCGGCCGTTCGCTCCTGGACCGATAGCGAGATCGTGCTGACCATTCCGGCGGACGCGCCCGTTGGCGGCTCGTGGCTGTTTGTGGAAGTGGGCGGACTGCGCTCGACCGGGCTGCCGTACAGCGTGCGCTAGACCGCCCAGGACTCTTTGAACTCGCGCAGGGCTTCTTCGATGCGCTGGGCTGGCAGCCCTCAGCGCTGGCGTGCAGCCACGCTTCTCCAAGCCTGCGTTCCCCCTGACGCTCAACGGGGCGTTTGTTGGTGCCGGCTGCTAAACTCCCAGGGTTATGGCGCTTCAACGCCCCAAGGGCACCCAAGACCACCTCCCCGACGGCACGCCCAAGCTTTCGCGCGACGTGCAGGCGTCGGCTTTTGTCTACGTGCAGGACGCGGCGCGGCGCGTGCTGGAACGGGCCGGCGCGCAGTTTGTTCAGACGCCGCTCTTTGAGGAAGCCGAACTCGTGCGGCGCGGCGTGGGCGGCTCGACCGACATCGTCCGCAAGGAGATGTTCACGGTGTACTACTTCGGGGATCACGGCGGGTACGTGCTGCGCCCGGAAGGCACCGCGAGCATCGTGCGCGCGTACCTTCAGAACGGCCTCAAGCAGCTTCCGGCGCCCCTCAAGCTGTGGACACACGGCCCGATGTTCCGTGCGGAGAACGTGCAAAAGGGCCGGTTGCGCCAGTTTCACCAGGTCGACTACGAGGTGCTTGGTTCGGCAGAGCCGCTGGTTGACGCCGAGGCGATCTGGCTGATGTGGGAGGTCGTGCGCGAGCTGGGCCTGAAGGGCGCGCACATCAAGCTCGGGTCTATCGGTGACCCCGAGGACCGCGAGGCGTACAACGCTTACCTGCGCGACCTGTTGACCCCGCACGCCGAGCACCTCTCGGACGACTCCCGCGACCGTCTCACCCGCAACCCCATGCGCATCCTGGACTCCAAGAGCGAGGGGGATCAGGCGCTGCTGGGCGAGCTGGGAATCAGGCCGATGCTCGACTTCTTGGGCGAGGCGGCGCGCCGCCACTTCGAGGCGGTGCAGCGGTACTTGACGGCCTGGAACGTGCCCTTTGACATTGACCCCTCTCTGGTGCGCGGACTGGACTACTACCGCCGCACCGCCTGGGAACTGCACCACACCCAGGTGGGGGCGAAGTCGGCGCTGGGGGGGGGTGGCCGGTACGACGGCCTGAGCGCGCAACTGGGCGGGCCGGAGGTACCCGGTATCGGCTGGGCCTTTGGCATCGAGCGGCTGCTGCTTGCGCTGGAGGCTGAGGGTGTGCCCTTTCCCGAGCCCGCCGGGCCGCTGCTGTTTGTCGCCGCGCTTGATGAGGAGAACGTGTCCTTGGCGGCGTCCGTCGCGCTCGCGGTTCGCGCGCAGGCCCGGGCGGAGTTCGCGTACCGGGCGATGAAGCCGGGGACCATCTTTCGGGAGGCCGAGCGCCGCCGCGCCCGTTTCGCTGCGCTGATCGGCTCCGAGGAGGTCGAGCAGAACGTGATCACGCTCAAGGAGCTCGCGACCGGAAGGCAGCACACCGTCCCGACCCATGACCTCAGCCTCTTTCTGCAAGGACACCTGACATGAGACGCACCTGCTATATCGGAGAACTCAACGAGGCCTTTGTGGGCCGGACCGTGACGCTGCAAGGTTGGGCGAGTCGCCGCCGCGACCTGGGCGGGCTGATTTTCCTCGAGCTGCGCGACCGCTCGGGCACCGTACAGGTCGAGGTGGAGCCGAATGCCCCCGCGTTTGCCGAGGCCGACACCGTTCGTGCCGAGGACGTGCTCGAGGTGGAAGGCCGCTTCCAGCCTCGGCCAGAAGGGCAGCGCAAAGGGGGGCTGGCGGATTACGAGGTGATCGCCTCGCGCGTCACAGTGCTGAGCCGCGCCAAGACTCCGCCCTTCGAGCTCGACAAGGGCGAAGGGGTGGCCGAGGAGATTCGCCTGAAGTACCGCTACCTCGACCTGCGCCGCCCCGAGATGCAGCGCCACCTGCGGCTGAGGAGCAGGGCGATGGCGGCAGTGACGGCTTTTCTGGACGCTGCGGGGTTCGTGCAGGTGGAGACGCCCATGCTGACGCGCTCCACCCCGGAGGGCGCGCGTGACTTCCTGGTGCCTTCACGGCTGAACCCCGGCGAGTTCTACGCCCTGCCGCAGTCGCCGCAGCTGTTCAAGCAACTGCTGATGATCGCGGGGGTAGACCGCTACTACCAGTTTGCTCGCTGCTTCCGAGATGAGGACCTGCGGGCCGACCGCCAGCCCGACTTCACCCAGCTCGATATGGAGATGAGTTTCGTGACGCAAGACGACGTGCTGGACGTGCAGGAACGGCTGCTGGCCCACGTCTTCCGCGAGGTGCTGGGCGAGGCGCTGCCTCTCCCCTTCCCCCGCCTCTCGTACCGCGAGGCGATGGACCGCTACGGCTCGGACAAGCCGGATCTGCGCTTTGACCTGAGCTTTGTGGACGTGACGGACCTCTTCCGGGGGGGCGAATTCAAGGCGTTTGCGGACGCGGAGACGGTCAAGGTGCTCGCCGCCCCCGAACTGACCCGCAAACAGATCGACGAGCTGGAGCGGGTGGCCAAGCACAACGGCGCCAAGGGGCTGGCCTGGCTGCGGCGTGAGGGGGCGGGCGTGGGCGGCGGCATCAGCCGGTTTGTGAGCGAGCAGGCGGCAGAGCTGATCGAGCGCACGGGCGTGGCGCCGGGCGGCACGCTGCTTTTTGCGGCGGGCGAGTGGAAGCGGGCCGTGACGGCGCTGGGGGCGGTGCGGCTCGCGCTGCGCGACCTCTTTCACCTCGCTGCCGCCGGTCCCCGCTTCCACGTCTCCTGGGTGGTGGACTTCCCACAGCTCGAATTCGATGAGGAAAGCGGGGGCTGGACCTACATGCACCACCCCTTTACCGCGCCCCACCCGGAGGACCTCCCGCTGTTCGGCACAGACCGGCAGGGCGAGATCCGCGCGCAGGCGTATGATCTGGTGCTCAACGGCTATGAGGTGGGTGGCGGCAGCATCCGCATCCATGACCCCGAGGTGCAGGCAAAGATGTTCGCGGCCATCGGCCTGAGCGAGCAAGAGGCACGCGAGAAGTTCGGATTCTTTCTCGAGGCGCTGGCGTACGGCACGCCCCCGCATGGCGGCATCGCCTGGGGCTTTGACCGCCTGATCATGGTCATGAGCGGCGCCACGAGTATTCGCGAGGTGATCGCCTTTCCCAAGAACAACCGGGGCGCGGACCTGATGGCGGGGGCCCCCTCCCCCGTTTCTCCGGCGCAGCTGGCCGAACTGGGCATCAGCGTGCAGGCAGAAGCGTAAGCGCTGGGGGAGGGAACGCTCTCCCCTTTCTGGTGTAAGTGAAAATATTCACGATAAACCGGCTCGTGAATGTTTTGTTTCCAGGTGTGGGGTGTCGGCGAGGCGCACGACCTGCCAGCGCTGTCCGTTCCTTTGCAGTTCCGTCACCGCGGTGTTGGGGTGGGTATACCGGCGGTCACGCCAGATTTCGCGAATATCGGCGGACAGCAGGTGGGCCAGGGCGGCGGCAAGCGCTCCGCCATGCGAGACGACGATGGGGGTCCCGGGAAGGGCAAGGGGCTGCTCGAGCGCCGCCAGGAAGCGGGCGGCGACCCCCTCGAGCGTCTCTCCTCCCGCGAAGCCGAACGCCCCGCCGGGCAACTCCAGCTCGTGGGCATGGGTGAGGAGGTGGGCGTAGGGGCGGCCCAGCCAGGCGGGGCCAACCTCGATCTCGTGGAGGCCGTCAAGCACGGTCACGGGCACATCCAGGGCGTGGGCGATGGCCTGCGCCGTCTGGCGGGCGCGGCGAAAGGCGCTGGCGTAGACGCGCGGGGCGGGAAGCGCCAGGCCAGCGAGCCAGCCCGCAAGCGCACGGGCTTGGGCCTCCCCCGTAGGGTTCAGGGGGTCGTCGTGGCTCGCGCCGAGAGTCTGGGCGACGTTGCTGGCGGTTTGACCGTGGCGAACGAGAAAGAGGCGGGTGGCTGTCATGGCCCTCAGCGTAGCGTTACGGTGCGCGGGGACGTTCTCCCCTATCCTGAGGCGTGCATTTCGACGACCTGCCCGTGCTGCCCCCATCGCCTGGCGTATACATCTTCCGTCAGGGGAGCACGCCGATCTACATCGGGAAGGCGGTGAACCTGCGTTCGCGGGTCGCCCAGCACTTCAAGGCGGGGGGCAAGAGTGGGAAGTTCACGGCCCTGGCGGACAGCCTGGACTTCATCACCACCCGCAATGAGGTCGAGGCGCTGATTCTGGAAGCGAACCTGATCAAACAGCACCGCCCGCACTACAACGTGCTGCTCAAGGACGACAAGCACTACCCCTTCCTGAAGCTCACGAATGAGCCCTTTCCTATGCTGCTGGTGACGCGCCGGGTGCTCAAGGACGGGGCGAGCTACTACGGCCCCTACCCCGACGCTTCCGCGGTGCGCCGGGTCAAGCACCTCGTGGACACCATGTTTCCCCTGCGCAAGAATTCGGGGCTCCCCCTCCAGAAAAAGCCGCGGCCCTGCCTGAATTACCACATGGGCCGCTGCCTGGGGCCGTGCGTGGACGCGGCGGACCCGCAGGCGTACGCGCGGGTGGTGGAGGACGTGCGCGCGCTGCTGGAGGGCCGGGCCGGGCCGGTGATCGAGCGGCTGAAGGAGGAGATGAGGGCGGCGGCACGGGCGCAGGATTTCGAGCAGGCCGCCCGCCTGCGTGACCGGGTGCAGGCCGTGGAGAAGCTGTTCGGAACCGAGCAGCACGCCTTTATGAGCGAGGAGACGGACCTGGACTTCCTGGGGGTGGCGCAGGCCGGGGAGTACGCGATGGTGCAGCTGTTTCGGCTGCGCGGCGGGCGCGTGGTGGGCCGTGACAAGCGCTTTCTCACCGATGCGGCGGGCGGGGGTGACGTGGGGGAGATCCTGGGGGCCTTTGTGCAGGACTACTACACCCAGGCGACGCACGTGCCGCCCCTGATCCTGCTTCCCGCCGAGTTCGAGGACGCCCCGGTGTGGAGCGCCTTTTTAAGCGAACAAGCCGGCCGAAAGGTCGAGATGCGCGCGCCCAAGCGCGGCGACAAGGTGGACCTGATCGAGATGGCGCAGCGCAATGCCGTCACGGGGCTGGAATCCGAGCTGGCGCTGCTGGAACGGCGCGGCGATCATCCGGGCCTGGACGCGCTGCGCGAGGTGCTGGCCCTTCCCGAGCGGCCCTGGCGCATCGAGGGCTTTGACAACTCCAACCTGTTCGGAACGAACATCGTCTCCGGCATGGTGGTGTTCGAGGGCGGCCGGGCGCGGCGCGGGGAGCACCGCCGCTTCAAGGTGCGGGGGCTGACGCAACCCGACGACTACGCCGCGATGCGGCAGACCATTCTGCGCCGCTTTACCGGAACGCTGGCCGACAAGCTGCCCCTTCCCGACCTGATCCTGATCGACGGGGGGCGCGGACAGGTGAATGCCGCGCTGGACGCGCTGCGAGAAGCGGGCGTGCGGGTGCCGGTGGTGGGCCTGGCCAAGCGGGAAGAGCGGATCATCCTGCCGGGGCGGTACGGGGCGCAGTGGTGGCTCACCGGCGGCACCGAGGTGGGCGCGAACGGCGAGCTGCTGCTGCCGCACACGCATCCGGCGCTGCGCGTGCTCATCGGTGTGCGCGACGAGGTACACCACTACGCGGTGAGCTATCACCGCAAGCTGCGGGGGGAAGGAATGCTGCGCAGCGTCTTCGACGACCTGCCGGGCATCGGCCAGAAACGGCGGGACGCGCTGCTCGAGCACTTCACCTCCCTGGAAGAGCTGGCGCAGGCCCCGGTCGAGGAGATCGCGCGGGTGCCGGGGATGACGCTGCGGGCGGCGCAGAGCGTCAAAGCCCACCTGACGGCACGGCAGGCGCGGCACGGCAGCGCGCCCGTGTAGGCAAGGCTAAACGTTTTCCTTGTGACCACGCCGGCCTGCCCTGTCTACAGTGGGGGGATGCGCCGTGACCTTCCCGACCTGCTGCGGCGGAACTGGCGGCAGCTGGCGCTGCTGCTGCTGGGCGTGCTGGTGCCCCTGCTGCTGCTTGCAGACCTGACCGAAGACGTCTTCCAAGACGGCGGGTTCGCGTGGGACCGAGCGATTCTGGCCTGGTACGCGGCGCAGCGCACGCCGGGGCTGACACGCGCGGCCCAGGCGCTCGCCCTCCTGGGGGGCGTGGAGGTGTTGCCCTTTGTCACCGCGAGTGTCGCGCTTGGGCTGTGGTGGCTGGGAGCGCGGGCGCACGCCGCCTTTTTGGTGATGGGGGTGGCCGGAGCGACGCTGCTGAACGTGCTCGCCAAACTGATCTTCCAGCGGCCCCGCCCAGACGAACTCGTCGCGCTGCTGACCGAACCCGGCTTTTCCTTTCCCAGCGGACACGCGATGAGCAACATGGCCTTTGGCTACGCGCTGGCGCTGGTGTTCTGGCACACCCGCTGGCGCTGGCCCGCCGCCGTGCTGGGCTTCATCTGGGCCTTTGCGGTCGGGCTCAGCCGTAACTATCTGGGCGTGCACTACCCCACGGACGTGCTGGCGGGCTTTGCGGCCTCGGTTGCCTGGGTGGCGGGCCTGTACCTGATTCTCGCGCGGCGCTGGCCACAGCTGCGGCAGTCTCCACGCACGGCGCGGCCATAGCGCCTAGACCGCTGGGACAGCCTATGGCGTGAGGCCCAGCCCGAGGCGCAGGCCCGGCAGGTACAGGCGGATGTAGCGCAGCAGCGCCGCGATCAGCAGGAGTACGCCGGACATCTCCAGCGCTTTCCTGAAGTCCGGATCAGTCGGCCGCCGCCGCGGGTTCACCCAGGTGAAAGGCGGCGTGAACGGCGCGGGTCGCACCTTCGACCTGCGCGTCCTCGATGGCGACGCTGATGTTCAGCTCGCTGGAGCCCTGGCTGATCATCAGGATGTTCACGTCGTTGTGCGCCAGCGCCCCGAAGAGGCGTGCCGCCACGCCCTTTTGCCCGCGCATGCCGGCGCCTACGATGGCGAGCACAGCCACCCCAGGCTGCTCCTCGACGCGCAGCTCACCGCTCATGCTGCGGCGCAGCGCCGCGAGGGTGCGGGCCGCGTCTGCGCTCTGCACCGCCAGCGAGACATTGCTCATGGAGCTCGACTGCGAGACCATCAGCAGGGTGATGTTCTCGCGGGCAATCGCGCCAAAGAGGCTGGCGACGACCTCGGGCACGCCCAGCACGCCCGCCCCCGTCACGTTGATGATGCTCACGTGGCGGATGGCGGTCACGGCCTTGACCGGGTGCCCGGCCTCGTTGTGGGGAGCTTCCTGGACCAGGGTGCCGGGGAAGTCGGGGTCGGCCGCACTCTTCACACGCAGCGGAATCCCGCTGTCCTGCAGGGGCGTCACCGCCAGGGGGTGCAGAACCTTGGCGCCGAAGTAGGCGAGTTCCATGACCTCGCCGTAGCTGAGAACCTCGATGTTGCGGGCGTCCTTGACCACGCGGGGGTCAGCGCTCATCACGCCGTCGACGTCCTTCCAGGCCCAGACCTCGTCGGCGTGCAGGGCCTTGCCGATGATGGTGGCGGAAAAATCGGTGCCGCCGCGCCCCAGGGTGGTGAGGGCGCCGCCTTCCGTCTCGCCCATAAAGCCCGCGACAACCGGCGTGACACCCGCGGCGAGCAGGCCGCTGAGGCGGTCGCGCACCCGCTCGTAGGTGGTCGGCAGGGGCCGGGCATTGCCGAAGTGCGCGTCGGTGAGGATGCCCGCCTGGCCGCCGGTGAGGTGGTGGGCGCGAATGCCCTGCGCCTCCAGCGCCAGGCTCATCAGCGGGGCGCTCAGGCGTTCACCAAAGGCCACGATCAGGTCACGTGAACGGGGGGTGAGTTCGCGCAGCAGGTACACGCCGTACACCGCCTGGCGCAGCGTCTCGTGCAGCTCGCGCAGCTCGCGCACCGTCTCGCTGTCGGGCGCTGCGCCGAGGTCCTGGGCGGCGGCGAAGTGGCGGGTCCGCATCAGCGCGATCTCGTCGTTCGCCGCGGCGATGTCTCCGCCCTGCGCGGCGCCAGCGAGGCGCAACAGCTGGTTGGTGACGCCCGCCATGGCGGACACCACCACCACGACCTTCACGCCTTCTTTGATGCTGCGCGCCGCAAGGGAGGCGCTGTGCCGGATCGCCTGGGCGTCCTGCATGTTGGTGCCGCCGAACTTCATCACGAGAAGCGAATACGCCATATGGGGCACAGTATGACGCCCGCCCCGGCGGTGCAGCGGGCGGGCGTCTGAGCAGGGGAACTTCAGGGCAGGAGCGTATGCCCGGTGTGCACGGGGGGCGGCATGCTTCCCAGCGCGGCCGTCAGGCCCAGCACGGCGAGCAGCAGCAGCGCCTCGAGGGCGAGCCGTGGGCGGGTCAAGGCCCGCCGTACGCGGGCGGCCGCGAGCAGCGCCAGGGCTACGCCAGCGAGCTTAAGCAGCAGCGTGCGCCCATAGCCGCTGTCCGGCAGGGTGAGGACGTTCCCCGCGTGGGCGGGGATCAGGACTGCCCCGGTCAGCGCGAGCAGGCCCACGCTGGTCAGGGCGACCGGGGTGAAGCGCCGCGCGAGGGCGGCGGTGGGCGCAGGATGCGTGAGCAGCGCCAGCACGCCGCCCAACCAAAGCGCCATGGCCCCCGCGTGCCCGGCGGTCAGGAGGCGCAGCAGGAGGCCGTGCGCGCCCCGTGTCCCCCCCCGCCTGGCCCCACAGCACGGTGAGGGCGGCGAGCAGCGCGAGAACCGCGGGCCAGGGTGACAGCTCTGCCGCGAGCAGCAGAGCCGCGCCCAGCAGCCGGGTCAGGGCGGCGCGGCCCGGACCGCTGTCCGTCAGATAGGCGAGGATGTCGGCGGCGCTCAGAAAGCCGAGCGCCGCGAGCGTTCCGCCCAGCTCCAGGGCGGCCCCCAGCAGCAGCAGCGTCAACCCCAGGCCCAGCCAGCGGCGCGGCGGATGGGCGGGCGTCAGCGCTCGGCGGGCAAAGACGCCCCCGACCAGCAGCAGCGTGCCGAGAAAGGTCAGACCGCGAGCGGTGGCGAGAAGCAGCACGTTACCGCACGTAGAAGACGGCGTGCCCGCTCACCAGGTGGCCGTCGGCCGAGAGCAGCCGCCAGACGGTCAGGTACGCGCCCGGCTTCAGGCCCGCGCGCAGGGGCAGCGTGACTCGGGTGGCCATGCCGCTGAGCCGCGGGGCCGTATCGACCCGCAGCGCCGCGTCATCTCGGCGGGCAAGGACGGCGGCGGCCTCCTTGGCGGGGTCTGCCCCGGCGGGAAGCGGCACGACCTTGAAGACAGAAAAGCGCAGGTTGACGGGCTCGCCAAAGGTGAGGGTGACGGCTTTGGGCGCGCTCACGTGGGCGCCGTGAGCGGGAAAAAGGCCGGTGACCTCGGTATGGGCGAGGGCCGTGCCCAGGGTGAGGGCGGTCAGCAGAGCAAGCAGCGCGCGCATCGGTTCTCCGGGTCACCGGACGGTGGTGCGGCTCGCTGGCGTCTTTTCTGGATCGCTGTCGTCCCAGGCGACCACCGAGCCGTCCGCGTAGGTCTGGTACACCTTCCAGACGAGGGGGCCAGGCTGTGCGGGATTCACCGCCTGGAAGAAGAAGCGGGCGTACTCCATGGGCGCGATGCGGCCCCGCCAGGTGACCTCGGTCACCAGACCGGCCTCATTGACCTTGACCGTGCGGACAAAGCCGGGCGTGACCTGGAAGCGGGTGACGGTGACGCCGGCGGGCACCATCAGGCGGATCTGGGTGGTGCTGATGTTTTTCTCGCTGGGGACGTTCAGGCGGTAGGTTTCGATCTTTGCCGCGGCAGACTCGGTGAGGCCGCTCTCGGTGCGAATGGTGGCGTGGGCGGCGGCGACGGACAGGCACAGCGCAAGCAGCAGGGCCAAAATACGTTGCATAGGATCTCCTCAAGCTGAAGGCGAGACGTCGGAAACTCAGGTCACGGCTTCAGCGCTGCGGAGGAGCGCGCGCGTCCGGCAGGCCCGCGGGCGCGGCGGCCAGCCGCAGCACGAGGATGGGCCGGTCCGGCACGCTGGGGCACGCGGGGAGCAGGACCGGCCCCGGCGGGGGCGCAGTGGCAAAGGCCCCGGTGAGGCAGAACAGGCAGTGGGCGTGTTCTGGAGCAGATACCGGACTGGAATGGTGCGCGGGCGCGTGGGCCGCGGGCACAAGCGGCAGCGTCCGCAGCGGGTACAGGCCCGCGGCGACCAGGGTCAGGCACGCCGCCAGGAGGCGCGCCCCCCGAGTCCACAGCGGGGGCCACCTCCTGCGGAGCATGGGGCCACTCTAGGGACTGGGGAGAGGCAAGATGCCCCGTTCCTCCACCTTGAGAATCCACCCGTCGGGGGCAGCGACATCCCCAAACTGGATGCCGGTCAGCTCGTCGTACAGGCGGCGGGTGACCGGGCCGACCTCCGTTTCACTGTAGAAGACGTGGAAGGTGTCCCCGTACTGGATGCCGCCGATGGGCGTGATGACGGCTGCCGTTCCGCACGCCCCGGCCTCTTTGAACTGCCCGAGTTCGTCGATAAAGATGTCACCCTCCTCGGTCTCTAGGCCCAGGCGTTCGCGCGCGAGGTGGAGCAGCGAGGCCTTGGTGATGCTGGCGAGAATCGAGGGCGACTTCGGCGTGACGAAGCGGTCGTCGTGGGTGATGCCAAAGAAGTTGGCCGCACCGACCTCCTCAATCTTGGTGTGGGTGGCGGGATCGAGGTAGATCGCGTCTGCAAACCCGCGTTCCTTGGCCTCCTGACCGGGGAGGAGGCTCGCGGCGTAGTTGCCGCCCACCTTCGCGGCCCCCGTGCCGTGGGGCGCAGCGCGGTCGTAGCGGGAAACGATGAAGTTGGCGGGGGTCAGGCCGCCCTTGAAGTACGCCCCGACCGGCACGCAAAACACCGAGAAGAGAAACTCCGGCGCGCTGCGCACGCCCAGGTTGTCCCCGACGCCGATCATGTAGGGCCGCAGGTAGAGCGCGCCGCCGGTGCCGTAGGGGGGAAGGTAGTCCAGGTTGGCCTGGACGACCTGCACGCAGGCGCTGATGAACTGCTCGCTGGACACCGGCGGCATCAGCAGCCGGGCGCAGCTGCGCGCCATTCGGGCAGCGTTCTGGTCGGGTCGAAAGAGGTTCACCGAGCCGTCGCGGCAGCGGTAGGCCTTGAGGCCCTCGAAGCACTGCTGGCCGTAGTGCAGGGCGGTCGAGCCCTCGCTGATGTGAACGCAGTTGTCCTCTGTGAGGGTGCCCGCGTCCCACGCGCCGTCCCGCCAGCGCGAGACGTAGCGCAGGTCGGTCTTGAGGTAGCCAAAGCCCAGGTTCTGCCAGTCGATCTTCTTCATGGGTGCCTGTCCTTTCCGGGAAGCGCGGGCAAGCCCTGCACCCCTGCCGAGGCCATGCTACGCCGCGGGCTGTTCAGGCGGCCGAAACACGGCAGCCGGGAAAGGTGGGTTACACTCGCTGATGCGTGGGGCACCCGCGGGCCCCACAGTGCTCTACAGCAGCACGAGGAGGCAGCATGAAAGTAGGCATCAACGGCTTCGGCCGCATCGGGCGTCTGGTGTTTCGCATTCTGGTCGAGCGCGGCGTGGACGTCGAGGCGATCAACGACCTGACCGACACCAAGACGCTGGCAACCCTGCTGCAGTACGACTCCACCGCCGGCCGCTTCAACGGCACGGTGGAGTACGACGCGAGCAGCATCACCGTGAACGGGCAGCGCATCCAGGTGCTCGCGGAGCGCGACCCGGCCAACCTCAAATGGGGCGAGCTGGGCGTAGACCTGGTCGTCGAGTCCACTGGCATCTTCACCGACCGCGAGGGCGCGAGCAAGCACCTGGCGGGCGGCGCGAAAAAGGTCATCATCACCGCGCCCGCCAAGAACGAGGACATCTCCATCGTGCTGGGCGTGAACGAGGAGCAGTACGACCCGGCGGCGCACCACATCATCAGCAACGCGAGCTGCACCACCAACAGCCTGGGTGCGCCCATGAAGGTGCTCGACGAGGCCTTTGGCATCGAAAAGGCGATCATGACCACCGTTCACTCCTACACGAACGACCAGCGCGTGCTCGACCTGCCGCACAAGGACCTGCGCCGCGCTCGTGCCGCGGCCATCAACATCATTCCCACCTCGACCGGGGCGGCCAAGGCGGTCTCGCAGGTGTACCCGCAGCTCAAGGGCAAGTTTGACGGCACGTCCCTGCGGGTGCCCACACCGGTGGGCTCGATCAGCGACGTGGTGGTGATCCTGGGCCGCGAGGTCACGGCGGACGAGGTGAACGCCGTCTTCCGCGAGGCGGCCGAGGGCAGGCTCAAGGGCATCCTGCGGTACACCGAAGACCCCATCGTCCTCCAGGACATCGTGGGCGACCCGCACTCCGCCATCATCGACGGCGGCCTGACCATGGCGATGGGCAACCTCGTCAAGTTCTTCAGTTGGTACGACAACGAGTGGGGCTACAGCAACCGGATCGCCGATCTGGTGCAGCTCGTGCAGCAAAAAGGGTAGGCCGAAGGCGTGAGGGTCGCTTCCCTCACGCCTCTTTTCTTGAAGGAGGCACCATGCAAACCCTCGACCAACTGAAGGTCCAAGGCAAACGTGTGCTGGTCCGCGTGGATTACAACGTACCGGTCAAGGACGGCGTGGTGCAGGACGACACGCGCGTGACGGCCAGCCTACCCACGCTGCGGCGGCTGCTCGCAGAGGGCGCCTCGCTCGTGCTGATCAGTCACTTCGGGCGGCCCAAAAACGGGCCGGAGGCGAAGTACAGCCTGCGGCCGGTGGCGGCGGTGCTGGAAAGGGCGCTGGGGCGGCCGGTGAAGTTCATCGCCAGCCTGCCCGGCAGCGAGGAGACCCGGCGCGCGGTGGAGGCGCTGCAGCCCGGTGAGGTGGCCCTGCTGGAGAATGTGCGCTTTGAGCCGGGCGAAGAGAAGAACGACCCCGAGCTTGTCGCGAGGCTGGCGCAGTTGGGGGACGCTTTTGTGCTGGACGCCTTTGGCAGCGCGCACCGAGCGCACGCCTCGGTCAGCGGCGTGGCGTCGGTCCTGCCGCACGCGGCGGGTCTGCTGCTTCAGGCAGAAGTGGAGGCCCTCTCGCGCCTGCTCTCGAACCCCGCGCGGCCCTACGTGGTGATTATCGGCGGGGCCAAGGTCAGCGACAAGATCCGGGTGATCGAGAACCTGCTGCCCAGGGTGGACCGCATGCTGATCGGCGGCGGGATGATGTTCACCTTTATCCAGGCGCGCGGCGGGCACATCGGGAACAGCCTGGTCGAAGAAGATCAGGTCGAGTACGCGCGGCAGCTGCTTGAACGGTACGGCGACAAGCTGATGCTTCCGACCGACGCTGTGGCGGCGGACCGCTTCGCCCCCGACGCGCAGACGCAGGTGGTGCCCGCCGACCAGATCCCCGACGGCTGGATGGGGCTGGATATCGGCCCGCAGACGCGCCAGGCGTACGCTGCGGCGCTTCAGGGGGCCAAGACCGTGTTCTGGAACGGCCCGATGGGGGTGTTTGAGTTCGGGGCCTTTGCGGGCGGCACCAACGCGGTCGCGCAGGCCATCGCGGCACTGAACGAGGAGGCCTACACCGTGGTGGGCGGAGGCGATTCCGTGAGCGCCATACACCAGAGCGGGCAGGCGGAGAAGGTCAGCCACATCAGCACGGGCGGCGGGGCCAGCCTAGAACTGCTGGAAGGCAAGCCGCTGCCCGGCGTGGAAGCGATGAAGGACAAGGGAGAACCGTGACCCAACCCAGAACCCTGCTCGCCCTGAACTGGAAGATGAACAAGACGCCCACCGAGGCCCGCGAGTGGGCACGTGAGCTGGCCAGCCGCTACACCCGCAGCGCAGCAGAACTCGCGGTGCTGGCGCCCGCGATTGACCTGCCCGGCCTGAAAGAGCTGCTGCCCGCCGGGGTGGATGTGGGCGGCCAGGACGTCAGCGCGCACGCGGCCGGTGCCTACACGGGTGAGATCAGCGCCGCGATGCTGCGGGACGTGCACGCGACCTACGTGATTGTGGGCCACTCTGAGCGCCGCGAGTACCACCTGGAAACGGACGCCGTGGTGGCGGCCAAGGCCCGTCAGGCGCAGGCCCACGGGCTCACGCCCATCGTGTGTGTGGGCGAGCGGCTCGACGTGCGCGAGCGCGGCGAACACGTCCGCTTCACGCTCGACCAGCTCCGCGCGAGCACCGAGGGTGTCCAGGCCAACCTCGTCGTGGCCTATGAGCCCGTCTGGGCCATCGGGACCGGCCGCACGGCGACCGCCGACGACGCGGAGGAGATGGCCGCGGCGCTGCGCGGGGCGCTCGCCGGTCTGTACGGCCCGGAGGCTGCGGCGCTGCGCGTGCTGTACGGCGGCAGCGTCAAGCCGGACAACATCGCCGCCCTCTGTGCCCAGCCCAATGTGAATGGCGCGCTGGTGGGCGGCGCGAGCCTACAGGTGGACGACGTCCTCGCGCTCGCTCACGCCCTGAGCTAGAGGCCACACCCTGTTCCGCGCGGCGGGGGCTGGCTGGTCCCCGCCGCGCGGATGTCTCAGACCAGCGTAAAGACAAGCCAAGCGAGCGCGAAGCCGATGACGCCGATCAGGGTCTCCATGACGGTCCAGGTTTTGAAGGTGGTGGGGAGATCGAGATTCATCAGGCGGCCGACCAGCCAGAAGCCGGAGTCGTTCACGTGCGACACCACGACAGAACCGGCGGCCGCAGCGAGGACGACGGCGGCGAGGTCGGTGCCGGCATAGCCCGCCGCCGCCACGGCAGGCTGGACAAGACCGGCGGCCGTGAGCAGGGCCACGGTGGCCGAGCCCTGAGCGATCCGCAGGACAGCGGCGATGAGAAAGGCGGCCAGGATCACGGGAATGCCCAGGTTTTCCAGGCTGGCGGCCACAGCGTCCCCGATGCCGGAGGCGCGCAGGACCGCGCCGAACATGCCGCCCGCACCCGTGATCAGAATGACGGAGGCCACCGGCCCCAGCGCCGAATCGAGGAGCTTCTCGATGGTGACTCGGTCGACGCCCCGAAATGCGCCCAGCACCGCCGCAGTGACCAGCACGGAGAACAGCAGCGCGACGGGGGTGTTGCCCAGCAGGCGAATGAGCTGCACGGCCGCGTTCTCACCGCTGACGGCACCGGCGGTCACCAGCGCGCTGAGACCGGTGTTGCCGAAGATCAGGACAAGGGGCAGCAGCAGCAGGGCGATCACGGTTCCGGCACTGGGAGGCCGGCGAGGTTCCTCGCTGACCAGCGGGCCGCCGCTGAGCAGCTCAGGCACCGGCAGAGGAAAGCGGCGCCCGGCCCACAGGCCAAAGAGGTAGCCGGCGAGGAACCAGGTGGGCAAGGCGACAAGCAGGCCCACCCCGATCAGGGTGGCGATCTCTGCCCCCAGCAGGTCTGCGGCGGCCACGGCGCCGGGGTGCGGGGGCACAAACACGTGCATCACTGAAAAAGCGCCGGCGGCGGGAAGGCCGTAGCGCAGCACCGGCTGGTTCAGGCGGCGGGCCACAGCAAAGACGACGGGCAGCATCACGATCAGGCCCGCGTCGAAGAAGATCGGAAAGCCGAAGAGCAAAGAGGCCACGCCCAGCGCGAGGGGGGCGCGCCGCTCGCCGAAGCGGGCAATCAGGCTCTCGGCCAATGTTCTTGCGCCGCCGCTCGTCTCGATCAGGCGGCCCAGCATGGCCCCCAGCCCCACGAGCAGCGCCACCGACCCCAGGGTGGTGCCGAAGCCGCTCACCAGCACGTCCACAATGCTCCCCGTGGGAAGTCCCGTGGCAAACGCGGTGAGCAGGCTCACCAGAATCAGCGCCACAAAGGCATGCAGCCGCAGCGCGATGATCAGCACCAGCAGCAGGGTGACCGCCGCCGCCCCGATGGCGAGGAGCGCCGGAGCGCCGAGCGTCTGGGTAAAACCTTCCATGAGTCCTCCTGAGATCAAAGGCGACCAAGCTCGTGCGTGAGGGCCTGGAGGGCCAGCGCCGTCCGGCGGTACTTCAGGCCGAGCGTGCGGTACAGGGGCGCTTGGGCATTGGGCGCGATGTGGTCGTAGGCGCGTTCGGTGGGGAGCGGGGTTCCGGCACTGCGAGCGGCGAGACACGCGGCCCCAAAGGCGCTCCCCTCGAACAGGTCGGCGTCCTGCGACACGCTGACGGGCTGGCCCAGGGCATTTGCCAGCACCTGCAACCAGGCGCGGGAACGGGTGAGACCGCCGGTCACGCGAACCTCGTCCAGCGCGCCGACCTGGGAACGCAGCAGGTCGGCCAGCCAGGCGAGGTGCAGGGCGACGGCCTCCATCCCTGCCCGCGCGATATCGCGTGGGGTGTGGTGAAGCCCCAGGCCCAGCAGGCTGCCGCTCAGGGAGGGGTCCCACAGCGGCGCGCGCTCCCCGGCCAACGCGGGAAGAAACAGCAGCCCGCGCGCGCCGGGCACTGTTCCGTGCAGGAGGTCATCGAGGTCACCGGGCAGCACAAGGTGCTCCCGCAGCCAGTTCCACACGATGCCCGCATTGTTGCTGGGACCGCCCAGCAGGTAACGGTCATCGGCGCGGTAACAAAACAGGCGCGCCTCCGGGTCGAGCAGCGGCGTCTGCACAAAGGTGCGGATGGCGCTGCTCGTTCCGACCGAGATGGCGGCTTGGGTGGGCCGCGTGATGCCCAGGCCCTCGGTGGCGGTCACGCCGTCATTCGCACCCATCACCCAATGGGCGGCGGCAAGCCGTGGATAGCGGCCCCGGTGCGGCTCGCGCATGGGCGGCAGGGGGGCGGTGGTGGGCTGGATGGCTGGGAGCTGCTCCGGGCGGACGCCGGCCAGGGCGAGGGCTTCCGGGTCGTACGCCCCGTTGAGGCCCATCAGCCCGCTGGCGGCGGCGGTGCTCACGTCCGTCCAGAAGACGCCGAAATAGCGCTTTAAGATCTCTTCTTTGACGCCACTCACGGCTTCCCAGGCGTCGGGATTGTGGGTCCGCCGCAACCAGGCGAGCTTCACGGCGGGCGTCATGGGGTGGTACGGCACACCCGTCCGCGCGTGGTGGAAGGTGGGCGGGTGTCCGCCCGTATCGGCGCGCCCGTCCGCCCAGGTGTACACCTCCGAAGGTCCCTGGGGACCGATCAGGATCAGCGAATGCATGGCGTTACTCAGACCCACGGCCAGCGGCTGAAGCTTTTGCGCTGCGCAGTACGCCTCCACGCCAGCAAGGGCCTGCGCAAACGCCTGCTGGAGGTCGGGCAGCGCCTGGGTGGCCTGCCCGGGCGCGTCACTGTGCAGCGGGTACGGGCAACTGAGGCGGTGAAGCTCCTGGGCTCCGCGGAAGACCACGGCCTTGAGGGCCGTCGTTCCCAGGTCAAAGCCGACGGTGATGGGGGGCTCGGGCATGCCCCAGTCTAGGACCGGCAAGGCGTGGGAAGCGGCCCCGTATAATTCCGCCCATGGCTTCGGTTTCTATCCGTGACCTGAAGGGTCATGTCGGCGAGACGGTCACCCTCAGCGCGTGGCTGACAGACAAGAGCGGCAAGGGCAAGATTCAGTTTCTGAAGCTGCGGGACGGAACAGGCTTCGTGCAGGCAACCGTGTTCAAGGGCGACGTGACGGCGGAGGTCTTCGAGGCGGCCAAACGCCTCACGCAGGAGCAGGCGGTGCGGCTCACCGGCGAGGTGCGAGCAGACGAGCGCGCGCCGGGCGGGGTCGAGCTCAGCGTGCGGGACCTCGCGCCCTACGCGGAGAACAGCGGCGAGTACCCCATTACGCCCAAGGAGCACGGGATCGAGTTCCTGCTTGACCACCGGCACCTGTGGCTGCGGCACCGGCGGCCCTGGGCGGTCCTGCGCGTGCGCGACAGCGTCGAGCGGGCGATTGTGGATTTTTTTCATCAGGAAGGGTTTATCCGCTTTGACGCTCCCTTTTTTACGCCCAACGCGGCGGAGGGCACCACCGAACTCTTTGAGATCGACCTCTTTGGGGAGCGCGAGGCGTACCTGTCGCAGACCGGGCAGCTCCACGCGGAGGCGGGCGCGCTCGCCTTTGGCAAGGTGTACACCTTCGGCCCGACCTTTCGCGCCGAGAAGAGCAAGACCCGGCGGCACCTGCTGGAATTCTGGATGGTCGAGCCGGAGGTCGCCCCCAGCAGCCACGTGGAGAACATGGCGCTTCAGGAGCGCCTCGTGAGCTTCATCGTGCGGCGTGTCCTCGAAGAATGCAGCACCGAGCTCGCCCTGCTGGGCCGCGACCTGGCCCGGCTACGACCGGCGGCCGAGGGCAACTTTCCACGCGTCACCTACAGCGAGGCGCTCGACATCATCCGCGAGCATATCGCGGCGGGTGACCTGCCCCCCAACGTGGGGGCGGACGTGCAGCCCGTCGAGTGGGGAGACGATCTGGGCGCGCCGCACGAGACGATCCTGGGCCACCACTTTGACCGCCCGGTCATTGTCGAGCGGTATCCAGCCGCCATCAAGGCGTTTTATATGCAGCCTGACCCCGAAGACCCGCGGCTGGCCCTCTGTGACGACATGATCGCCCCCGAGGGCTACGGCGAAATCATCGGCGGCTCCGAGCGCATCCACGAGTACGAGCTCCTTCGCGCCCGCATCGAGCACGAGGGCCTCCCCCTTTCCGCATTCGAGTGGTACCTCGACCTGCGCAGATACGGCAGCGTGCCGCACGCGGGCTTCGGCATGGGGCTCGAACGGGTCGTGGCCTGGCTCACCGGCATCGACCACATCCGCGAGGCGATTCCCTTTCCGCGCATGCTGACGCGCATGTCACCCTAAGGCACCGGGTTGGGGAGAACAAGGTGAATACTTTCACGACTGGTCTGGTCGTGAAAGTTTTGTTGCGTCAACTGCGCTACAGTGCCCGCATGATCGCGTACTGCGAGGTCAGCGCCTTTACCGCTACGCCCGGACAGGGCAACCGCGCGGGTGTTGTGCTGGACGCCGGGCACCTGTCGGAAGCGGAGATGCAGGCGCTGGCCGCCTTTTTGGAAGCTCCCGAGACCGTCTTTGTGACGCGGATGGGGGACGGCCTGGTGCGGGTGCGGTACTTCACGCCCACCCAGGAGATCGACTTTTGTGGGCACGCGACGGTCGCGCTGGGGCTGACGCTCGCGCAGCGGGGGGACTGGAGAGGCGAGCCGCTCACACTGGAAACGCTGGTAGGACAGATTCCGCTCACGCTGGAGACAGAAGCGGGCGTCCCCACGCGGGTGTGGATGGAGCAGCGCGAGTTGGAGTCGCGCTCGGTCGCGCCGGAGCTGCGGCAAGAATTGGCGCAGGCCCTCGGCCTGAATGAGCGGATGCTGCACCGCGGGCTGCCGCTGGCCGCGGCGAGCACAGGGCTCTGGAGCGTCTTTGTGCCGCTGATCGACCAGGTCATTTTGGACGGGCTGGAACCCGATCTGGCACATGTCCAGGCCCTCAGTGACCGCCTGGGCGTGAGCAGCGTCTACGCCTATGCCCCGCTGGGCGTCAACCGCTTTGCCGCGCGGGACTTTGCCCCCGCCGTCGGCATTCCGGAAGACCCGGTCACCGGCAGCGCGGCGGGCGCCCTGCTGGCCCTGCTCGCCCGGGAAGGCCGCCTGCCCGTGCGGGGCGACCGCGCCGCCGGGGTGGTATACCAGGGCCACGCGCTGGGCACGCCCGGCGAGGTGGAGGTCGAAGTCCTGCTGGGGGGCCAGGTGGTGCGGGTGGGCGGCCGGGCCGTGCTGGACCGGGAAGGCTCCTGGACGCGGGAAGGGTAGCGGCGTGTTCTGGGCGCAAGACGAGCACGGGGTGCGACTGGAATGGGGTGAACCCGGGGTGCAGCACCTCGCCCCGTGGGCGGACGCGGTCGTGATCGTGGACGTGTTGTCCTTTTCCACCGCCGTGGACGTCGGCGTGTCCGGGGGTGCGGCGGTGCTGCCCTTCCGCTGGCGGGACACCCGGGCCGCCACCTTCGCGGCGGCGCAGGGGGCCGTGCTGGCAGGAGACCGCGACTCGGGCGGGCCTACCCTCTCCCCCGCCTCGCTGCTGGGCCTTCCACCGGGAACGAGGCTGGTTCTGCCCTCGCCCAATGGCGGAACACTCTGCGCGCTGGCCCAGGAGAGCAGCCGCGCCGTGGTGGTCGCGGCCTGCCTGCGAAACGCCGGAGCGGTGGGCGAATGGCTGCGCGGACGCTTTGCGCGGGTTCTCGTGGTCCCGGCGGGGGAAAGGTGGCCCGGCGGCACGCTGCGGCCCGCTCTGGAAGACAGCCTGGGGGCGGGCGCGGTCGTGGAGGCACTCTGCCGCTCGCCGGGCCTCTCCCCTTCCCCGGAGGCGGCGGGCGCACGAGCGACGTTCCAGGCCCTGCGGAAACGGCTGCCGGAACTGCTGAGCGGGTGCGCGTCAGGCTTGGAGCTGATGGGTCGGGGCTTCCCGGAGGACGTGACGCTGGCGGCAGAACTGAACGTGAGCTCCTGCGTGCCCGTCTTGCAGGAGGGTGCCTTCGTCAACGGGGTCTCCCCTTCTCACGCCTAAGCCTTCTCCGGGCGTACACTGCCCGGATGCTGGGTCTTCTCTGTGTGGACGTGGACGGAACGCTCGTCGGTACCGAAAACGCGGTCCGGGAGGACGTGTGGGCGGCTCTGGCTCAGGCGCGTGCTCGCGGGATTCGAATCGTGCTGTGTAGCGGCCGTCCCGCCTTTGGAAACGCGCTGCGCTACGCCCAGAAGCTCGACCCGGACGGCTGGCACGTCTTCCAGAACGGAGCGTCGGTGGTGAACGTGGAAAGCGGCGCCAGCCTCTCGGAGCCGCTGCCGCCGGAGGGCCTGGACCTGCTTCTCACGCGCGCGCAGGAGACGGGGCGCCTGCTGGAGGTGTACACCGATCGCGAGTACGGCATCACGCAGCCCGGCGACCTCGCGCGGCGGCACGCGGAGCTGCTGGGCCTCCCCTACGTGCCGCGCTCCCCACAGGAGCTCACCGGCACGCGGGTGCGGGCACAGTGGGTGGTGCCGCTGGAGGAGTCCGAGGCCGTTCAAGCCGAACCCCATCCGGGGCTGGACCTGCACCCGGCGGGCAGCCCGGTGATGCCCGACGTGACATTCATCAGCGTGACTCGCGCGGGGGTGAGCAAGGGGAGCGCGGTCACCCGCGTTGCTGCTGCCTACGGGGTGCCGCTTTCCCGCGTGATGATGGTGGGCGACGGACACAACGACGTCTCGGCCCTGCAAGTGGTCGGCCACCCGGTGGCCATGGGCAACGCTGAGGCCGAGGCCCGGGCCGCCGCCCGCTACCACGTCGCCCACGTGGACGCAGGGGGACTGGTGGAAGCGGTGGGGCTGGCCCTGACGTTATGAGCGCGGGGAAGCTGCTCCCGCCGATCAGAAGGCGGGAACGACGGCCCCACCGTACTTCTTGAGGAGAAAAGCCTTCACCTCGGGGCTCTGCAGGGCTTTGACGAGCTTGAGGTAGTCGGGGTTTTTCAGGGTGGCGGGCTTGGCGACAAGGAGGTTGGCGTAGGGGCTGCGCTTGTCCTCGAGAACGAGCGCGTCCTTCAGGGGGTTGAGGCCCGCTTCCAGCGCGTAGTTGGTGTTGATCACCGCCGCGTCCACGTCTGCGAGAGCGCGGGGAAGCTGCGCGGCTTCGAGTTCGCGAAAGCGCAGGCGCTTGAGGTTGGTGGTGATGTCCCGCACGGTCGCGGTGACGCCCACACCGGGCTTGAGGCGAATGAGCCCGGCGCGCTCCAGCAGCTTCAGGGCGCGGCCGCTGTTGCTGGGGTCGTTGGGAATGGCAATCGTCGCCCCGGAACGCAGTTCCTTGAGGCTCTTTACCCGGCGGCTGTAGAGCCCGATGGGTTCCACGTGCACCTTCGCGCCGGGAACGAGGCCAAGGGGCCGGTTCTTCTGGAACTCGTTGAGGTACGGCAGGTGCTGGAAGAAATTCACGTCGATGCTGCCGTCCGCAAGCGCCAGGTTGGGCTGGACGTAGTCGCTGAATTCGCGGATCTCGAGCGTCACGCCCTGCTTCGCGAGGGTAGGCTTGACAAAGTTGAGAATTTCTGCGTGCGGCACGGGTGTGGCTCCCACCCGCAGGGTCCCGGCGGAGGCCAAGGAGGCGAAGAGCAGGGCAGAAAGGGTCAGAAGCTTTTTCATATCTCTTCCTTAGAACGCGGGAATGATGCTGCCGCCGTACTTGTTCAGCAGCCAGGCTTTGGCTTCGGGACTGGTGAGGGCCGCGGCAAGCTTGAGCACGTCGGGATGGCGTGCCTTGTCCCTCGTGGTGGCCAGGACATTGACGTACACGCTGTTTTTGTTCTCGCGGAAAATCGCGTCCTTGGTGGGGTTCAGGCCGACTTCCAGGGCGTAGTTCGCGTTGATCACGGCGGCGTCTACGTCCGCGAGCGAGCGGGGAAGCTGCGCGGCTTCAAGCTCACGGAACTTCAGCCGTTTGATGTTGCTGACGATGTCACGCAGGCTGGCCGTCACGCCCGCGCCCGGCTTGAGGCGAATCAGGCCGGCTTTTTCGAGGAGCAGCAGGGCCCGCGCCCCGTTGCTGGGGTCGTTGGGGATGGCGATCGTCGCGCCCTGGCGGAGCTCGGTCACCCGGGTGACCCGACGGCTGTAGAGGCCCAGCGGCGGCAGGTAGATGTTCTTCACCGGCACGATGTTCAGGGGCCGGTTCTGTTGAAAGGCGTTCAGATACGGCACGTGCTGGAAAAGGTTGGCGTCGAGGCTGCCGTCCGCGAGGGCCAGGTTGGGCTGGACGTAATCGCTGAATTCGCGGATCTCGAGCCTCACGCCCTGCTTGGCGAGGAGCGGTTTCACAAACTGCAGCAGCTCACCGGCTGGGACGGGGGTGGCCCCCACCCGCAGGGTCCCGGCGGAGGCCAAGGAGGCGAAGAGCAGGGCAGAAAGGGTCAGGATAGGGCGCATGGCAGGCTCCTCTTTCAGCGGTGGTCGGCGCGGCGGGCGACGTGGTCACCGAGCCACTGCACGCCCTGTACCAGCACGAGCAGCAGGGCGACGGTGGCAAGCATCACGTCCGTCTCGAAGCGCTGGTAGCCGTAGCGAATGGCGAGGTCACCCAGGCCGCCGCCGCCGATGGCTCCCGCCATCGCGCTGTAGCCGATCAGGCTCACCAGCATCACCGTAAAGGCGTGAATCAGCGCAGGCCGGGCTTCGGGCAGCAGCACCTTCCAAACGATCTGACCGGTGCGCGCGCCCATCGCGCGAGCAGCCTCGACCACGCCGTAGGGCACGTCGCGCAGCGCCCCGTCGACCAGACGGGCTACGAAGGGAATCGCCGCCACGGTGAGGGGCACGGTCGCCGCGGTGCTGCCGATGCTGGTGCCCGTGATCAGGCGGGTCAAGGGAATCAGCACGACGAGCAGGATGATGAAGGGCAGGCTGCGGCCCACGTTGACAGCGGCGTCAAGCACCCGGAAGGTGAGGGGCTGTGGGCGCAGGCCGCCGGGCCGGGTGAGGGTCAGCGCCACGCCGAGAAGCGTGCCCAGAAGCTGCGCGATCAGGGCGCTGGGAAGCACCATCAGGAGGGTTTCCAGGGTGGCCGGCCACAGCAGGGGAAGCAGGCTTTCGATCATTCGTGAACTCCGGCGCGGCGCGCCACGTCCCGCAGGCGAACTTCGGGGTCGGGGGCGTCCTCGGGCAGGGCCAGCCAGGCATCCACGCCCTGTGGATGCGAGTCGGCCTGCACAAGGCGGGCCCCCAGCGCGCCGAGGGTGATGAGGGTGCGCCCCCCCAGATCAGGCAGGCTGACGCGGCGCAGCGTCTCGCCGGGGTGCAGCTCCGCCTGGGGCCGGTGCGCGTCGAGCAGGGCGCGGGTCACGGGGTGGGCCGGCTGGGCGAGAACCCCGCGCGTCTCGCCGCTCTCCACCAGGCGCCCCGCGTCAAGCACGGCAACGTGGGTGCAGGCGGCCCGCACGACGTCCATCTGGTGCGTCACGATCACCAGGGTGAGATCGCGCTCCCGCTGAAGCTCCGTGAGCAGCGCCAGGATGCCCGCGCTGGTCTCCGGGTCCAGGGCGCTGGTGGCCTCGTCGGCGAGCAGCAGATCAGGGTCCAGGGCAAGGGCGCGGGCAATCCCGACGCGCTGTTTCTGACCACCGGAGAGCTGAGCGGGATAGCGGTGCGCGAGGTCCCCCAGGCCGACCTGCGCGAGCAGTTCGCGGGCGCGCGCTTCCCGGGAAGCGCGGGGCACCCCGGCAAGCTCCAGCGGGAGCGTCACGTTGCCCAGGGCGGTGCGCTGGGCAAGCAGGTTGAAGTGCTGAAAGACCAGACCGGTGCGGGCCTGGCGCCGGCGCAGCTCGGCGGGGGTGAGGCGAGCAAGCTCCTGGCCCTGCACCCACACCTGCCCCGTATCGGGGGTTTCCAGGCCGCTGATCAGGCGGACCAACGTGCTTTTGCCCGCGCCGCTGCGGCCGATGATGCCCGTGCGGCTGCCGCGCGGTACGGTGAGGTGCAGGTCGCGCAGGGCGGGAGACGGCTGGCCGGGATAGGTCTTGGTGACCCCGGCAAAGACCAGGGCGGGCGGGGGAACTGAGGCGGTCAAGGTGGGGTCCTCCGTCGGGAGAAAGCCGGAGGGAACGCAACAACGTCCCCTTCCGAGGCGAAGCAACGGAGAAGGGGACGCGCAAACGTCTGGTGACCCTTCTCTTATCGGTCCCGCTGCGGGGAAAAAGCCATCGTTGGCGCAAGCGGGCTGGCAAGCACCGATGCCGTGATGAGGGCCGGTTGCTGCGGCGGTCTCTGGGCCAGATCCCTACGCCGCTCTGGATAAGAGTGGACCCGTACGGGTCCGCATGACCCTACAGCAGCTGACCTTCCTTGTCAACCAAGCGTACACTGCGGCCATGACCCTTCCCAGCTCCGAGGAGCAACTCGCCCTGCTGCGTGCCACCTACCCGACGCCCGAAGGCCTCAGCGCACAGCTCGAGCGGGAATTCGCGGCGCTCGCGCAGACCATGCGGGCCGCTGCGCCCCACTGGCACACGCCCATGCCGGGCCGAACGTGGTCACCCGCGCAGGAGGCCGA
This sequence comes from Deinococcus sp. YIM 77859, assembly GCF_000745175.1. Taxonomy (NCBI): domain Bacteria; kingdom Thermotogati; phylum Deinococcota; class Deinococci; order Deinococcales; family Deinococcaceae; genus Deinococcus; species Deinococcus sp. YIM 77859. Next base: position 641,682 of record NZ_JQNI01000002.1, read on the forward strand.
ACACACCATCTTGGTCAATGAGGGCACCGGAAGAGTGGTCCGCCTGCTGCTGTCCGAGCGGCCGCTGCGCCCGGTCCCCTTGGAGCCGGGCCGCACCGCGCAGGGCAAACGGCTCGCGCCGCCGGGAACAGAACCGGGACCGGGCGAGGCCCTGGAGACGCTGCTGGAACGGCACGCCGCCGCCGGGCCTCTGCTGAGCGGGGCGCGGGCGGCGCCCAATCCAGAACGGACCTTCCCCCACCCCTTTCTGGGTGAGCTTGACGCGCTGGACTGGCTGCGCATGGCCGCTTGGCACACCCGGCACCATCGCCAGGCCATCGAGCGCGGCCTCGCGGCGCTGGGGGACGATCAGGCCACCGGGTAGTAGAACGCCGCGCAGGCCAGAATGACGTACACGCCGAGCAGCAGCAGACCCTCCAGCCAGTTGGTCTCGCCGTCACGGGCAACCGAATTGGCAATCAAAACTCCCGCGCCCACCGCGACGAGTTCCAGCGGCGTCACGACCAGATTCATCGGCTGACCCACCACCAAGCCCGCCAGCACCAGCAGCGGCGCGACCAGCAGCGCGACCTGCACGGTGGAGCCCAGGCTGATGGTCATGGCGAGGTCCATCTTGTCCCGCAGGGCGAACAGCACGGCGGCGGCATGCTCGGCCGCGTTGCCGATGATGGGGATCAGAATCAGGCCCACAAAAAACTCGGTGAGGCCGAGCGCTGCGGTGGCCGCCTCCAGGCTGCCCACCAGAAACTCAGACATCAAGCCCACGGCGACGGTGGCGGCAAGCAGCACCCCGACTGCGCGCGGCACGCTCCAGAGGGGGGCACTGTGATCCTCGTCGGCGGTGGAGAGCAGGTCGCGGTGGGTCCGCAGGGTAAAGTACAGGTAGCCCAGGTACACCACGATCAGCACGGCGGCGGCCGCGTCACTCAGGCGGACATCCAGCCGCAGGACCTCGCGCGGCGCCACGGCTCGGGCGGTGAGGTCGAAGATGGTGGGGATCATCAGGGCCAGAACGCTCACGGAGAGCAGGCTGGCGACGGTGCCCGCGCTCTTCACGTTGAAGCGCTGCGACCGGTGCTTGAGGCCGCCCAGAAAGACAGCCAGACCCAGCACCAGCAGCAGGTTGCCCAGAAGGGAACCCACGATGCTGGCCTTGACCACCGCCAGCTTGCCCGCGCGCAGCGCAAAAAAGGCGATGATGAGCTCTGTCGCGTTGCCAAAGGTGGCGTTCAGCAGGCCGCTGGCGGTGCTGCCCAGCCGCGCGGCAAGCTGCTCGGTGGCCGTTCCCATCAGCCCCGCCAGGGGCAGGATGGCGAGGGCCGCGCTCAGAAAGATCAGCGTGGGGTTGCCGTGCGTGACTTCCAGAAAGACCGCTACGGGAAGGAAGATCAGGAGCGCGTTCAGCCACTGCATAGGGGGCAGTGTACGGGCAGGGCGCGGGGACGCACCTTCAGCGTACCGTGAGGCAAAGCAGGACGGGAGGCGCGGGCGGCTGGTAGCCTGGGCCCCGCGTATGGCGACGGTGGCAGAGCTGCGGGAGAGACTCAGGCGGCCGCTCGCGGCGGAACTCGCGGCGGGCTGCGCGAATCGGGTGGTGGCGGGCGGCGTGGAGCGCTTGCTGGCCTCGCCCCTCGCCGGGCCGTTTCCGGCGGTGCGCGAGGCGCTGCGCGGGTACGCGGCACTCGATGTCGGGGCACGCGCCGAAGCGCTGCACAAGGCGCTCGCCCTCCTCGAGGAAGAGGTGCGTCCGCCGGTTTCACCCGCCGCACGTGCGGCGCCCCCTACCGCCGCCCCCGGGGAGCGGCTTCCTCTTGACGCAGAGGTGTCGCGCCTGGCAACCGGGCCGGGGGGAACCAAAAAACTCCAGTCGCTGGGCCTGTACACCCTACGGGACGTGCTGCACGCCTACCCGCATCGCCATGAGGACCGCCGGGCGCTGCCGGACCTCTCGGAGGTGCCGGAGGGACAGAAGGTGACGGTGGAGGGCACGGTGGTGGCCAAAAGCCGCCGCAAGCCGAGGCCTAACATGCTGATTCTGGACGTGACGCTGGAAACGCCGGCGGGCGGGCGGGTGCGAGCGTCGTGGTTTAACCAGCCCTGGGTCGAAAAGCAGCTGCGGGAGGGCGCGCGCCTGGTGCTGACCGGCCGGGTGAAACGGTTCGGGCGCACGGTCCAGCTCGGGGTCGAGCACCTGGAGACGGTGGAGGACGCGCGCGACAGCCTCAGCACCGGGCGGATCGTGGGGGTGTATGACAGCAAGGACGGGATCTCGCAGGAGTTCTTGCGGCGGGCCGCCTTTCGCGCGCTTCAGGCAGCGCCGCTGGACGATTACCTGCCCGCCCACTGGCGGCGCGAACGCGGCCTGACGGACCTGGGTGACGCCCTGTGGGGAATTCACTTTCCGCGCGACGAGGCGCAGCTTGAACGCGCCCTGCACCGGCTGCGCTTTGACGAGTACCTCTTTCTGGAGCTGCGGGTGCTGCTGCAGGGCGAAGACGGGGTGCTGCTGGGGAAGCGCTTTCAGGCGGACAGCGGGGACATCGACCGGTTCGAGGCGGCGCTTCCCTTTCGCTTCACCAACGCGCAGCGGCGGGTCCTGCTTGAAATCGTCGACGACATGCGCAGTGAACGGCAGATGGCGCGGTTGGTGCAGGGGGACGTGGGGAGCGGCAAGACGGCGGTGGCTGCCTGTGCCCTGTACCTTGCGGTGCGGGACGGCTACCAGGGGGCGCTGATGGCCCCGACGGAGATTCTGGCGCGGCAGCACCACGCGAATCTCGTGGGGTACCTCTCCGGGCTTGATGTTCGGGTGGGCCTCCTGATCGGCGCGATGGCGCCGCGGCAGAAGCTGGAGATGCAGGCCCGCATCGCCGCAGGGGATGTGGACGTGGTGGTGGGCACGCAGGCGCTTATTCAGGAGAACGTGCACTTTAACAACCTGGGGCTGGCCGTGATCGATGAGGAACACCGCTTCGGCGTGATGCAGCGGCGGCGGCTGCTCGCGGGCCGTCCGGACGTGCTGGTGATGTCGGCCACGCCCATTCCGCGCTCCCTGGCACTCACGGCGTACGGAGATCTGGAGCTGTCGGTGATCGATGAATTGCCGCCGGGCCGTACCCCGGTGGAGACGAAGCTGATTGGGGACACGCACCGCGTGCAGGCGTACGGCTTCGTGATGCGCCAGATCCGGGAGGGGCGGCAGGCCTATGTGGTGACGGCCCTGATCGAGGAGAACGAGAACCTGGAGCTGCTGGCCGCGACACAGCTGACGGATGACCTGCGCAGAATGCTGCCCGAAGCGCGCATCGAGCTGCTGCACGGCCGGATGACGGCGGCAGAAAAGGACCAGGTGATGGACCGCTTTCGCGCCCGCGAGTTCGACATCCTGGTGAGCACCACCGTGATCGAAGTCGGTGTGGACGTTCCCAACGCGACGGTCATGGTGATCGAAAACGCCGAGCGCTTTGGTCTGGCGCAGCTTCACCAGCTGCGGGGCCGGGTGGGCCGCGGCAGCGCGCAGAGCTACTGCGTGCTGATCGCGGGCGAGCACTCCCGGAAGACGCGGCAGCGCCTCAAAATCATCGAGGGGAGCACGGACGGCTTCGTGATCGCCGAGGCCGACCTCAAGCTGCGCGGCCCCGGCGAGCTGCGGGGAACCCGGCAAAGCGGCCTGCCCGACCTGAGGCTGGGCGACCTCGCCAGCGACGTAGAGATCATCGAGCAGGCACGGGCGCTGGCCAAGCACATCCTCACGCATGATCCCCGCTTGGAACACCCGAGGTTGCAGTTTCTTCGCCAAGAACTTCAGCGCCGCAGCCAGAGCGTGGCCTTCCGCGAGGTGATCTAGGAAGCACCCGTGACAACCGTGTGACACCGGGGGCCTACACTGGGGGTATCAGCGCAATGAAGCAGGCGGACCGGGTGAAGTCCGCGCGCCGGGAGGCTGATCCACAGGGGTCAGCCTTACCTTTTTGGCGTGGCGTTCTCTATGCTGGCCGGATGACGTGGAACATGAGCGGCAGGGTGGTGCTGGTGACGGGTGCCACTGGTGGCATCGGGCTGGTCACGGCGCGGGAACTCGCGCGAGCGGGGGCACAGGTTCATATCGTGGGGCGAAACGCGAACAAGACAGCGCGTGTCGCCGCACAGATCGGGGCGGCGAGCACGTTCCTCGCGGATCTGGCAGAGCTTGCCCAGGTGCGCCGGGCCGCTGCCGAGTTCCGCGAGCGGGTGGGCCGACTGGACGTGCTGGTGAACAACGCAGGGGCCTGGTATGCGCAGCGGCAGGACACCGCCGAGGGCCTCGAACGCACCTGGGCCCTGAACCACCTGGCACCCTTCCTGCTCACGCGGGAACTGCTGCCGCTGCTGCGCCGTTCGGCAGACGGGCGCGTGGTCACCGTCGCCTCCGACGCGCACCGGTACGGACGAATTCGTTTTGCCGATCCCGAGTTTCGCCGCGGCTACCGGGGGTGGGCGGCGTACAGCCAGAGCAAGTTGGCCAACATCCTCTTCGCGCGGGAACTCGCGCGGCGTGAGCCCGCCATCCGAAGCAACAGCCTGCATCCCGGCCTGGTTCGCTCGGGCTTCGCGCACAACAACGGCGGAGGCGTCAGCCGCCTGTGGAGCCTGATCGACCGCTTTGGCCTCACGCCGGAAGAGGGGGCGCGCACCAGCCTCCGCCTCGCCGCAGACCCCAGCCTTCAGGTCAGCGGACAGTACTTCCGCGCCCAGAAGCAGGCGCGGCCCGCACGCCAGGCCCGTGACGACGCGGCGGCGCGGCGGCTGTGGGCGCTCAGCGAGGCGTACGTGGAGGGCGTCCCGGCGCCCTGAGGGGGCCCCGCCACGCACAGCTACCACACGGCGATGTGCCCGTCGGTTCGGCTCTCGGTTCCGCCCTCGAGCACACCCGTCTTGGGGTTCCGCCAGATGATCTGGCCACGCCCAAAGGCACCGGGGTCGAGCTGGACCCGCACGTCGTGGCCACGGGCGACCAGCAGGCGAGCCAGCGGCGCGCCGAGGGCGTGCTCGACCTCGACCACCCGGCCCTGCAGCCACTGCCAACGCGGCGCGTCGAGGGCCTGCTGGGGGTTCATGCCGTAGCGGACCGTGTTCAAGACCACCTGGACGTGGCCCTGCGGCTGCATAAAACCGCCCATCACACCGAAGGGACCGACCGGCGTACCGTCGCTGCGGCCGAGGAAGCCGGGAATGATGGTGTGGTAGGGCCGCTTGCCGGGGGCCAGGGCATTGGGGTGCGCGGGGTCAAGGTGAAAGTTGTGGCCGCGGTTATGGAGGGCGATGCCGGTGCCGGGCACGACCACCCCGCTGCCAAACCCCATGTAGTTGCTCTGGATCAGGCTGACCATCTGGCCTTCCGCGTCTGCGGCGGCCAGGTACACGGTGCCGCCGGTGCTGGGCGCGCGGGTGGCGGGGTCATGGGCTGCGCCCCCAAGAAAGGCGCGGTGTTCGGCGGCGTTCTCCTCCGAGAGGAGGCGTTCCACATCCACCGGGACGTGACGAGGGTCCGCGACGTACGCATGCGCGTCATGAAAGCCGCGTTTCATCGCCTCGATCTGAAGGTGTAGCCCCTGGGGGTCGTCACGACGCTCCGGCAGGTCCAGCTTCCGCAGGACATTCAGGGCGATGAGGGCGGCGATGCCCTGACCGTTGGGGGGAATCTCGTAGACGCGGTGACCGTCTATGTCGGTGTGGATGGGGGCCACCCACTCGGAGCGGTGGGCCGCCAGGTCAGAGGCGCGAATAAACCCACCGCTGGCACGGGCGTGGGCGTCGATTCGCTCGGCGAGTTCTCCCTCGTACAGCGTTGTGCCGTTGGTCTGGGCCAAGGCCTCCAGGGTGTGGGCGTGGGCTTCGCTGCGCCACAGGGCACCGGGAGCAGGTGTGAAGCCGGAGGGGGCAAAGACGCGGAACCATTCCTCCAGGATGGGGAGCCTCAACGTTTGGTAGCTCCGGATGGCCCGGGCCCAGTTCGCCGCGAGCACGGGCGAAAGGGGGTAGCCCTCGCGGGCATAGCGAATGGCGGGGGCCAGCACGTCGGCAAAGGGCAGGCGGCCAAACCGGGCGTGCAGATCGGCCCAGCCGCGCACTGCGCCGGGGACCGTGACCGGCGGCCAGCCGTGTTTGGGCATGTCGCCCCCCAGCACGTCCAGGGTCAGGGCAGCGGGTGCCGCGCCGCTCGCATTCAGGCCGTGCAGCTCGCCGTCTGCCCAGACCAGGGCAAAGAGGTCGCCGCCGATCCCGTTGCTCGTCGGCTCGACGACCGTGAGGGCGGCAGCGGTGGCCACAGCCGCGTCAACCGCGTTTCCGCCCGCTTGCAGCACCGTGAGCCCGGCCTGCGCGGCGAGAGGTTGGCTGGTCGCGACCATACCCCGGCGAGCGTACACCGGGCGGCGAACGGTAGGAGAATCCGGATGGAAGGTCACGCCAGACAGGCTATACGAATGGGGAGAGGCTAGCGGCTGGTCAGGAACAGGCGGCCCACCTCGCGGATAAAAGCGTCGCGGCGCTCGAGTTCCTCGGGGGTGTAGCGTTCGCGCAGCAACCGGGCCTTGAAGTCCGCCACGCTCTCCCCCGCCGGAACAGCCCAGGTTTCGAGGGGTGTGCAGGCAAGCTGCTGGTCTTCGCCCCAACGCCACTCGGCATTCACCGGCAGGCCAGCCTGAGCAGCGCTGAGAGGCCAGGTCGCGTCCACCACCATATCGCCCTGCGGCGCGTGCACAATCAGGTAGTTGTGCACGTCCACCACCGGCCGCCCGCCGGCCAGGGCCAAGAGTTCCGCTGGGGCTCCGGGCGGCGGCGTGATCTCCTGGGTGCAGGCGATCACCGTGCTGCTCACGCCGCGCTCGGCAAGCAGGGCAGCCAGCAGCTCATGCTTGGTGCTGCAGGTGCCGCGCCACTCGCGCACGATGCCCGCGGGGTCATGCGTGCTCGCGCGGGCATAGGGCATGTCGCGCACCAGGGCAAAGACTTCGGGAATGTCGGGCAGGGGGGCTTGGGGGTCGCGTAAGCCGCGTGCGGCGGCCTCTTCGTGCAGGAGGCGGGTGAGCGGAAGAGCGCTGGACATGGGGCTAGGGTAGCAACTGAAGCAAATTCAGCATCGCCCTTTTGTATATATTCGAAGGGGGCCAAAGGGGGCCCCGGGGCCCGCACCCGCTCAGCGGTTCAGAGCGGCTTCTAGATCGGCGGGCGTGATGGGGCGGGCCTGTGCGCCGACGCGGGTGGCAGCGAGGGCGCCTGCGGCGTTGGCGGTGCGGGCCGCCTGGGCGAGGGTCTGGCCGGTGAGCACGGCGTGGGCAAAGGCAGCGGTAAAGGTGTCCCCCGCACCGGTTGAGTCCACCACGCGGCCTTCAGGCTTGATGGGGTCGACGAGCTCGGTCTCGTTGGGCGTCCAGACGATGCTGCCCATTCGGCCGACCTTCACGATGACCCGGCGCGCACCCGCATCACCGAGCTGTGCCAGCGCGGCACTGATGCTGGTGGTGTCGGTCAGGGCGAGCAGCTCATGCTGGTTGAGGGTGAGGTAGTCTGCGCCGATCACGTTCTCGATCAGATCGGTGCCGACCTTGTTCACGGCGCCGGTTCCCAGATCGATAAAGACAGGAACCGGCTTTTTCGCCTTTTTGGCCGTCTCGATGGCCCGTAGGGTGTACTCGCGCTGCGGTCCTTCGGTCAGGCTGTAGGCGCTGACAATCAGGGCGTCCGCCCCCTCGATGTCCTTTTTCTTGAGCTTCGCAGGGTCGAGCTGGCGATTGGCCGCGCCGTAGCTGATCATCGCCCGTTGCCCGTCGGGCGTCTGCATGACGGTGATGGTGCTGGTCAGAAGCTCGGGGTCCACCTGAATGGCGGTTTGCAAAACGCCACTCTCCCGTACGCTGCGCAGGGCATACTCGGCAAAGGGATCGTCGCCCACCCGGGCGGCGAGGGTGACACTGTGACCGAGCCGCGCCAGCGTCACGCTGATGGTGCCGCCCGCGCCACCGGGCTGCATGGTGGCGCGCGTGGGGGCGACTTCCTCGCCCGGGGCGGGCAGGCGGTCAAGATGGTAGAGGTGATCGACGGTGACGTCACCGATAACGAAAAACTTCACGTGGGAACCTCCGGGCCAGGCCATCGCGGCCCTCCAGTCCACCGCACTCAGCTCGCCTGAGCGCCGGGGACACGATGGGCGTTTGAAACGCGGGACTTAACGTAGCACGTCCAGATGCTTCGCGACGGTACGCATGTCCACCAGCGGCACGTCCTCGGCACGCACATCCGCGCGCAGACCCGCTTTTGTCAGTGCCGCGTCGATCGCCTCACCCGCGAAACCGGCCAGGCGCAGGTTGTTGCGCAGGGTCTTGCGGCGGTGGTGCAGGGCGGCTTCCAGGAACCGCAACAAGGCCGGGTCGGGTGCGGGCCGGGAACGGTCAAAGTCCAACCGGACCACGCTGCTCGTGACGTCCGGGGCAGGCAGGAAAGCTCCCTTGGGCACGTCACGGACATGCCGAACGCTCCCGTGCAGGGCAGCCAGCGCGCTCAGAAAGCCGTAGTCATCGTCGCCGGGGCGGGCCGCCAGCCGCGCCGCAACCTCCTTCTGCACCAGCACCGTGGCCGAGAGGATGCTTGGGGCACGCATAAAGCGCGAGAGCAGCGGCCCGGTGATGTAGTACGGGAGGTTGGCGATCACCCGCGTGCCCGGCGGCAGACTGGCGTAGTCGAAGTCGAGGGCGTCTCCCCAGATCACCTGCACGTCCAGCCCCCTGAGCGTCTCGGCAAGCACGGGCCGAAGACGCTCGTCTTTTTCGAGGGCCGTCACCTGCGCGCCCCTCGCGGCGAGTTCGCGGGTCAGAACGCCCAAGCCGGGGCCGACCTCCAGCACGGGGACTCCCCTTTCCGCACCGCCCGCTTCAGCGATGGCACGCAGAATATTGCCGTCGATCAGGAAGTTCTGCCCCAGGCTTTTGGTGGGGCGCAGGCCGTAGCGGTCGAGCAGTTCGCGCACGCGGGTGGGCGAATACAGCGGCGGGGCAGTTGGATCGGGCTGGGTCACGGGGTCCTCGGAAAGCGCGTCAGTATACTCCGCAGCATGACAGATCCCTCCCCTCCCCCCGTGTCGCCTCCCGAGGCGTCCCCGGATTGGCGCGCCTTTGCCCGCGCGGGCGAGTGGCGGCGGGCCCTGGCCGCAGCACGGCTTACGGCGGCTCCCACGGAGGTCACGGCGGCGCTTGACGGCGTCGTTGGCGTGCAGGAGGCTATCCGAGCACGACGACCGGCGCGGGCGCAACGGGTCCTGGAGGGCGTGCGGGCGACGCTGGCGGCCACGCAGGAGGGGGGCCTCAAGGGCGAGGCGGCGCTCCTGGAATCGCTGATCGAGCCGGAGACCCTTCGTCAGGCCCTGGAGACGCTGGAGGGACTGGGACGCGGCACGGGCGGTGAGACCGAACCGCAGGTGCTGCGGGCGCGGCTGGCCCCGGCGCTCGCGCATCCCCTGACGCGACCCGAGGCGCTGAACGCGCTGGGGGTGCTCCACGTGCTGCGAGAAGAACCGCAGGCCGCCCAGCCCATCTTTGAGGAGGCGCTGGCGGCTGATCCGGGGCATTACCGGGTGCTCACGAACCTGGGCAATCTGGAGTTGGAGGCAGGCCGCTTGAGGCAGGCCGAAGCCCGCTACCGCGAGGCGCTGCGGCTTAACCCCGAGTATGACGGCGCACACCACAACCTGGGGGTGGCCCTGCGGCGGCAGGGGCGCCTGAGCGAATCGGTGGGGGCGATCCGCCGCGCCCAACGGCTGAGCGTGAAGCAGGCGCGTGAGACTTCTCGTGAAGACCTGCGGCAGCAGTTCGGCGCCGCCCCCTGGCTCCCGGTGCTGCGCTGGGGGCTGGTGGCGCTGGGCATTCTCGTTCTCTTCCTGCTGCTGCGGATCGGGGGCAGCTGAGATGCCGGAATTCGTGTTTTCGCCGGAGGGCGTGGGGGCGGTGGATGCCCGTCTGGACGGAGCCCAGTTGCTTGACCAGGCGATGGAGGAGGCGGGCCGGGCCGTGGCCGACGTCCTCCATGCGCGTTTTCCGCAAAGCCGGGTGCAGCTGCTCGCCGGGGGCGGCGCGAACGGCGGGGACGCCCTCGTGGCCGCGCGGCACCTGATGGCGCTGGGGCATGGGGTGGAGGTGCTCGCCGCGCCCCCGACCCACCCGCTCACCCGCCTGAACTGGCAGCGCCTGGCCGCCTTCGGTCTTCAGCCGGAGCCGCTCACGCGGCAAGCGGTCACCCGGCGAGCCGCCGAGGTGAGCGTGCTGGTTGACGGACTGCTCGGCACCGGCTTTCAGCCGCCGCTGCGCGCGGAGCAAGCGGAGATCGTCGAGGCTGTCAACGCCGTGCGGGAACAGGGCGTGCAGGTCGTCGCCATCGATCTGCCCAGCGGGCTGGACGCTGCCTCTGCAGCGGTCCCCGGACCCGCCGTTCACGCTGACCTCACCGTCACGCTGATGGGATTCAAGCCTGCCCTGCTGTTTGGTCCCGCCGCGCGGCAGGCCGGCGAGGTGCGGCTCGCTCCGCTGCGGGTGCCTTCCGCGTGGCTGGCGGCAGAGGCGCTCGCTGTTCGGCCCACGGACGCGGAGATCGCGGCCCTCCTCCCCATCCGCCCCGCGGACGCGCACAAGGGCACTGCGGGACACGTGTGGGTGATCGGCGGAGCTCCGGGCACCGTGGGGGCGGCGGCGCTCGCGGGCCTGGGGGCGCTGCGGGCGGGAGCCGGGCTGGTCACCGTTTATTCGTCGGTGCAGGTGCCGCTGGTCACGCCGGAACTGATGGTGCGGCAGCATGACGCGCTCGACCGCGCGCTGGAGGCGGCGCTGGCCAGGAGCAGGCCGGATGCCCTCTGTGTGGGAATGGGCTTGGGGCCAGACGCAGCCGCCCTCACACGGCAGGTGCTTGCCTGGGAGGTTCCGGCCGTCCTGGACGCCGACGCCCTGCAACCCGAACTCGCAGGCAAGGGGCACGCGGCCTGCGTGTGGACACCGCATCCCGGCGAGGCGGCCCGCCTGCTGGGGGTGGCCACCGGCGAGGTCACGCGCGATCCCCTCGCGGCCGCCCGCACCCTTCAGGAACGCTTCGGGGGTGTGGTCGTGCTCAAGGGCGGCCCCAGCGTCATCGCGCACGCACAGGGCCTCTCGGTCAGTCGGGGGGGCCATCCGGGCATGGCGAGCGCTGGTCTGGGTGACACCCTCAGCGGCGTCATTGCGGCACTTCTGGGACAGGGCCTGGGAGCCCTCGAAGCGGCGCTTGTCGGTGTGCGGCTGCACGCGCGGGCTGGGGAGCGGGCCGGAGCACGGCAGGGATACGGCCTGATCGCCAGCGACGTGAGCGCCGAACTGGGCGGTGCATGGCTGGACCTGTGGGCGGCGGCGGGTAAGGCAATGCTAAGCTGACCCTCACACATGCAGGGACTCCTCTCCGACCTGCCCCTGATGGGGATTCTGGAATTGGTGAACGGCACACGGCAAACGGGCGTGCTCGACGTGCAGGCCGAAGTTCCCTATACCGTCGCTTTTCTGGACGGCGAGATCGTAGGGGGTGGGATCCTCGACTGGCTGGGCATGGACGCCCTCCACGCCAGCCCGCTGCTGCCCCAAAGCGGCACCTTTGAGTTCCGGCCCAGCGCCGTGACCGGCTCGCCCCTTGCCCCCTACGACCACTTCTTGACCGAATGGGCGCGGGTTTCGGACGAGTGGCCGCAGGTGTGCGCGGCCATCGGCAGCCCCAGCCGCGTGTTTCGGGGCGACCTACCGCTCTTCGACGTACCGGAGGGCCGCAGCGCCCGCGCCGCCGCCCGCCAGGCAGCAGCGCCCCTGTTTGAGGTCGCGCAGGCGCTGGCGGAGGCTTTCCGGCAGGGCCGCGCCGAACCGACGGGCCGCTTCGCCTGGCACGCCCTCCGGCTGCGTTCCGGCACCACCCGCGTCGCTTCTTCCCCGGTCGCGCAGGCGCTGGACGGTGAGCGCAGCCTGGGTGAGGTGATCGCGGGCGGCTTGGCCGAGGCAGACGTGCGTGCTCACCTGCTGGCCGAGCTCCAGGCGGGGCTGCGTTTTCCGGGGAGTGGCTGGGTGCTGCGCGACCTCGTCTGGGAACAGAGCGACCTGGGCGCCTACACCTCCACCTGAAGCGGTGCCGGGCGGTCACCCTTTTGCCGCGTCGGCATGCTCAGATTGGGCATCATCAGCGTGGCGAGGAAGGCGAGGGCCGCCACCACGATGGAGAAGCGGTAGATGGTGGCAACCGTCTGGGCAAAAGCCACCTTCGTGGCACGGGCACTCAGGAGCGCCACCTGCTCGCCGTCGTTCACCCCCTTCAGGGCGGCCTGCAACGCCTGCTGCTGGGCTTGGCGTGCGGCGGCGGCGAGCCCCTCCTTGATCCCGGCCAGGAGTTGCGCGCGGGCTGCTGGGCTGGCGAGCACCGGCGCGGGCAGCTGCGCGAGGCGGGCGCGCAGCTCGGCAGGCAGCTGCGGGGTGGCCGCCACAGCAGCGAGGCGGGCTGGGTCGCCGCTGTTGACCGCTGCCGCGACGGCCTCGTAGACCGGCTCGAATCGGGTGGTCACGCCCGCGGCGACGCCTCCTTCGGGGATGTTTGCGAGCTGTTTCTTCGCCTCGTCCGGCAGCACCTTGTTGTTTTGAATCGCAGCGATGGCCTTGCGGTCACCCGTCTCGATGGCCTGGGTCACGTGGCGGCGCAATGCTGCGAACGTCGCCCGGAGTTCCTCGGGGCTCGGCGGGGTCGCGTTGCGGTCCTGGCTGCGGCTTCCCGACCCGCTGCGAATCTCCTCGCTGATGCTCCTGAGGGTGGTTGCCACGGTGCCCTGCTGGGCGGCGGCCTGCGCGGCGAACTGGGCAGCGAGATTGGTGGTGAGGCCCGCCGTGAGGACTGCGCCGAAGATCGCCGTGCCGATGGTGCTGCCCATCTGCTGGAAAAACTGCCCGGCGCTCGTCGCCACGCCGATTTCCCAAGGCTTCACGGCGAGTTGCAGGGCGGTCGTGTACAGCGGCAGCGCCGGACCCAGGCCCAGGCCGAGCAGCACCATGCGCAGCACCACGCCGGAGTAGGGCGTGTCGGCATTCAGGGTGCTGAGGCTGAAAAAGCCCAGCGCGGCGACGACCAGTCCGGTCAGCATAAGGGGCTTGTAGCGCCCGATGCGGCTGGCGATCTGCCCCGAGCCGATGGCCCCGATGATCAGGCCCACCGTGAGCGGAATGGTGGCGGTCCCCGCTTTGGTGGCACTGACGCCCTGCACCTGCACGAGGTAGAGGCTCAGGAAGAGAATCGCGCCCAAAAAGGCTGCGCCGATCAGGAAGCGCGCGACTGCCCCCCAGGCGAACGTCGGGTTACGAAAGAGGCTCAGCGGCAGGATGGGGCTGGGGTGCCGCGACTGGGCGAACAGAAAGGCGATCAGGGCAGCGGCGCTCAGCCCGAACAGGCCCAGGATGGTGGGGCTCGTCCAGGCGAAGTTGCCGTCCGCACCCCAGGTCAGCCCCAGCAGCAGCGGCACGGCGAACACGATGATGAGCGCGGCGCCCAGCCAGTCTACCCGCGCCCGGAGCCCGCTGGCGAGGCGGGGCATCTTGCTGGCGATAAAGGCGAGCGCGATCAGGCCAAGCGGCAGGTTCACGTAGAACACCCAACGCCAGGAGATGTGGTCGGTCAGGAAGCCGCCCAGCAGCGGGCCGACCACGCTGCTCAGGCCAAAGACGGCGCCGAACAGACCCTGGTAGCGGGGCCGGTCGATGGGTTCGAACAGGTCGGCGATGATGGCAAAGGCGACCGAGCCAAGCGCCGCTGCCCCAATGCCCTGGAGGCCACGGAACACGACAAGCTGCATCATGCCGCCGCCAAAGAGGTTCCCCAAGAAGGGCTCGCCGCTCAGACCGCATAGCGCCGAACCCAACAGGAACACCAGGATGCCAAACATCAGAATGGGCTTACGCCCGTACAGGTCCGAGAGCTTGCCGTAGATGGGCACAAGCGCCGTATTCGTCAGGAGGTAGGCGGTGGTGACCCAGGTGTAGAGGCTCAGGCCACTGAGGTCGGCGGCGATCCGCGGCATGGCGGTCGCCACGATGGTCTGATCCAGAGCGCTGAGAAAGAGGCCCAGCAGCACACCAAACAGAATCTCACGCTTGGTCGCCAGGCTCAGGGTCTGCGCGTAGTTGATGCGCTCGGGCGGAGCAGCTGGACTCATGGTTCTCCTCCAAAAGGGCCAGTTCGGCCAGCAGCGCCTGCATGGCCGCGGTGGCCGCGCGTACGGTAGCGGGACGAAGACGGCCAAACACAGCGACGTAGGCCCCGATAAACTGCTCGTCCATTCGCGCCACAAGCTGCAACCCCTGGGCGCTGGGCAGCACCAGCTTTTCGCGCCGGTTCTCCGGATTCTCGCGGCGCTGGGCCAACCCGCGCCGAACGAGACGTTCCACAAGGTGGCTCGTCGCGGGCACACTCAGGCTCAGGGTCTTGGCCAGCGCCGTCACCGTGAGGGGCGCGTGGGCACGCAACTGGTGCAGGGCCGTCATCTGGGGAAAGGTGAGGTCATGATCTTGAAGCTCGTCTTGCATATGGATGAGCACACGTCCGCTGATCCAGCGGTGCAGGCGCTTCATCTCCTCCCCCAATTGGGTCGCCTCAGCACTGGCGTTGGGCGCATTGGCCCGAGGTTCAAGCTCTGACATGGTTTTAAACTTAAAACTGTTTGGTTTATAAGAACGTGAACGGGCCTTCAGTCCATACGGCAAGCGGCGGTCCCGTCTCTACGAGACCGCCGTACTGGGGGCGTTTGTTCTACTCGTTCGCGGGGCTTAGGCCACCGAGCAGACTCAGGGCGTACTCGCCCATCTTGCGGGGAATATCCACGCCCGTCGTGCTGACCGAGTTCTTGAACTCCATGGTGTGGTTGATCTCGATCACCAGGAGGCCGCCCCACTCGTTGTGGCTCTGCGGGTCCTCGACGAGGTCAATGGCGACGATCTCGCCACCCACGGCGGCGGCCGCCCGAGTCGCCAGGGCCGCGATTTCGGGGGTGACCGGGCAGTTGCTGGCCTGTGCGCCCCGCGCCGTATTCGTGATCCAGTGTTCAGAGCTGCGGTAGATCGCGGCGATACATTCCCCACCAACCACAAAGGCGCGGATGTCGCGGCCTGGCTTATGAATCAGCTCCTGGACGTAGAAGACGCCGTGCTGCGGGCCACCGAGCACCTCCTTGTGCTCGATGATCGCCTCGGCGGCGTCGCGGTCGTTGATGCGGCTGACCATCCGGCCCCAGGAACCCACCGTGGGCTTGAGGACGACCGGGTAGCCCAGTTCCTCGATGAGGGCAAGGGCGGCCTCGCCGTCAAAGGCGACGCCGGTGCGGGGCGTGGGCAGGCCCGCGCGAGCCAGCGCCGCATTCGTGGCGAGCTTGTCACCGCACAGCTCGATGACGTGCGAGGGATTCACGACGCGCACGCCCAGGCCCTCCAGCGCCCGGGTGACAGCGTGCCCGCGCGTCTGACTCACGCAGCGTTCGAGCGCGACCCGCCAGGGCACCTGGGCGCGGTCCAACCCACCAAAGGTGACGCGCAGCTGGGGCGTGTACACCTTGTCGTAGGGCACGCCGAGGGCATCGAGCGCCCCGAACAGCATCTTCTCATCGGGACGAATGCGGTCGTAGAGGACGGCGAGTTCGGCCATAAGGAAAGGGAGGAGGCGCCGGGCGTCAGGAGGGTTCTCCTCCCTCCGCCCTCACACCTTACTCCCCCCAGTCCTCCGCTTCCTGCGGGGCCTGTTCGAGGCGCGGCGGATCGAGGGACACGACCTCGTATTCCACTCCGGTTTCGTCGTCAATGACGAGTTCACCGAGTTCGGGATCTGTCAGTTCGATGGTGGCACCGGTATCTGGGTTTTCAAATTTAACGACAGGCATAGTTATCTCCTTACGAACGCTAGGTTATGCCAGAAGAGGCGGGGGGAGGCTTATGGTCTAGACAGCCCGTCTTCCTCGAACTCCAGCTCGATCTGGGCGCGGCAATGCGGGCAGGAGACGAGGCTGGTGACCGTGCCGTCCGCGCTCTCGACGGTGGGCGCGTCCCTCAACAGCTCATCGGTGACGTCGAATTCCTCGCCGCACCTCGGGCAGGTGGTCAGAATGCCAAGCAACTCCAGCTCGAAGTCCTCGCCGGGGCCGTTGCGAGTGACTTCCATCTCGGCGTTGCAGGAGTCGCAGACGATCACGTCCCCGACCTCCAGCTCGGCCCGGTCGGCGTCGGTGAGTTCGAGCACCTCGGCGCAGACGGGACACACTATTTCCAGGGTTGCCATGCCCTGATCTTAGCGGTGCTCGTCCGGCTTCTCCCCAGGGAAGCGGCCGTACCGCTTGAAAAAGGCCAGGATGCTGCCCTCGCGCAGCGCCTCGCGCAGGAACTCGGGTGGCGGCGGAAGCTGGATGGTGCCGCCCGCATAGGTGAGCACACCCGTCTGTGCGTCTAGGCTCACCTCGGCGCCGTCCTCCAGGATTCCCGTCAGGTCAGCCTCAAAGGCCGGAATCCCCAGGTTCAGCAGGTTGCGGTAATGGATGCGGGCAAAGGAGGGGGCGATGATTCCCCCGATCTGGAGCTTTTTCAGGGCCTGCGGCGCGTACTCGCGGCTGGAGCCCAGGCCCCAGTTGCGCCCGCCGACCAGCACGTCACCGGGCTGAACCTGGG
This sequence comes from Deinococcus sp. YIM 77859, assembly GCF_000745175.1. Lineage (NCBI taxonomy): Bacteria > Thermotogati > Deinococcota > Deinococci > Deinococcales > Deinococcaceae > Deinococcus > Deinococcus sp. YIM 77859. The sequence continues at coordinate 658,397 of NZ_JQNI01000002.1, forward strand.
CGGCAAACTCCGGGCGGATGTAGTGAAAGGCGAAGGTCTGAAACACGTCCTCGCCCGCCATAAAGGGCGCGAACTTGCCGGGAAGAATATCGTCGGTGTTGACGGAGTCGCCGAACTTCCAGACTCGGGGCATAGCGTTCTCCTTTCGGGGCGGGTTCAGGGCCGCTCCCATTCAATGACCGGGCGGGTGGTGACGGCCTCTGCCGTCGCCTGCACCTCGGTGAGATGCTCGCCGAAGACCCGCACCGTGATGAAACGCCCGCCGTCCAGTGTATTCACCAGGGCGGACAGGGTCTTGCCCGACTGCGGCCAGGTGGCGTACACGAGGGCTCCGACCCGCGCTTCCGGCTGGTCCCGCCCAATCACCAGCCGCAGTGCCCGCTCGACCTCCTCGGTCAACGCGCCGTTGGGGAGCCGCACCGGCCGCGCGCGCCAGCCGGAAAACACCCGGGCCCAGAGCCGCTGGTCGTCAAGGTGAGCACCCGGCGTCACGGGAACGGTGCAGATGGAACGGAGGAAAGTGGGCTGGGGCATTCAGGCCGGAACCGCCGCAAGCTCGTCCGGCAGAGCGATCCGACCCAGGACCGCCGTCGCCGCCGCCACGGCGGGCGAGGCGAGGTAGATCCGGGCATCCTTGTCCCCCATGCGCCCGATGAAATTACGGTTACTCGTGGAGACACAGACCTCTCCGGGAGCCAGCACGCCCTGATGACGCCCCATACAGGGGCCGCAGCCGGGGGTACCGAGCACCGCGCCCGCCTGGATCAGGGTGAGCAGGGTACCGTCCTGCATGGCCTGTTCCATCACCTCGCTCGAGGCGGGAATCACGAGCAGGCGGGTGGAGGGATGCACCCGCTGACCCTTCAGGACCGCAGCGGCAGCCTGCAAGTCTTCCAAGCGGCCATTCGTGCAGGTGCCGATAAAGACCTGATCGACCTTGAGGCCGCGCAGCTCGGCCACGTCGTGGACGTTGTCCACCTCGTTGGGGGCGCTCATGCGGGGGCGAAGGGTCGAAAGGTCGATCACCACCTCTTGTCTGTATTGGGCGCCGGGATCGGGGTATACCCAGTCGGGAATATCGTAGCCGTAGGCGGTGAGGATCTCGCCGCCGGGCACCACCAGCCCTGCTTTGGCCCCCGCCTCCACACAGAGGTTGGCCAGGGTCATTCGCTCACCGCGCGTGAAACGGTCCCCGGCGTGGATCTCGATGCTCTGGTAGGTGGCCCCGTCCGCGCCCAGCACGCGAATCATTTCGAGCGCAGCGTCCTTGGCCGTCACACCGGGCTGGAGGTCGCCCACAAAGGTCACCTTCACGCTTTCCGGCACCCGCAGCCAGGTCTTGCCGCTCGCGGCGGCGAGAGCGATATCGGTAGCGCCCATGCCGGTGCCAAAGGCCGCGACGGCGCCGTAGGTCGTCGAGTGACTGTCTGACCCCAGCACGATCCAGCCGGGCTGAGCGAGGCGTTCCTCCATCAGCACCTGATGGCAGATGCCCCTTCCGACATCGAAGAGGCGCACACCCGTCTTTGCGGCGTACTCGCGGGCCTCCTTCTGGGCCTGCGCGACGCTGACGGTGGAGGCGGGGGCAACATGATCAATGACGATGGAGACGCGCTCAGGAAACTTCGGCGTGGCGGCGAGGTCTTTTTCCATGCGCCCGATGAAGCTCTGCGCGATGGAGTCCACAACCATCACCTGATCCACATCGACAACGGTGAGGTCGCCCGCGTACACCGTCTGGTTGCCGCGCCGCGAGAGGATCTTTTCCGCCATCGTCTGCGGGCGGAGGGGGGAAGCGCTCATGGAAGCATTCTCGCGCGAAAATTCGCCACCGGTATGAGATTGAATGCTCAAAGCGCCCGCCCGGCTGTCATTTGCCAGGCGACACGATCTCCCTGGGGCTTCCGGCCTATGCTGGGTACATGGTCAAGCTGGAAGAAACGCCGCTCCCCGGTGTAGGTGTGCGCCACGATTTCGACGGGCGCTATGGCAAACGCGTAGGGGTCATCACCCACCGCGACGGACGGCGGGAAATCTTTGTCTCGCGCCGAGACGACCCGGATGCCTGCGCCCTGAGTATCGTCCTCAGCGATGAGGAGGCCGAGGCCGTCGCGGACCTGCTGGGCGGCAGCACGATTACCCGGCACGTCAGCCGCCTCTCGCAGGACATCGAGGGCCTGGCGATGGACTGGGTGAACGTGCCAAGCATCAGCCCGTATGCCGGGCACCCGCTGGGCGACACTATGATGCGCACCCGCACCGGGGCGAGCATCGTGGCCGTCATGCGAGATGGTCAGGCGATTCCCGCGCCTGGTCCGGAGTTCCCGCTTCAGGCGGGTGATACCCTCGTGGTGGTGGGCACGCCGGAGGGCGTGGTTCGAGCCGCCAAGCTGCTTGGCGGCGAAATCTAGCTTCCCAGCTTCTTCCCATTCTTTTGCCGCTGCTTTTCTCTCTTATTTTCGCACCTGTCCTCACGGACGGAGGTCCTTTTGTCTTTGGCACAGCTTTTTCTGGAACTGGGCGCGGTGATTCTCGCGCTCGCTTTTGTCGGCCGGGCCGCGGGACGCCTCGGGATCACGCCCATTCCGCTGTATCTGCTCGCGGGCATCGGCCTGGGCGCGTTTATGCACCTGGGCGACGCGCCCGAAGAGTTTATTCATATCGGCGCCGAGATTGGCGCGGTGCTGCTGCTCTTTACCCTGGGCCTGGAATACACCAGCGCGGAGCTGCGCGACAACCTGCGGGCCCACAGCCGAGTGGGGGTGATGGATTTCGCCCTCAACTTCACGCCGGGGCTCCTGGCGGGCCTGCTGCTGGACTTTCCTCCACTGGCCGCCGTGCTGCTGGGCGGGGTCACCTACCTCAGCTCCAGCGGAATCGCCAGCAAGGTGCTCTCGGACCTGGGACGCCTGGGGAACCGCGAGACGCCCGTGATCCTGGCTGTTTGCGTGTTAGAGGACGTGGCGATGGCCGTCTATCTTCCGGTGGTCGCAGCTCTTCTTCTTGGGGGCAGCCTCGCCGCCATCGGGGTGAACCTGCTCGTCGCCCTCGCGGCCTTTGCGCTGGCTTTTTTCCTCGCGCTGCGCTACGGCCACGTTCTCAGCGGCCTGATGAACGTGCAGAGTAATGAGGCACTCCTGCTCAGCGTGTTCGGGCTGGTGCTCGTGGTCGCCGGAGCCGCAGACATGCTCAAAGTCTCGGCGGCGATCGGCGCCTTTTTGGTTGGCATCGCGCTGTCGGGCGAGGTGGCCGAACGCACCCGCGCCCTCATCGAGCCGCTGCGTGACCTTTTTGCCGCGGTGTTCTTCGTGTTCTTCGGGCTGCAACTGGATTTGAGCAGCGTGCCGGGCGTGCTGCTGCCCGCCCTGCTGCTGACCGCCGTCACGAGCGTGACCAAGTTTGTCACCGGGTGGTGGGGCGCAGCTCGTGCGGGCGTGCAGACGCGAGGCCGCTATCGCGCGGGGACCACCCTGATTCCACGTGGCGAATTCAGCATCCTGATCGCCGGGCTAGGCCTGGGGCTGGCACCCAAGCTGGGACCACTCGCCGCCGCCTACGTGCTGCTGACCGCCCTGGCAGGCCCCCTGCTCGCCCGCTTTGACGGTCAGCTCGCGCCGCTGCTGGACCGGCGGCGGCGCGAGGTGCGGGCAGGATAGCTAGACCGCCAGGCCCTGCGCGTGCGAACTCACCTCCCGCGCCGCGTACTGGCCCGGCGGCAGCTCGATCACGGGCGTATTGGCCTCGAACTCGTCGCGCCAGCCAACCTCCTCCAGGGCCTTTTTCCAGGCGCCGATGCTCTCGTTGCGGTAGATCCGGTAGGCGGCTCGTCCCACCTCGGGGCCGCCGCGAGCGATCACCGATTCAACCCAGGCCCACTTGGCGGACACGTTGCGGAGTTCGGCGGTGGTGCGCAGCTCCTTTTGGATGCGCTTGAGGCGCCGCTCGATGGTGGCCACACCGGCAAAGGGGTCCGCGAAGTGCGGGGTGTGGCGCTTGGGCACAAAGGGGCTGATCCCCAGCGCGACTCGGTTGATCTTCGCGAGGTCTTTCGTAAACGAGATGAGCTCGGTGATGTCGTCGTCCGTCTCCGGGCCCAGGCCGATCATCATGTACACCTTGATGCCGGAAAAGCCCAGATCGCGGCTGATCTGCGCGGTCTTCACGAGGTCTTCGGTGGTGATGCCCTTTTTGAGCCAGCGGCGCAGGCGCTCGGAGGGCGCGTCGGACGCCACGGTAAAGGTCCGCAGGCCACCCGCCTTGAGGATCGCGGCCAGCTCCTCATCCACCGTGTCGGCACGGATGGAGCTCACGCCCAGCTTGATGCCCCGCTCGGTGAGCACGCGGCCCACGTACTTGGTGTGGGGAAAATCCGAGAGGGCCGCGCCCACCAGACCCACCTTTTCCACCCACTCGGGAATCACGTCGAGCAGCTCCTGTGCCTGGTTGTTGCGGTTGGGGCCGTACATCGTGCGGGCCAGGCAGAAGGTGCAGGGGCGGGGGCAGCCGCGCTGCGCCTCCACCAGGAACATATTGCTCAGCTCGCTGTGTGGCGTGACAATCTGGGAGTAGGCCGGAAGAAGCTCTTTGGGTGCCGTCGCCCACTTCGGCTCGTGAACGTGGCGGGCTGGGAGGAAAATGCCGGGCAGACCGTCGATCAGGTCGTAGAACTCCTCGCGGGTCCCCGACTCACGCAGGGCCTGGGCGATCACCGGCACGATCTGCTCGCCGTCCCCAATCACGATCACGTCGGCAAAGGGCGTGAGCGGATAGGGGTTCGAGGAGGTCAACGGCCCGCCGATCATCACGATGGGGTCCGTGTCGTCGCGCTCTTCCCGCAGCGGGCGCATTCCCGCCACGTCCAGCGTGCGGATGATGTTCGTGAGGTCCAGCTCGAAAGAGACGCTGAGGGCAAACAGCTCGCAGTCACCCGCCGCGCGGCCCGACTCAACGGTAGGCAGGGCCTGACCGGTGCGCTCAAAGGCTTCCACGTCGTCGGGGAGAAAGGCCCGCTCGCAGGCTACGCCCTCCTCCTGGTTCAACATCCGGTAGATGACCTGATAGCCCAAAGAAGCCATGCCCACGGAGTAGCGGTTAGGAAAAGCCAGCGTGACGCGGATGGGGGCCTGTTTAAAGAGGGTGCCCGTCTCCGCGTCCAGCAGCGGTTTTAGGTGGTTGCGCCAGTAACTCAAAAAGCCTCCAGACGGCGCCAAAGGGGCCTAGAGGCGCGCGTCACAGCCGCCCATTGTACCCGCTTTTGTTTCTCCAACTGAAGCAGCGGTTACGTCTAGCCGCCCCCGCGCACCGGCCGCCACGCGCTCGCGATGAAGTAGGTCAGGCCGCCCAACAGGCCCGCCAGGAGAAGAAAGCCGAGCAGACGCCACAGCACTTGGGCAGCGCCCACCACAAAGCTCCCCACGCCCACCAGGAGTTGTCCGGCCAACCACACCAGGGCCAGCGCCACGACGGCAAGCAGCACCACTCCGGCCAGGGCCAGCAGGAGACGGGTCATGTGGGAAGTGTACACCCCACGCTGTCCTTTAGGCTGCTCTTGATGAACGTCCTGGACACAGAACTGCTGGTGATCGGCGGCGGGATCGCGGGGGCCTACGCCGCCCTCACGGCCCGCAGCTTCGGCGCGGAGGTGGTCTTGGCCTGCAAAACCGGTCTGCTGGGCGGCTCGACCCGCTGGGCGCAGGGGGGCATTGCCGCGCCCCTCACCGCCGAGGACGAACGCCTCCACGCGCGGGATACGGAGCAGGCCGGGCGAGGGCTCTGCGAGCCCGCCACGGTGGCCGCCTTCGTGCGGGAGGCGCGTGCACACGTGGAGACGCTGCGTGACCTCGGCGTGGCCTTTGCCCCGTACGGCACGCTGGAAGGCGGCCACAGCCGCCCCCGCATCCGCCACGCCGGGGACGCGACCGGTTGGGCGATCCAGCGCGTGCTGAAGCGTGCCCTGGAACAGGGGGAGGGCCCCGGACTGCGGCTTTTTCCCTGCGCGTTCGCACGAAATCTACGTCTGGCCGCAGGCCGGGTGGTGGGCGCAGACTTCATCACCCCACAGGGGGCGCTGCGGGTTCGAGCAGGAGGCGTCGTGCTGGCCACCGGAGGCTTTGGGCGGCTCTATCCCGTCACCACCGCACCACCCGAAGGCACCGGGGACGGCTTGGCCCTGGCCTACCGAGCTGGCGCCGTTCTACGCGACCTGGAGTTCGTGCAGTTTCATCCCACCGCGGTGGTGGTGGGCGGGGCGGCCCACCTCGTGACGGAAGCGGCACGCGGAGAAGGCGGCCTGCTGCTCAATGCCCGGGGCGAGCGCTTCATGACCCGCTACAGCGCGGCGCTGGAGCTCGCCCCGCGCGACGTGGTGGCGCGTGCGGTCGCAGCGGAGATCACCGCGACCGGAGGGGTGTTTCTGGACCTGCGGCACCTGGGGGCGGACTTCGTACAGGCCCGCTTTCCCACCGTCGCGGCCACCCTGCGCCCGCTGGGGCTGGACCTCGGGCGCGACCTGATTCCGGTACAGCCCGCCGTCCACTACACGGTAGGCGGCATTCAGACCGACACCGCCGGACGAACAACCCTTCCCGGCCTCTTCGCGGCAGGCGAGGTGGCCTCCAGCGGTCTGCACGGTGCAAACCGGCTGGCGAGTAATAGCCTTTCCGAGGGGCTGGTGTTTGGGGCACGGGCCGTACGGGCCGCCCTGGCCGAGCTTCCCCAAGCGCTGGACGACGGCACAGCCGTGGCGGCCCCCGGCGCAGACCCCACGGGGCTGGACGCCCTGCGGCAAAGGCTGAGCCGAGCAGCGGGGCTGCGGAGGAACGCAGCGAGCCTACAAGCCGCCTTGGCCGAGTGGGACCTCGCCACGGTGCCTGGAGACACGAGAAGCGCTCTGGAGGCTGCTCATCTGGCCCTCATCGGGCAACTCGTCTTGCAAGGAGCGCTTGCCCGCGAGGAATCGCGCGGCGGGCACTGCCGCAGCGACTTTCCGCAGGAGGGCCGCCCCGCCCACACCCTGCAGTACAGAGACAGCACGGCGGGGACCGACCACCTGGAACAAGCGCCTGTGGGGGCAGCCATGCTAAGGTTCAGCGCGTGATTTCCTTCACGATAAGAAGACCAGGGGGGGAAGCGTGTTGAGCCTCGACGACCGCCTGTGCGCCGCGCTTGCCGAGGACCTGGGGCGGGGAGACGCAACGAGCCAGGCGATCATTCCGGCGGGGCAGCTCGCCCGCGCCGAGGTTCTGCTGAAGGAGCCGGGCGTCCTGAGTGGCCTAAGCGCCGCTCAGCGGGTGTTTGCGCTGCTCGATTCGGCGGTGCAGGTGAGCTGGCAGGCGGGTGACGGCGAGCAGCGGGAACGCGGGGTGATCGGCACCATCAGCGGACCGGCCCGCAGCATCCTCAGCGGCGAGCGGTTGGCGCTCAACCTGCTGCAACGTCTCTCCGGCATCGCCACCCTCACGCGGCACTACGCGGACGCGCTGGTGGGCAGCAGGACTCGGCTGCTCGACACCCGCAAAACAACGCCGCTGTGGCGTGACCTGGAGAAGGCGGCGGTGCGGCATGGGGGCGGCCTCAACCACCGCGCCGGGCTGGATGACGGCCTCCTGATCAAGGACAACCACATCGCCGCAGCGGGCGGCATCACGGCCGCCATCACGCGAGCGCGCGGCTCCGGCTACCTGCTGAAGGTCGAGTGCGAGGTTTCGAACTTGGCCGAGCTCGAAGAAGCCCTGCACGCTGGAGCCGACCGGGTGCTGCTCGACAACATGGAGGACGACCAGTTGGCCGCGGCCGTACGGGTGCGCGACCGTCTCGCGCCGCAGGTGACCCTGGAAGCGAGCGGCAACATGACGCTGGAACGTCTGCCGCGGGTGGCCGCCAGCGGCGTGGACTTCGTGAGCGTGGGTGCGCTGACGCACTCTGCGCCAGCGCTCGATATCAGCCTGAACTTCATCCTGGAGGACACAACGTGACCAAGCACCGCCCCGCCGTTCCCCCCGCGCAGCTCCCGCACCGCGACCTGCTGCAACTGGAAGTTCTCCCGGACGAAGACGAACTCCGGGCCGACATCGAACGCCTGCGCCGCGAGCGCAATGCCGTCATCCTCGCGCACAACTACCAGCGGCCCGAGGTGCAGGCCATCGCCGACTTCGTGGGCGACTCACTGGGCCTCGCGCGGCAGGCGGCCAAGACGAATGCTGACGTGATCGTCTTTGCCGGAGTGCACTTCATGGCGGAAACGGCAGCGATCCTCAACCCCGAAAAGACCGTGCTGCTGCCCGACCTGCGTGCGGGCTGCTCGCTGGCCGACACGCTGACCGCCCAGGCCATTCGTGACTGGCGGGCAAGAAATCCCGGCGGGCTGGTGGTGACCTACGTGAACACCACCGCCGACGTCAAGGCCGAATCTGACTACTGCTGCACGAGTGGCAACGCCGTACAGGTGGTGCGCAGCCTGCCCGAGGACGTGCCGCTGCTGTTCGCGCCCGACCGGTTTTTGGCCGCTCACGTGCTGCGCGAGACGGGCCGGGCAATGGACGTGTGGGACGGAGCCTGTCACGTCCACGCGGCCATTCGCCCGGAAGACGTGCAGAGCGCTCAACGCGCCCACCCGGACGCCGAGCTGCTCATCCACCCCGAATGCGGCTGCTCCAGCCGAATTCTGGCCGCTGTTCCCGAGCTGCAGCTCTACTCCACCGAGGGCATGATCCGCCGTGCCCAGACAAGCGCAGCCGAGACGTTCATCGTGGTGACCGAGACCGGTATGGTCACGCGGCTGCAAAAGGACGTGCCCGGCAAGACCTTTGTCCCGGTCAGCCGCACCGCCTGCTGCGAGTACATGAAGCTGACCACCCTCGGGAACGTGCGCGACAGCCTGGCCAAGCTCCAGCCGCGAGTGACGGTTGCGGAGGCCGTGCGGGTCCGGGCGCTGCTGCCCATCGAGCGAATGCTGGCCATCGGCTAAAGGGGCATGAAGAGCAGGGCAGAAGGCGGCCTCCTGGCCCCTCTGCCCTGTACTCTCGGTCTTCTCTTACGCCCCGCGCATATTCTCGATGATCTTGTCACCAAACTGGCTGGTTTTCACCTCGGTGGCACCTTCCATGTTGCGGGCGAAGTCATAGGTCACGTACTTCTGCGTGATGGTCTGTTCCAGGCCCTTGAGGATCAGGTCCGCAGCCTCGGTCCAGCCCAGGTAACGCAGCATCATCTCGCCGGAAAGAATCACCGAGGAGGGGTTGATGACGTCCTTGTCCGCGTACTTGGGGGCGGTGCCGTGGGTGGCCTCGAAGATGGCGTGGCCGGTTTGGTAGTTGATGTTCGCGCCGGGCGCGATACCGATGCCGCCCACCTGCGCGGCAAGCGCGTCGGAGATGTAGTCACCGTTGAGGTTGGTGGTGGCGATGACGTCGTACTCGCGGGGCCGCAGCAGGATCTGCTGGAGGAAGTTGTCAGCGATCACGTCCTTGATCACCAGGCCGTTCGGCAGCTGAAGCCAGGGACCGCCGTCGAGCTCCACAGCGCCGAATTCACGCTTCGCAAGGGCATAGCCCCAGTCGCGGAAGCCGCCTTCCGTGAACTTCATGATGTTGCCCTTGTGCACCAGGGTCACGCTCTTGCGGCCGTTGGCCAGGGCGTACTCGATCGCGGCCCGCACCAGGCGCTCGCTGCCCTCCTGCGACACGGGCTTGACGCCCAGAGAGGAGGTCTCAGGAAAGCGAATCTTGTTGACACCCAGCTCGCCCACCAGGAAATCGCGCAGCCGAATCGCCTCGGGCGTGCCCGCCTTGTACTCGATCCCGGCGTAGATGTCTTCGGTGTTCTCGCGGAAGATCACCATATCCACGTCCTCGGGGCGCCTGACCGGGCTGGGAACACCGGGGAAGTACTGCACCGGGCGCACGCAGGCATAGAGGTCAAGCAGCTGGCGCAGCGCGACGTTGATGGAACGGATGCCCCCGCCGACGGGCGTGGTCAGCGGTCCCTTGATCCCAACCAAAAACTCCTGGAAGGCGTCGAGGGTTCCCTGAGGCAGCCACTCGCCTTCACCGTAGACCCGTGTGGACTTCTCGCCCGCGTAGACTTCCATCCACTCGATCTTCCTCTCGCCGCCGTAGGCCTGCTCGACGGCGGCGTTAAACACACGCACGGATGCCCGCCAGATGTCGGGGCCCGTGCCGTCCCCTTCCACAAAGGGAATGATGGGGCGGTTGGGCACCAGAAGGCGGTTTCCCTCCATCCGAATCCGTTCGCCCTGTGCGGGCACCTTGATGTGCTGGTCCAGAGTCTTCGTCATGACGGCCCAACTCTACCCCCCAGGCGCCGGGGAGGGAACGTGATGACCCTGTTACCGGGGAGGTGTACACGCGGTCCAAGAATTTGCCCCGCGTCAAGGATGAGTCGAGGCAAGACTAATGAAGGGATCAAGTGAGCCTTCACCCGATCAGGGCACCCACACGCCATGCTGCCCTCACCCAGACGGGAATCCACCCAGGAGGTCTACCGATGAGTGAAGACAAGAGCACGCTGGAAAATATGGCCGACGCCGCCAAAGCCAAGCTGCAAGAGGGCGTGGACCGGGCCCGCGCCGCTGCCCACGACGTAGCGAGCAACTTCGGGAGCACGGCCGACAACCTCAAGGACAAGGCCCAGGCCGCCGAGGACCGCGCCAAAGCCGAGGTGCATAACGCCCAAGCCCACGCCGAGTACAACGAGGGCAAACGCGAGGCGCAGGACGGCGACGGCCGCTGAGCCTTGCTTATCCCGACCGGCCCCCGAACAGGCGGGCCGGTTTTGCCTGCCGCGGCACCCACGAAAGCCCGTACACTTCGAGCTATGACCACCACCCAGCGGCGTGAGTCGCGCCGGGCGCAGCACGTCCGGGGCGGCACGGGGGCGCGTGTGACGGTGCGCAACACCCTGCTCGCCTACGCCTTTATGCTGCCCTTCCTCGTTCTGCTCGCTCTGTACCACACCTGGCCGGTCTTCTTCGGCACCTATCTGGCCTTTACCCGGTACAACATCATCAGCCCGCCCGAGTGGGTGGGGCTGGAGAATTTTCGCACGCTCGCCGCCGACAGTCAGTTTTGGTCGGGCCTGAACAATAGCCTGAAATACATCCTGGTCGTGCCGGTGATTCAGGTGCTCAGCATCGCGCTGGCCCTGCTGGTCAACCGGCCCCTGCGCGGCATCGGCTTTTTTCGAACCGCCTACTATGTGCCGGTGGTGACCAGCTTCGCGGTCGTCGGCCTGATCTGGACCTGGATGTACCAGCAAGGCGGCCCGGTGAGCGCGGTGCTGGGGGCGCTGGGGCTAGAGCAGCGGGGAAGCCTGCTGAATAATCCCCTCACGGCCCTGTACGCGGTGATGTTCGTGACGCTGTGGAAGGGCATCGGCTACTACATGGTGCTGTATCTGGCGGGATTGCAGGCCATCGGCCGGGAGCTGGAGGAGGCCGCCGTGATCGACGGGGCGACCCGCTGGCAGGTTTTTCTCAACGTGACGCTCCCGGGGCTACGCCCCACGATCCTGGTGTGCAGCCTGCTTTCCACCATCAGCGCGATCAAGGTGTTCGAGGAGATCTACGTGATGACGCAGGGCGGACCCGCCGGAAGCACCTACACGGCGCTCTTTTTCACCTACTCACGGGCCTTTGTGGACTTTCAGTACGGGCTGGCCGCCGCTGCGGGCCTCATCATCGCCGTGATCAGCATCCTGTTCGGGCTGGTCAACTTCAAACTCACGCGGGGGGGCAAAGCGGATGCCTAAAGACGCGGCCAGCACCGCGGCTGAGCTCCGGGCACGCAGGCGGCGCCGGGAGCGGGTGGCCAACTTCTGCGCCTATCTCGTCCTGAGCGTCATCGCGCTGATCACCCTGTATCCCTTCTACTGGACGGTGATCACCAGCCTGGAGCCGACCGGGAACATCTACCAGGCCAAGCTGCTGCCCAGTGGCCTCAGCCTGAAAAACTACGCGGAAGTGTTGACCGGGACAACGGTGCCCTTTTGGCGGCTGATTCTGAATAGCCTCATCATCTGCACGCTGGGCGTGAGCCTCACCGTCACGCTGGCGGCGCTGGCGGCCTACCCGCTCGCCAAGATGCGCTTTCCGGGGCGCGACCTGATCTTTTACGCGATCCTGGTGCTCATGGTGCTGCCCAACGAGGCGGGGCTGATCGTCAACTACATCACCACCATCAAGCTGGGGCTGCTGCAACAGACGAACCCGCTGCTCGACGCCATCCGGCAGTACGCGGCGGTGGTGCTCCCCGGAGTGGCCAGCATCGTGGGCCTTTTCCTGCTGCGGCAGGCGTACCTTGGCGTGCCGCTGGAGTTGATCGAAGCTGCACGGATCGACGGGGCGAAGGAGCTGACGATCTGGCGGCGCATCATGCTGCCGCTGGCGCTGCCGACCATCGTGGCCTTTTCCATCCTGGAGTTCGTGGCGTACTGGAATTCTTTCCTGTGGGCACGGATTATGCTGCCCGACAAGAATCTGCTGCCCCTCTCGGCGGGCCTGCTGGAGCTCTCGGGAACCTTCAGCACCAACAGCCGGGCGGTGATGGCGGGGGCGGTGATCACCGTGCTGCCCATCCTGGTGATCTTCGCCTTTGGGCAGCGGTACTTCATGAAGGGGATCGAGGGCGCGGTGAAGGGGTGAGGCAGATGTGCGTGCAGCATCGTCACCCACGTGGAAGGATGCCGGGCATGGAGAGAATGCTGCTGGCCGTCGCTCTCAGTCTGCCACTAAGCGCCTGCGGAGTCATCCGGACCCCAACCACTCCGGGGGTCGCGGACGTGCAGTTTCCAGCGAGCGTGGGAGCGACTGAAGCCATGAATGTCACGGTCACGGTGAGCCTGGGTTGCGGCAGCTTCGACGGCTTCAGCGCCCAGCGGACGGCCAGCCGTCTGAGCCTGACCACGCGCGGCAGCTCGCCCGTTGGTGTGGGCTGCACGGCCAGCGTGAGAAATGAAACAAAAGTCTACACCGACCCCGGCACACCCGCCCGCGTCGGTCCCTTTGAAATTGTCGTCAACGGGAAGACGTGGGGCACCGTCACCGTCCAATGATCCTCTCCTACGCCACCGAACCCCGCACCTGGGACGTGATCGTCGCCGGGGGCGGCACCGCTGGGGCCATCGCGGGCATCGCGGCGGCGCGGGCCGGAGCGCGGGTGCTCGTCGTGGAGGCGCTGGGAAGCCTGGGCGGAACGGGGACAAACGCCTGGGTCACGCCCCTCATGCGAAATGTCTCAGCGGGACAGAACCTCAACCGGGGCCTCACGGATGAACTCAAGGCGCGGCTGCGCGCGCGGGGCGACGGGGCGACCGACCAGAGCGGCAACGACAACTGGTTCAACCCCGAAGGGCTGAAGGTGGTGCTGGAGAACATGCTGCTGGAGGCAGGGGGCGAGGTCCTGTACCACACCCACGTGGTCGCCCCCGTGCTGGACGGCGAATGGATCAAGGCGCTCGTCCTGCACAACAAGGGCGGCCTGCGGGCCTTTCGTGCCGCCGTCTTCATCGACGCGACGGGCGACGCGGACGTGGCCGTACGGGCCGGAGCGCCCTTTCAGGAGGGCGACGCGGACGGCCTGCATCAGGCGATGAGCCTGCGCTTCACGCTGGCGGGCGTGGACACGGGGCGGCTGTGCGCCTTTCTGAATGGGCACGGGCAACCCCAGGCGTCCCCGAACTTTCTGCATTTCTGGATGGTGTGGGGGCGGGGGTCCAGCCTCGAACCGCTCTTCCGGGAGGCGGTGGCGGCGGGCGTACTGGAGGAGCGCGACGGGGACTACTTTCAGGGCTTCAGCGTGCCGGGGCGCCCCGGGGAGATCAGCTTCAACTGCCCGCGCATTCGGGCCGACCTGAATGACGGCGCCAATCCCTGGCATCTCTCGGCGGCGCAGACGGACGGACGGGCCGCGATCGACCGGCTGACCGCCTTCTGCCGCCGCTCTCTGCCGGGCTGTGAGGCCGCGTACATCGGCACCGTTGCGCCGATGGTGGGCGTGCGTGAGACGCGGCGGATCGTGGGCGAGTACACGCTGACGCTGGAGGACATTCTGGACTGTCGCCGCTTCGAGGACGCCATCTGCCGCAACCACTACCCGGTGGACATCCACTCGGTGAAGGGCGGGGCGCGCCTGCTCCACGAGCGGGACGGCAGCGCACCCTATTTCGCCCCCGACGCCTACCACGAGATCCCTTACCGGGCCCTGGTGCCTCTCGGCCTGCGCAATGTGCTCGTGCCGGGGCGGGCAGCTTCGAGCACCTTCGAGGCACAGTCGGCCATCCGGGTGCAGCAGAACTGCCACACGATGGGAGAGGCGGCGGGGCTGGCGGCGGCGTGGGCCGCGCGGGACTGCGGCGGGGACGTGCGGGCGGTGGACGTCGCGGCCTTGCAGGTCCAGATGCGGCGGCTGGGGGGCAACGTATGACGGGTGAGCGGGCCTTCAACCCGGCGGACCCGCACGCCACGCCCATGACGGGGGAGACGCCCTACCTGATCGAGCGGCGCGTACTCGCGGGGGTGCCGTGTCTGATCGAGCGCCCGGTGGACATCGCGGACGTTCGGGCCGCCTGCCTGGTGTACCACGGGGCATGGGCGGCGAAGGAAGGAAAACTGGGCGTCTACAGTGCCCTCACCGCGCGGGGCTGGGCGGTGGTCATTCCCGACGCGGCATTGCACGGCGAGCGGCTAAAGGAGACGCCATCCGGCCTGAATCCCCGCGAGTACGTGTGGGAAAGCGTGCGCCGGACGGTGGCCGAGGCCCCGGCCCTGCTGGACGCGCTCGCGGAGACGTTCGGACCCGTCCCCGTTTGCGCTGCAGGCTCCAGCATGGGCGGGTACGTAACGCAGACCCTGGCGCGCAGCGGGCAGCGGGTCAGGCGGGCCGCCGCGCTGATCACCTCGGGCGTGTGGGAGGAACCGGAGGTGCAGCGGCCTGCACTGCGTGCCTTTTTGGAGGCGAACCGGCCCCTCATGCACGCGGGGAACGCGCCGCCCACGCCCCTGCTCCTCGCGAGCGGAGACAGCGACCCGGTGTTTCCTCTACCGGGCCACCACCTGCCCACAGCTGCGGCCTACCGCGCCGCCTACGCCCGGGCGGGATGCCCGGAGAGCTTCCACGAGCTGGTATTTCCCGGCGTGGGCCACTACACCAGCCGGGGGATGCGCGACGCCGTGCTGCGCTTCTTCCTAGACTGACGCGCGTGACCCGCCTGCTGCTGATCCCGCCCGACACCCGCCCCCCCACGCTGGACCACCCCGCAGGGCTCGCCCGCATGACAGGAGCCGAGGTGAGGGTGCCACCGCCGGGGGCCCTGCCGGACTTTTTCACGCCGGGAGATACCGGGCTTCTGCGGACCTGGCTGCTCGATGAGGCGCGGGAGGCAGAGACGCTCGTCGTCTGTCTGGAGACGCTTACGCTGGGCGGCATGATTCCCGCGCGGCGGGTGACAGACCCCACAGAGGACGTGCTTCGGCGGCTCGGGGTGCTGCGGGAGGTGCGGGCGCTCAATCCGGGGCTACGCATCTTCGCCTTCGGGGTGATCGTGCGGGTAGCCCACGACAACGACCCGCATGAGGAAAAGCCCTACTACGGCGAGTGGGGGCACGAACTGCGGGCGTACAGCGCGGCCTTTGACCGCCACGCGCGGCACGGAGAAGGCGAGCGCGCCGCCCTGGAGGAGGCCCGTGCCGCCCTGCCCCCGGACATCCTGGCCGACTGGCTGGGTACCCGCGAGCGCAACCGAGCGCTGCACCTCGCCGCGCTGGACCTGCTGGCGCAGGGCACGCTCACGCACCTGTGCCTCACGCTGGACGACACCACCCCCTACGGCCTGGCCGCCTTCGACCGCCGGATGCTGGAGGCGCGCGCGGACGAGCTGGGCGTGTGGGAGCGGCTGGACCTCTACCCCGGCGCCGACGAGGTGCCGTGCACGCTGATCGCCCGCGCGCTCAGGCCGGAGCCGGTGCGGGCCTGGGTGCGCTACAGCGGCGTGCTGGGAGCTGGGGCCGAACTGATCTACGAGGACCGCCCCGCGGGGGAACTGGTGCGGGCCCACCTGCGCGCGGCGGGGTGCCGGATGGCCGACACGCCGGACGCGGCGGACTTTGTGCTGGCGGTGAACACGCCGGGGACGCGGCAGGCCAGCTTTCAGCCGGACTTCGGGGCAGTGGACACGCCCATGCGCAACCTCCCCGCCTTCGTGGACGACCTGCGGGACGATCTGGCGGCAGGACGAGCGGTGAGCCTCGCGGACATCGCCTATCCGAACGGGGCGGAGCGGCGGCTGTGGACGCTGCTGCAAACGCTGCCGCTGGCGAACCTGGCCGGGTATGCCGCCTGGAACACGGCGGGGAACACGCTGGGGTCGGCGGTCGCCTTCGGCAAGCTCGCGCCGCTGGTGCGGGACCGCGCGGCCCACACGGCGGCTCTCTTTGCCCGGATGGTGGACGACGCGCTGTACCAGGCGTTCACCCGGCCCGAGGTGCGCGCCCGGCTGGCGAACCCCAGCCCCTTCGACCTCGGGGAGGAGCGGGCGGAGGCCGAAGCATGGCTGCGCGAACTCATCACGCCGCGGATTCGGGCGCTGTGGGCGCGGCACTTCGCCCATACGGGGCTGAGGCTGGACCTCGGGGAGGCCCGGCTGGCCTGGCCGCGTCTCTTTACGGGTGTCTTTCCGCTGGAGGTGCGGGCATGAGAAAAAGGAGCTTGGGGCTCATCCTGGCCCTCGTGGGCGTGGCGCTGGCGGACGGGGGAAGGATGGTCGGCGTCACGCTGCGCCATGACGGGGCACGTCCGGTGGAGGTGGCGGCCTGCACGGTCAGGCGCTGTACGGCCTGGCAACGGCTGACGCCGGGGCAGACCTGGTGGGTGCCGCTCACCCCGGTGAGGGGCGCGCTCAGCCTGAGCGTCAGCCAGCGTGCCGGGCAGGCCACCGACTTCCTGCTGTCTGACGTTCGCCCGCCCCTGCACCTCCTCCTCGACCGGGAAGGCCGCCTGAGGAAGGTGCGGCCATGACGGCTTCTCCCCTCCTCGCCCTCGACATCGGCGGGACGTCCATGCGGGCGGCCCTCGTGGAGGATGGGCGCGTCACGGGGCGGCGCGAGGCACGCACACCCAAACCCTCCACCCCGGAGGCGGTGCTGGGGGCGGCCCTCGATCTCGCCGCGCCCCTGGCCCCCGCTGCGCGGGCGGTCGGGGTGGCCTGCGCCGGTGCGGTGGCCAGGGGCCACGTGACGGCAACGGCTCCCCACACCTTTCCGGGCTGGACGGCCATTGCGCTCGAGCAGCGCCTCACGGACGGCCTGGGTCTCCCCTGCTCGGCGCTCAACGACGCGCGCGCTGCGGCCTGGGGCGAATTCCGGGAGGGGGCGGGGCGGGGAACGTCCGAATTCATGTTCGTCACCGTCAGCACCGGCGTGGGCGCGGGGCTGGTGCTGGGCGGAAGACTGCACCTCGCCGCGAACGGGCTGGATGCCGAGCTGGGCTTCGTGAGCGTGCCCGCCCTGTGGCAGCGGGGAGAGGAGGTTCCGCCGCTGGGTCCCTTGGGACCACTCGAATTCGAGACGAGCGGGACGGCCCTGGGAGCGCGGGCGCGGGCGCTGGGCTTCGCGGACGCACGAGCCCTCTGCGACGCGGCGGAGGCGGGAACGGCCGCAGCCGAGGCCGAATACGCCCGCTCGGCCGCCCTCATCGCCTGGAAGATCGCGGACGTGGCGGCCCTGCTGGGCGTGACGCGGGTGGCGCTGGGCGGCAGCGTGGGGCTGCGCGCCGGGTATCTGACCCGAGTGCGGGCGCTGCTCGCCCACTTTCCCGAACGCTACCGACCAGAGGTCGTTCACGCGAAGCTAGGCGCCGATGCAGGCCTTGTCGGGGCAGCGCTGTGGGCGGGGCAGGCCGCCGGGAGAACTTAACATTTGTAATGTCAGGAGGCCCAACCGGGCCCCTCAGCGGCCCAGGCACCTCTCTTTTTTGTCGTGTGACAGCGGTTTTACAGCCTCTTGAGGGCCGTGTTAAGCTCGCGCTGAACTCAAGGAGGCAAGATGACCAGCACGCTGATGGAGGGCTTCCTCCCGTTTACGCACGAGCCGTACTTCGACTTTGGCCGCGCGGAGGTGGCGGAAAGGCAGCGCGAGGCTTACCGGCGGGTGCGCGAGAAGTACGTGGGCCGTACCTTCCCGCTGATCCTAGGCGGCAAGCCGGTGGAGGGCGAAGACACGTTTGAAGTGCGCAACCCGGCCGACACCCGTGAAACGGTCTGGCGCTTTCCCAAGGCCACGCCGGAGCAGCTTGAAGAGGCTATCGCCTGCGCGAAGGCGGCCTTTGAGGAGTGGCGCTTCAGTGATCCCTTGCAGCGCGCCACGATCTTTAAGCGGGCGGCGGACCTGCTGCGCGCCCGGCGGATGGAATTCAACGCGGTGATGGGCCTGGAGAACGGCAAGAACTGGGCCGAGGCTGACGGTGAGATCGCGGAATGCGTGGATCACTTCGAGGTGTTCGCCCGCGAGGCGCTGCGGTGGGCGCAGGGCAAGCCGGTCTACCCCATGCCCGACGAGCACGTGACGATGGTGTACGAGCCCATCGGCGTCGTCGCGGTGATTAGCCCCTGGAACTTCCCGGCGGCGATTCCGCTGGGCATGAGCCTGGGCGCGATCGCCGCGGGCAATACGGTGGTGTGGAAACCGGCCTCCGAGACGCCCCTGAGTAGCCTGCTCCTCGTGGAGCTGCTCTTCGAGGCAGGGTTGCCGCGCAACGTGATCCAGTTTCTGACCGGCACGGACGAGGTGCTGGGCGATCCGCTCGTAGACCACAAAGACATCCGCATGATCGCCTTTACCGGCTCCAAGGAGATCGGCTGCCGCATCATGGAGCGCGCGGCAAAGGTGCAGCCGGGCCAGAAATGGCTCAAGCGCGTGATGGCCGAGATGGGCGGCAAGGACCCCACGGTCGTCTGCGCTGACGCCGATCTCGACGCTGCCGCGGCGGGCATCGTGCAGGCGGCCTTCGGGTACTCGGGCCAGAAGTGCAGCGCGTGCAGCCGCGTCATTGCCGAAGACAGCGTGTATGACGAGCTGCTGGACAAGGTCGTCCGGCTCACCCGCGAGCTTCAGGTTGGCTTGCCGGAGGAGAATGCGGCCCTCGGCCCGGTCATTCACGAGCAGAGCGCCCACCGCATCCTCGGCTACATCGAGCGGGGCAAGGGGACGGCCCGGCTGGTGCTGGGGGGCGAACGGGCGGAGAGCGGGGGCCGCGAGGGCGGCTACCTCCAGCCCACCATCTTCGCGGACGTGGACCCCAAAGACCCCCTCTTCCAGGAGGAGATTTTCGGGCCGGTGCTGAGCTTTACCCGAGCACGCGACTGGCGGCACGCCATCGCGCTCGCCAACGACTCGGAGTACGGGCTGACCGCGGCCTTCTACAGCCGCGATCCGCAAAAGATTGGCGAGGCCCGCCGCCTGATCCACGTCGGCAACCTGTATGTGAACCGCAAGTGCACCGGTGCCCTGTCCGGCACCCACGCCTTCGGCGGCTACGGCATGAGCGGCACGAATGCGAAGGTGGGCGGCCCCGACTACCTCTTCTGGTTCCTTCAGACGAAGACGGTAGCACAGAAGTACTGAGGCCCGGCTTGCCCGCGCTCTGCGAAACTAACTCCATGACCGACACCCAACCCGACCGCAATGAGCGCGCGCAGCTCGCCTTCGCCCGCCTGCTCCCCAAGCTGTTCCGCGGCGGGCAGGCGTTCGTGGGGGTGGAGGCGGCGCTGAGCGGGCTGGATGCAGGGGCCGCCGTGCAAAGGCCCGAACATCTGCCGCACAGCGTGGCCGAACTCGTCGCGCACGTGAACTGGTGGAACCGCTGGATGCTGGACATCATCGAGATGGGCCGCGCGATGCCCTACCCCAAGCACGCGGCCGACACCTGGCCCGCCGTCACCGAGGAGGACTGGGCGCGGGTCAAGGCCGAGTTCTACGAGCTGCTCGCCCGCATCGATACGCACACCGCCCGCCCCGACCTCGCCAACCCCGTCAACCACGACGAGACGATTGGCGAGCTGCTGGCCGACTTTGCGCTACACACCGCGCACCACTTCGGGCAGGTGATCACGGTGCGTCAGGCGCTCGGGGCGTGGCCGCCTCCAGGAGGGGGGGATACGTGGTAAAGGAGCCTCTGACCGTCGGTGGGCCGCTTTCCGCCTTTGGCGCTGCCGTTGGGAACCTGTTCCGGGGTGGTCCGGCCAACGTGTCGTGGGAACGCGCCCTGGAGGGGCTCAGCGCGGCGGAGGCGGTCCGGGTCCCCGAACCGTTGCCGCATTCGGTCGCGCAGGTCGTGGCCCACGTGCAGTTCTGGCAGGCGTATCTGCTGGAGGTGATCGCCGGCAAGAACCCGCCCGCCCCGGAACACGCCGCCGGGGGCTGGCCCGAGCCCGGCGACTGGGAGACGCTCCAGACCGCTTTCTTCCGCGATCTGGAGGCGCTGCGGGCCCTCACGCGGGACGCGGCCTTCACCGCCACCCTCGACCGCAAAGACCGCCCCTGGGCCGCCGGTCTCACCAACTTCGCGGGGCACAGTGTCTACCACCTCGGGCAGGTGGTGTGCATCCGGCAGGCGCTGGGGCTGTGGCCGCCGCCCAGCGGTGGGGACACGTGGTAGGCCGCTCGCCCACGAAACGGGCACCGCTCGCCGTCACCGAGCTCAACGCGGGAGATTCCAGCCGGGCCTCGCACGTGTGGCGGGTGGAGGAGGCGGACGGGCCGGTGATCCTGCGCCGCCCGTGGTGGACTTCGCCGGACGTGAGCGCGTTCATGCTGGGCCTCGCACGCTTGTTCGAGGTCGATCCGCGAAACCTGCCCGCCACCGCCGACGCTTACCGCTTCTGGCGGGGGCTAGG
This sequence comes from Deinococcus sp. YIM 77859, assembly GCF_000745175.1. NCBI lineage: Bacteria > Thermotogati > Deinococcota > Deinococci > Deinococcales > Deinococcaceae > Deinococcus > Deinococcus sp. YIM 77859. The sequence continues at coordinate 679,298 of NZ_JQNI01000002.1, forward strand.
GGTCTGGATGGTGCCGGAGGTGCTGGGCTTCACGGACTTTCGCGGTGGCGCGGCGTTGCAGGTGGCCTTTGTGCCCGGTGAGTCTCCACGTGATCTGCGGGAGGCGGACGCGGCGGAACTGGGGCGACGGGTCGCGGCAGTCCATGGCCACACGGCGCAGGGGTTCGGTCCGGTGACGGGAAGCGCCTTACGGCTCCTCAGCGACTTCTACCCCCACGCGCTGAGGGTGGTGCGGGAGGTCACGGCCCGCTTCGAGCCGGACGCCTGGACGGGGCACGGGCCGGACGTGGAGGCAGCCTTTGCCGCAGCGCCTGCCCCCACCCGGGCCGTTCCGATGCTGCTCGACTGGAACGGCTCGCAGTTCGTGTGGCGACAGGGGCAACCCTTTGCCCTGGTGGACGTGGAGGCGTCCGCCCTCGCCCCGCCGGAACTGGACCTGGCCCTCTGGGAAGTGCTGCTGGACGCCCGGGGCGCGGGGGCCTTCCGGGCCGCCTATGCGAGCACCCGCCCCTTTCCCGACCTCGGCCCGCACCGCGCGGCCTGCCGTCTGCTCCTGCGCGCGCTCCAGGTGGAGGGCTCACCGCCGCTGCGAGACTGGCTCGCCCTTCCACCCCGCTTCGACCCCTGACAGCTTCCCATTCCTGAGAAAGGCTTCCGCATGACCGATTCCCCCAGTTCCAGTGTCTTCTACCGTTCCCGCAAGCCCTACCCGACCGCCGTGCGGGGCGAGGGCGTGTACCTCTATGACGCCGGGGGGCGGCGGTATCTGGACGGGTCGTCGGGCGCGCTGGTGGCGAACATCGGGCACGGGCGGGCCGAGGTCGCGGACGCTCTGGCACGGCAGGCGCGCGAACTGCCCTTCGTGCATGGCTCGCAGTTCACCTCGCCCGTGCTGGAGGAGTACGCCGCGCGGCTGCTGAACTTTCTGGGCCTGCCCGGCTTTCGCTTCTGGGCCGTCTCGGGGGGATCGGAGGCGAACGAGAGCGCGATCAAGCTGGCGCGGCAGTACCACGTGGAGCGGGGCGAGCCGGGGCGCTCCAAGGTGATCACGCGCCTTCCGAGCTACCACGGCGCCTCGCTGGGGGCGCTTGCCGCCTCCGGGATGGGGGCACGGCGAGCGATCTACTCTCCCCTCTTCAACGAGGGCGCCTGGCCCAAGATGCCCCGCCCCGACCCCCGCCTGGCAGGCGAGGCCGATGCCGAACGCCTGCGCGAGGTGCTCGAGACGGAAGGACCGGAGACGGTCGCCGCCTTTCTCGCCGAGCCGGTCGTCGGGGCGTCAGACGCGGCCCTCGCTCCGAATGCGGGCTATCACGCCCGGATTGCGGCGATCTGCCGCGAGTACGGCATTCTCTTTATCGCCGATGAGGTGATGAGCGGGATGGGGCGCTGCGGGTCGCCGCTGGCGGTCCGGCTGGGGGGCGACGTGACGCCCGACATCGTGGTGTTGGGCAAGGGGCTGGCGGCGGGCTACGCGCCGCTTGCGGGGCTGGCGGCGAGCCCCGAGGTGTACGGCACGGTGATGCAGGGCTCGGGCGCTTTTCAGCACGGCTTTACCTACGCGGGCCACCCGGTCAGCGTGGCGGCGGGCCTCGCCGTCTTGGACATCGTGGAACGCGAGGGGCTGCCCGAGCGGGCGCGGGTGCAGGGCGAGCGGCTGCTGGCCGGGCTGCGGGAACTGAAGGAACGCCACCCGGTCGTGCTGGAGGCGCGGGGTCACGGCCTGCTGCTCGGTCTGGTGCTGGGCGACCCGGCGACCGGGCAGGCGTTCGGGACGCCCGGCATGGCGGAGCGGGTGGCGCGGGCAGCCTGGGAACGCGGCCTGATCACCTACCCGGGTACGGGCGCGGTGGACGGCATCCGCGGTGATCACCTGCTGCTTGGTCCGCCCCTGTGCATCAGGGATACCGAGGTGGAGGAGATGCTCGCGGCGCTGGACGGAGCCCTGCAGGCAGGGGGCGTTTCTAGACCTCGGCAAACACCGCCCGGCTGATGACGAGCTGCTGAATCTCGGAGGTGCCCTCGTAGATCTCGGTCACCTTGGCGTCGCGGTAGAGGCGTTCGACGGGGTACTCACGGCTGTAGCCGTTGCCACCGAAAATCTGGATGGCGTCGCGGGCGCAGTCCACTGCTGCTTCTGAGGCGAGCAGCTTGGCGATGCTGGCCTCCTTGCCGTAGGGCTGGCCCTGGTCCTTGAGCCAGGCGGCCTTGAGGGCGACCAGGCGAGCCGACTCGATGCGGGCGGCCATCCGCGCCACCTTAAAGGACACCCCTTCGAACTCCTTGAGCCGCTTGCCGAACTGCTCGCGCTCGGAGGCGTAGCGGGCAGCGTGTTCGAGGGCCGCGCGGGCGATCCCCAGGGCCTGCATCGCGATCCCGATGCGGCCCGCGTCGAGGCTGGAAAGGGCGATGATCAGGCCCTCGCCCTCCTCGCCCACCCTGTTTTCCGCGGGAACGCGCACCCCGTCAAAGGTGACGGTGGTCGTGTGGGCCGCATGCAGGCCGAGCTTCTCCTCGGGGCGGCCGAAGCTGAGGCCGGGCGTGTCCCCCGGCACGATGAAGCAGGAGATGCCGCGCGCGCCGGGACCGCCGGTGCGGGCCATCACGAGGTAGGTGTTCGCCTGGCCGCCCGAGGTGATCCACGCCTTGCTGCCGTGCAGGACCCACTCGTCCCCCTCGCGTTCGGCCCGCAGGCGCAGGCTGGCCGCGTCGCTGCCCGCCCCCGGCTCGGTGAGGCAAAAGGCGCCGATGTGTTCACCGCGGGCGAGGGGGCGCAGGTACCGCTCGCGCTGCGCGTCGGTGCCGTAGCGCAACAGCATCTGCTCGGGAAGCCCGTTCTGAACGCTCACGATCACGGCAACACTGGCGTCGGCAGCGGCAATCTCCTCGAGGCACAGGGCGTAGGTCACCGAATCGAGGCCCGCGCCGTCCCACGCCTCGGGCACGGTCGCGCCCAGCAGGCCCAGCTCGGCCAGGCCGCGCAGCTGCTCGCGGGGGTACGCGCCGCTGCGGTCATACTCGGCGGCCTTGGGCGCAAGCTCGGCGCGGCAGAACTCGCGGACATGCTGCACGATCATGCGCTGTTCAGAAGACAGGGCGAAACTCATCCCCGTTTCGGCGGTCGCGGTCGTCATGCGCTCAGGCTAGCAAACGGTTGTTAGGTCCCGTGCAGGGCGTCCCGCAGGGCCTCCTCGATGCCGCGCCCCCGCCAGCCGGTTTCGACCCCTAGCGCCTCGCCCCCTTCCCACCGCAGGGCCGCGCCGATCACCGCGCCGCCCGCGATGGCCAGGGCCGCCGCCCTCAGGGTGTCCTGCGGGGCCTGGGGACAGAGCCGCGCAACAGCCCCCTGCAACGTGGGTGCCAGGGGCAGAGGCGGGCGGGTCACACGAACGCGAGCGGGCAGGGCGGGGGGCACGGGGCGAAGTCTAGCAGGTGCTCTACAATACCCGCCGATGACAGGAACGGGGCGCAGGACCAAACAGGTGGGCACGTGCGGGGACTGAGGTGGCTGGGCGTGGTCACGCTGAGCCTGCTGACGCTGGCGCTGGCCCTTCTCACGCTGGGGAGTTTCGCCGCTCTGAACCCGAGCGCGCCGCTGTGGTTGCGAACCGTGGGCGGCCTGGAGACCGCGTTGAGCGCGCAGGTGGGCGTGGGGCACCTTCCCGGCTTCACGCGGGCCGTCGCGCTGACCCTGCTCACCAGCCTGCTGGCGGGCCTCTGCGCCTTTCTCAAGCCGCGCGCCTGAGGCGGCCCGGCTGTTTTGGTGGCCCGTGCTACCCTTGGGGCGTTTTGGCCGCGGGAAGCCTCCACCTCCTCGCCTCCCGCTCAACACGAAGGAGCGCCCCTGATGGACCCCCTCTTGATCCAGGACGTACTGAAGACGTTGCCGCACCGCTTTCCCTTCATTCTGGTGGACCGGGTGCTCTCGGCCGGACAGGGCGAGGTCCACGCGCTCAAAAACGTGACGGTCAACGAGCCCTTTTTTCCCGGTCACTTTCCGCAAGAACCCGTCATGCCCGGCGTCTTGATTGTGGAGGCGCTCGCGCAGGCAAGCATGTTCTGCCTCCACGGGGAGCTGGAACCGGGAACGGTCGGCTACCTCGCGGGAGTAGAGGGCGCGCGCTTTAAGCGCAAGGTGATTCCCGGAGACCAGCTTCACCTGTACGCGCGGCTGGACTTTCTGCGCCGGGGACTGGGCAAAACCACCTGCCGCGCCGAGGTGGACGGCCAGGTGGCGGCGGAAGCGACGATTCTCTTCGCCGTGGCCAAGGGGTGAGTGGTCCGTGGGGCTGGAGGCTGGGTGGTGGCTCGGGGGAACAGACGCTCACCTCAAGGTCCTGGCCTGCGCTCTTCTCACTTCCCCCTCCCCACGGCCCACCGCCGAAGGAGCGCCATGACCCGCCTTACCCGCTACGTCACGGGCGAGCTGCTGCCGCCGCTGGTGGCGGGCACGCTGCTGTTTACCGCGATCCTCAGCTTTGGCTACTTCTTTATCAGCAGTCAGTGGCTGCGGGGGGTGCCGCTGGGCCTGATCGGGCAGTGGATCGGGTACCAGGTGCCCGACACGCTCGTCAAGGTACTGCCCATGGCGGTTGTGCTGATGACGGTGGTGGCGTTTGGCCGACTCGCGACCGAGCGAGAACTCGTGGCGGTGCAGTCGGGCGGAATCGGGCTGGGGCAGGTGGCGCGGCCGGTCGCGGTGGTGGCGGCCCTCGTGACCGCGCTGGCCGTGTGGCTGAGCCTGTGGGTGGCTCCCCGCGCAAACGTGGAGACGCGCGGCCTGTACTGGGACGTGCTGACGGGCGCGGGCCTTTCGCAGCTTGTGGGCAAGACGGTCGACCTGGGCGGCAACCTGACGCTCTGGCTGGGAGGCTATGACCCGGCGCGGCGCGAGCTCAAGCAGGTGCGGGTAGAGCGCTGGCAGACCGATCATCCGCAGCGCGCGACGGTGATTTTTGCAGACAGCGGCACCTTCGAGAACAACCGGCTTTCCCTGCGCGGGTATCAGGTGTACACGGTGAACTACGCGGCGGCCGCGGGGCTGGCCCGCGTGCCCGAGAACGATCCCGCCGCCTTCCGCGCCGCCGTCCAGGAAGTCTTTCCCAACGTGGTGCTTCCCCAGGACGCGAGCAGCACGCTGAACCTCGATACCGGGCTGTCACGCAAGCAAACCATCGCGCAGTACGCCGACGCCATCGGCGCAGACAGCGAGGGCTGGCCTGAACTGGTCACCAAGCTGACGGCGCCCGGTGTGCCACCACAGGAGCGGCAGGACGCCCGCGTCCAGCTCAACCGCAAGCTGGCGCTGCCCTTCGGCAACCTGGTGCTTGCGCTTGCCGCGCTGCCCTTTGCCCTGCGCTTCGGGCGCACACTGGGTGTGTCGCTGGGCATCGCCCTGCTGATCGCCGTCGCCTATTACCTGGTCTTTTTCATCGGCCTCACGCTGGCGGGGGCCTTTCCCGGCCTGCCCGAACTGGGCGTGTGGCTGGCCAATTTCGTCTTCGCGGGGCTGGGGCTGTGGCTGCTGAGGCGAGCGTGACCCCAGCCCTGCGCGCCCTGATCCTCTCCGCCTCCTTTGGAAGCGGGCACCATCAGGCGAATGACGCGCTGGACCGGGCATTGCGGGCGGCGGGCGTGGACCTGCGGGCGCGGCACGCGGATTTCATCGCGTACCTGAACCCCTTGGAGCGGGCCGTGACGGTGGGCACCTACGCCGCCTGGCTGCGCTACGCACCGGGGATGTACAAGGCGTTCTACGACTGGACGGACCAGGAGACCGAGCCGCGGGCCCTCACGGGCACCTTCGGCTGGCTGGGTCTGGGCGGGATGCTGCGTGACCTGCGCGAGGTGAGGCCCGAGGTGGTCGTGAGCAGTTTTCCGACGCCCGTCGCGCTGGCCCACACCGCCCGGCAGCAGCTCGGCACCGAGTTCCTGAACGCGCTGGTCGTGACCGATTACCGCGTGCATCACCACTGGGCGCGCCCCGAGGCCGAACTGCTGATGGTGGCCCACGAGGAGGCGCGCGAGCAGATGAAGCGCTGGCGAATTCCCGATCGCCGCATCGTCGTGACCGGCATTCCCATCGCCCCGGCGTACCGGGCGCTGGTTGGCGCCGACCGAGCGGCGCTGCGCGAGCAACACGGGCTGAAGGCGGATGAGCCGCTGATCCTGGTTTCAGGCGGAGGAACGGGCACCTACCGAGCGCTTCACCGCGTGCTGAACGAGCTGAGCAACCTGGGAAGACGCGTGCAGGTGCTGGTGTTGGCTGGGGCGCGGACCCGTGGCGTGTCGCGGGTGGGAGGAGCGACGGTGCACGCCCTGGGCTTTACGCCTGCCTTTCCCGAGCTGCTGGCGGCCTCTGACCTCGTGGTGGGCAAGGCGGGTGGGCTCACGGTGGCGGAGGCCACGGCCCTGGGCGTCCCGCTCGTCATCTTTGAGCCGATTCCGGGACAGGAGGAACACAACGCCGCCTACCTCGTGCGGCACGGGGCAGGGCTGTGGGCGCGGCGCCTGACGGACGTGCGGCCCGCCGTGCTGCGTGCGCTGGACCCGAATGAACACGCCCGGCTGAGCGCGAATGCCCGCGCCCTCAGCGTACCTGACGCTGCCGACCGGGTGGCGGCCGCCCTGCTGCGCCGATTGGGGCGAGCATGAGGCGGCGTACCTGGGCTGCGCTGAGCCTGCTGGCATACGCAGCTCTCCCCTACGGCCTGGTGCAGCGGCTGAACCTGGGGCTCCTGCGGGAGGGCCGGCAGCGCCGCAAAGCCCTGGCCCTCACCTTCGACGACGGTCCTGACCCGGCCACCACGCCCGCTGTGCTGGACGCTCTTCAGGAGGCGGGTGCGCGGGCCACCTTCTTCGTGATCGCGGGGCGAGCGGAGGCGCACCCGGAGCTGATCCGCCGAATGCTGGAGGCGGGTCACGGGGTGGAAGCCCACGCCGCGCGGCACGTCCATGCCTGGGTGAGGACGCCCTGGGGGGCCTTTCTCGACCCACTGCGGGCGGCCCGGCGCGTCTCGGCGGTGACGGGGCGGCCCGTTCGCCTCCACCGGCCTCCCCACGGGGCCTACACCCTCGCCACGTGGCTGGGCCAACGCGCAGCGGGTGTTACCGGCGCCCACTGGAGCGTTGAAGGCCGCGACTGGCACTCCGCCTCCACACCGGAAGGCGTGCGGCGGCGGGTGAATGAGCTCATCTTTCCCGGTGCGGTCGTCGTGCTGCACGACGCAGGCCCGGGCGCGAGGAATACCCTGCCCATGCTCCCGGGCCTCCTTTCTGATCTGAAAGAACGCGGGTACGGGCTCGTTCGGCTGGACGAGCTGGACGGCTTGCGTCCCCTCACGTTCCGCGACCTGCCCCGGCGCCTGATGGGGGGGCTTGACCGGGTGTTTGACCATCGAGGAGGAACTCGACCGGCGGGGGGGCGGGCCGACAACCTCTTCCGTGTCGGGCCGGCGCGCTTTCCCCTCTCCGGGGTCACGCTGCAAGGCGGCACGCCCGTCCCCAAGGGCACGCCCGCCGCTGAGTTCCACGTCAATAACCCGCTTCTTGTAGACCTAGGCCTGCGCCGTGCTCTTCGCCTCGCCCGCGAGGACTTCCGCGACCTCGCCCGCGACCTCCAGACCCGACCAGAAGTGCAGGGGGCCCAGGTGGTGTTCTGCCTCAGTGCCCTCGCGCCCCTGCTCGCCACACTGGGCTTCGAAACCCGCGACCTTCCGCCCACCGCGGCGCGCCGCCTGCGGGCCTGGGCGAATGTGCTGAGGTGGGCCTACGGCAGTCACTCCCAAGCGCCGGAGCCGCGGCTCAGCGTGATGAGGAGGGAAGCCTTCATCGCGAGGTATGGAAAGGGGGCCGCGCTCCGGAGCGAAAGCCCCGACCCCCCTTCCCACGAACCACTACCCTCTTCCCCGTGAACTACGACGACTTCGCCGACCTCTACGACCACCAGTACGACCTCTACCGCGACGACCTGCACTTCTACGCCGGGGTGGCCGAACGCACGGGCGGGCCGGTTCTGGAGGTGGGGGCCGGAACGGGGCGGGTCACCGCCTTCCTGGCGCGGCGGGGCGTGCGCGTGGTGGGCTTGGAGCCGAGTGCCCGCATGATCGAACGGGGCCGAGCCCGAGCACAGGCAGAGGGGCTGGACCTGACTTTCTTGCAGGGGGATGCGGGGAGTTTTCGCCTGGAGGAGCGCTTTAAGCTGGCCATCGCGCCCTTCAACGCGCTGATGCACCTCTACACGCCCGCCGAGCAACTGCGGGCGCTGGAAAATATTCGGGCGCATCTCAACCCTGGAGGGGCTTTCGTGTTTGACCTGTACGTGCCGCGTTACGGCGAGATGAACACGCTGCGCCACGAGGGCGAGACGTTCTACGGCCAAGACGGCTCACGCACCGACGTCTTTCTCGTGCAGCGGCACGACCGGCCCCGGCAGCACGTGACCACCGAGTACTACGTGGACACCACGGCGCCAGACGGCACCCTGCGGCGGCGGCACTACACCCTGACCCAGCGCTACTACACCCGCTTTGAGGTGGAATGGCTGCTCCGCTGCGCGGGGTTCGAGGCGCCGCGCGTGACGGGCAGCTTCCAGGGCGGGCCGCTCACAGAAGGCAGCGAGGTGATGGTGTTTCAGACGCGGGTGGGCTAAAAGCCGCCTTCAACACCGTTTCCGGACTTCTCGCCGCGCCTGCCGCAACCCGTGGTCGGGCCGCACGCCGTCGGCGATCAGGTGAAGCCACTGGCTGAGGTAGTAGCCCGTGAGCAGGGGGACCACCACCTTCAGGCTGATGGGCTGCGGGAGGCGGGGCAAGGGCACGTCCGGCCACACAAAGCGCAGCAGACCGACGATGAGGCCCGCGATGACCGCCAGGTACGCCAGGCGGGTGAGGGGACCGAGCAGCCAGGTGTGCGAAAGGCCCCGGTGGCGGCAGAGCATTCCATAGGGCACCCACAGGAAGCCCAGCAGGCCCCAGCGCCGTTTGCTGTCCACTCGGCCTTCGGCGAGGTCAAGATCGGGTGAGAGCAGAAAGGTGCCGACAAAGAAGCCCAAACTGAAGTGAAGGGCCTGCAACGGCGTAACGCTCAGGTGGCCCTCGCGGGTGACGAGCAGCACTCCAGCCGAGAGGACACTGTAGGCGGCGATGTTGATCAGGTTATGGACGCGTCCGCTGGGCACGGCGGCTATTGTGGCGCGCCTGGGCGGGAATGTCTGCCCCGCTTCATCTGCCGTCAGGTGGGATGCGGCATCCTGGAGGGCACATGAAACGCCTGTTTGCCCTACCCGCGGTGGCGCTGCTCGTTGCTGCCTGCGGTCTGACGACGCCCGTCGAGACTCCCCCGCCGGTAGGCACAACTCCCCCAACAACGGGGCAAGCGGTCGCCCTCGGCACCGCCTCCTCCGGGCAGATCGAGCAGCCCCTTGCTGGGACGTGGACGGTCGACCGAGCGAGCCTGCCCGCGTGGCTGACCGTATGGCCCACCAGCGGCACGGGTGACCTCCGGCTGACCGTGCGGGTGGACCGGGTGCAGGGCACGCCCACCGCCGCCGATCAGGCGCAGCTCAGCGGCGAGGTGACGGTGAACTGGCAGCGGGGTGAGCAGAGCGGCAAGGTCACCTGGAAGGTCACGGCCGACCAGTACACCCTGACGGGCCGGGTGGTGGACGCCCCGCAGGCGCAGGGGACGGACGTGGCCGCGAGCTCGGGAATCAGGACCCCAGACGCTGCCGCAGCTCGCGGCGTGATCGTGAAATACCGCTCGGCGGCGGCGCAGGCGCAGGCGCTCGGAGAAAGAGCCAACACCGAGCTCAGCGCCGCGCAGGGGGCGACCCGGGACGCCTTGACCCGGCTGAAGATCCCGCGCAGCGGGGTGACGGCTCTGGGCCGCCGCAGCGTCCGCCTAGAAACGGCTGATGTGGAGGAAGCGCTGCGGGTGCTGCGGGCTGATCCCAACGTGGAATACGCCGTGCCTAACGCCGTGCTGCACCCGCAGGCACTCAGCGCGCCCGTCGTGCCGACCGACCAGTACGCGGGCCTGCAATGGGCGTACAAGCTGCTGGGCTACGGGGCCGTGTGGCGCGATATGGAAGACGGAGGCTACACCCGCCCGGTCACGGTCGCGGTGGTGGACACCGGGGTACGCTTTGACCATCCCGACCTTCAGGGGGCGCTCTACGGCCCGGACGAGGGGGCACTCGACGTGCTGGGGTTCCGTCCCAAGACGGACCAGCAGCCCTACGACAACGGCGACGGCGACGGTCCCGACACTGACCCGACCGATCCCAGCACACCGGCACGCAGCGGCGGCAGCCACGGCACACACGTCACCGGCATCATTGCGGCGCGCTGGGGGAGCATCCCGCAGTTTCCAGGCTGCCCGGCGTGCAGCACGAGCGGCGTGGTGGGGGCCTCCTACCGAGCACCCATCAAGGTGCTGCCGGTCCGCGTGATCGACGCCCAGGGCAATGCGGAGGTCGCGGACGTGGTGAACGCCCTGCGCTACGCGGCGGGCCTTCCGATTGCGCTGGAGGGCAAGACCTACACCAATCCGCACCCCGCTCAGGTCATCAATCTCAGCCTCGGTGGGGAAATTTCCGCGCAGACGGCGCAGCCGATGTGCGAGGCGGTGGCGGACGCCACGCGAGCGGGCGCGCTGGTGGTGGTGGCGGCGGGCAACGGCTACGGCAGCGCGCCCTACTACCCGGCCGCCTGTGAGGGCGCGGTGGCGGTCGGGGCCGTGACCCTCTCGGGGGCGAGTGCCCCACGACACGCCAGCTACAGTAACAGCTATTCGCAGGTGATGCTCTCGGCTCCGGGCGGGGACACCCTGACCTTTTTCAACGGGGGGACCCTGAACGGCACGCCCTTCCCGGACGAGATTTTCTCGACCGACTGGGACTACCTCAAGAACCAGCCGATGTACCGGCCCAACGCGGGAACGAGTCAGGCTGCTCCCCAGGTGAGCGCGCTGGCCGCCCTGCTTCTCAGCAAGGGCGTCACACAGGGGCGGGAAGATACCCTGGCCCGCCTGACGGCCACCGCGACCGACCTGGGCGCGCCGGGCCGCGACAGCCAGTTCGGCTACGGCATGATCAATGCGGCAGCGGCGCTCTCGGCCCCAGCCGTAAGCAACGTGCTGGGGCTGCGGATCCAGGACAGCCGCGGCTTTGCCTACCAACCCGCCCTGGACCCGCTGGGCCGTTTTACGGCCTACCTGCCGGACGGCACCTTTCAGGTCGTTGCGGGACGTGACCGCGATGGCAATGGGATCTACGGGGAGACGGCGGAGCCGCGGGCGGAGCGGAGCGTCACGCTCGGGCCCGACACAACGGAGGCCAAGCTGGGTGACCTCACGCCGCAGCCCTGACCGCTCGCCGGGAGGAGGCCGCCTGGCCGGTGCCTTGACAGGGGTTCTGCCCGCCCCTACCCTGAGCGCATACTTGGTGCTCGAGCGCTTGACCGGCCCTTCATGAGGACCCCGCCCTCCGGGAGAGCGGGGCCTCCTCTGAAACGGCCCACGGAGGCTTCATGAATAAACTGCTGTTGACTGCCCTGCTTGCCAGCCTGCCCACCGCCGGCGCGGCCACACTCGTCTTCGGGAACAACGGTGATCCCGTCAGTCTGGAATCCGGCAATATCACCGACGGCATCAGCATCGCTGTGCAGCGCCAGATCTATGACACCCTGGTGGACTTTAAGGACGGCACCACCGATCCTGTTCCCGGCCTGGCGACGAGCTGGAAAGCCAACAAGGACGCGACCCAGTGGACCTTTACCCTGCGCAGGGGCGTGAAGTTTCATGACGGTACCCCCTTTAACGCTGACGCGGTGATCTTTAACGTCAACCGCTGGTGGGATCCCAAAAACGCCTACGGCTTCCGTAACCAAGGGCACACCTATGAGATCTGGGGGCAACTCATGGGCGGCTACAAGGGGGACGCGACCTCCGTCCTGAAAAATGTCGTCAAGATCAATGACTACACGGTGCGCTTCGATATGAATAAGCCCTCCACCGTGTTTCCCAGCGTGATTGGCTCCGGGTACTTCGGCATCGCGAGTCCGGCGGCGATCAAAAAGGACGGCGCCAAGTACGGCACGCCGGCCAGCAAACCGGTCGGCACCGGCCCCTTTATCTTCCAAAGCTGGAAGACGGGTGACCGCATTGTGCTGCTTCCCAACAAGCTGTACTGGGGCAGCAAGCCCAAGGTGGACCAACTGGTGATTCGCTCCATCAAGGATGCCTCTCAGCGCCTGAATGAGCTGAAAGCCGGAACCATCGACTTTGCCAACGACCTCACGCCGGATAGCCTCAAGGCCATTCAGGCGGATAAGAACCTGGTCGCCGTCAAGCGTCCCTCCTTCAACGTGGGCTTTGTGAGCTTGAATAACCGCAACGAGTACCTCAAAAACGACAAGGTGCGGCAGGCGATCAGCATGGCGATCAACAAAAAGGCGATTGTGGACGCCTTCTGGCCGGGGTTGGGCATCAGCAATGCCTCGTTCCTGCCGCCGGTGCTGAGCTGGGCCAACTCCAAAAACGTGCCTGCCGACTACCGGTTTGATCCTACCGCCGCCAAGAAACTGCTGGCGGAGGCGGGGTATCCGAACGGCTTCAGCATCGACCTGTGGTATATGCCGGTCAGCCGCCCGTACTTCCCGCAGCCCAAGCCCATCGCCGAAGCGATTGCCGCCGACCTCAGCGCCATCGGCATCAAGGTGAACCTGAAGACCGAGGACTGGGCCAAGTACCTCGAAGACCGCCGCAAGGAACCCGGCTTTGACATGTACATGATCGGCTGGACCGGTGACTACGGCGATCCCGACAACTTCTACAGTGCCTACTACGGGCCCGGCGGTTCCGACGACATCAACTGGAACCCTGCTGAACTCGTTCGCCTGCTTGATCAGGGCCGTGCCGCCGTCAGCCAGGCCGACAAGGCCAAGGTCTACGCTCAGATTCACGAGATCACCTACAAGGCGAACTACCGCATTCCGGTGGTGCACAGCCAGCCGCTTGCCGCGGCCCGCAGCTACGTGAAGGGCTGGGTGCCCAGCCCGCTGGGAAGCGAAGCCTTTAACAACATCAGCGTCGCGGGCAAGAAGTAAGTCCGCCAACGCTTGGACCTACGGGGCGGGGCCACGAGCACAGGCCTGCCCCGTAGGCCGCTGAACCGTTTCAAGGAAGAGAGAGCCGCATGGGCAGTTATCTGATACGGCGCATTCTGCGAACACTGCTGGTGATGATCGGCATCAGCGTGGTGGTGTTTGCGTTTGTGCGCTCGATTCCCGGTGACCCGGCCACCGTGATGCTGGGTGAGCGGGCTACGCCGGAAGCCGCCGCCGCACTGCGCGAGCAGCTGGGACTGAATAAGCCCTGGTTTATCAACTACAAGGACCCAGCCCATCTCTTGGAGGCGCAGTACCCCAAGTACATGGCTCAACTGCTGCAGGGCGACCTGGGCAGCGGCCTCAAGAGCAATATTCCGGTGCGTGACGAACTGGTGAACCGCTTTCCCGCCACGGCCGAACTTGCGATCGCTGCGCTCCTCTTCGCCCTGCTTGTCGGCCTGCCTGCCGGTATTCTGGCCGCCCTGCGGCGCAACAGCGTGTGGGACAACTTGGCCACCACCATCAGCCTGGTGGGCGTGAGCATGCCGGTGTTCTGGCTGGGCCTGCTGCTGTCGTATTTTTTTGCCGTGCGCCTGGGGTGGTTACCGCCCAGCGCCCGGCTGGGCAACGACGTGACGCTTGAACCCATCACCGGCTTCTACGTGCTGGACGCCCTGTTGCGCGGCCAGCCCGCTGCCGCGTGGGACGCGCTCCGGCACCTGATTCTGCCTGCTATTGCGCTGGGGACCATCCCCCTGGCGATCATCGCGCGCATCACCCGCTCCAGCCTGCTGGAGGTGCTCGGGCAGGACTATGTGCGAACAGCCCGCGCCAAGGGCCTGGCGAGCCGTACGGTGACGCTCAAGCACGCCCTCAGAAACGCGCTGTTGCCGGTTGTGACGGTGATCGGCCTTCAGGCGGGCGCGCTGTTGGGTGGGGCCGTTCTCACCGAGACGATCTTTTCTTGGCCGGGCCTGGGTTCCTGGCTGTACGAGGCGATCAGCCAACGTGACTACCCGGTGATCCAGGGCGGGGTGATTTTCGCCGCCCTGGTGGTGAGCGTGGTGAATCTGCTCGTGGACCTGAGCTACGCGGCGCTCGATCCGAGAATTCAATACAGATGAGGAATGAGGCTGCGGGCGAGCCAGAGTCCCAGCACCCTTTTTTCCGTCCTGACGAGGTACCCATGACCACCCTCTCTCCTCCCGGAGTTGTCCGCAGACGCCAGCCCAGCATCTTTTGGCGCCGCTTCCGCAAAAGCACCCCCGGCAAAGTCGGTGCGGCGATTGTGGCGGTTTTTGTGCTGCTGGCGGTGCTCGCGCCGATCATTCGGCCCTACGATCCCACCACTGACCGCAACTACCGCCTGAACCTCAAGCCGCCCTCGGTCGCGGCCCTCTGGAACCCCGAGGTGGCCGAGGTGTACCGCGATCCGGTGACGGGGACGGTGAATCCCTGGGCCGCGCCCTTTGGCACCGACAATCTGGGCCGCAGCGTCGCTGTTCGCGTGCTGCACGGCGCGCAGCTCAGCCTTAAGGTGGGCGTGGTCAGCACGCTGCTCGCCCTGATCGCAGGAACGCTGCTGGGGATCCTGGCCGGGTACTTTGGCGGATGGCTCGACAGTGTGACCGGTTATCTGACGGACGTGATGCTGGCCTTTCCCAGCATCCTGCTCGCAATCGGGTTTGCGAGTATCTTTTCCAGCGACACTCCGCCCGCCCCCATCGCCGCTCTGGACCAGCTGTTTGCCCTGCGTAGTCCGCAGCTTGTGACCGCTATGTTGGCTGTGTCGTTGGTGCAGGTGCCCGTGTATATGCGCCTGGCCCGCGCGGTCGTCCTCAGCGTGCGCGAGCGTGAGTTCGTGCAGGCGGCCGGGGCGCTGGGAGCGACACAAAGCCGCATGATCTTCCGCCACGTGCTGCCCAATAGCCTCACGCCGCTGATCGTCCAAGGTGCCCTGAGCATCGCCACGGCCACCATCGAGGTGGCTGCCCTCGGCTTCTTGGGAATCGGCGCGCAGCCACCGCTGCCGGAGTGGGGGACCATGATCAGCGATTCCCGCCAGTACTACATCGACGCGCCGTGGACGATGGTGTTTCCCGGCCTGGCCATCCTGCTGACGGTGCTGGGCTTTAACCTGCTGGGCGACGGGTTGCGAGACGTGCTCGATCCGCGCAGCACGCAGTGACCCTCCCCGCCTAAACCAACGCCTCTGCCAGCCCGCTCAGCGCTTCAGGGTGATACCGCTGTCCCGTCGCGTAAAGGAGCTGGCGGGCGAGGCGCAGGGCGGGCAGGGCAGAAAGGTCAAGCAGCGTTGCGCCGCTGGCGCCGGTGGTGCTCTGCCCGGTGAGGTCCGCTAGGGTGTGATAGGGCTGAAGCAGGCCGGCGGGGAGGCTGCCGCCCGTCAGGACAATCAGATCAGCGCGCTCTGCCAAAGCCTGTAGGGCCGAGTCCCGGCGGCCTAGGGCATAGGGGCGAACACTGCTCGGAAGGGCGCGGGCCAACCGTTCGGCGTCGGGAAGGTGGTCAGCGGCGATGCCAACCGGATTCAACCCCAGGCGGATGAGCGGCACGGCCTGCAAGAGATCCTGGCCGCCCCCGATGAAGAGGGCACCCGCACCCCGCGCCGCGTACCCACTGGCCTCTACGGCATCGATCAGGGCGTCGGCGAGGGTATAGGTGCCGTGGGCACTTCCTCCCGCCAGCCCTCCCGAAAAAGCGACCGCGTCCACCCGGCTCACACGGCGAGCGTCCGGATCGGGCTCCACATGTGGCGCCACGGCTCCTTCCTGAGCGGGGTGAACAAGGGCGCCGCTGAAGCGCAGCGTCAAGCAGGCCTCGATCACGGCCCTCAGATCGTCATGAGGAAGACTCAGCGCCACCAGCCCCAGGTCACGCAGGGTGCGGGCGGCATGAGACGAATAGCCAATGAGAGCGAGGGGCGCATCAGACGCGAGGGACATCAGCGCCAGTGTAGCGCGAGTCCCGAAAAGGCCCGCCGAGCCCTGAAGGGGCGCGACGTCCAGGCGTCAGCGGGCCCTGAGCGCGCCTCAATTGGGCTTGTTGGTCTGGTTCTGCGGCTGAGTGGAAGGCGCGCTGGGGGAGACACTTCCTGTCTTTGCAGCGGGCGAACCCGCCTCAGGGGAGGCGCCCCAACTGGCCCCCGCCGTGCCCGCCTGGGTGGCCGGTGCCGGCGCAGGAGCGGCCGCCGCGGGGGCAGGTTCCTCGGAACTTTCTAGCCACATGCTGCCCACCAGGTTGCGGGCGTTGCGGCTGGCCCGGTGAAGTCGCTGAGCGGCTTCCGGGCTGATCGCCTCAACCGCTTGCAGCACGCCACGGCGAGCTGCGGGAACACGCGCAAGCACCACAGCCCCCACGCCCAGCAGGGCGAACAGCACTGTGCCCGTCCCCAGGCCACCGCTGGAAGCTCGAGCAACCTGCCGCTCGCGCTGCTGCTGCAGCCGTGCCAGATCGCGGGCCGCCTGCTGTCTCAGCTGCCGCAGCTGGCGCTCGGCCTTGCGCTGCTCGTGCCGCGCGGCGCGGCGGCCACGGGCAAGACGGTGCTCGAGGTCGTGTTTCCCAGCCTCCAGATTTCCTCGCGCCTGGTCTCTCAGCTCCTGTATCCGGCCTTCCACATCGGAAAGCAGCGCCACACCGGTACGGCGAGCGTGTTTGAGTTCGCGCTTCGCCTGGTGCCGCGCCCCCTTCAGGGCTCGGCGGGCCTGACGGCGGCGTTTCTCCGTCATGTCCTGAGCGCCACGGGTGAGCTGGGCGGCCCTGTGCGCCACAGCCCCCGCAGCGGTTCCGGCGGCCTCCTGGGCGGTCTCCAGCAGCGCAGAGGCGCGACTGGGCACCTCCTCACGCCACGTCTCCAACGTTCCGGCCCCCTTGTGGGCCACCACCTGCGCGACCTGCTGGGCCTGTTCCGCCGCGCTGGCGACCGCAGGCTTCACGGTGTCGTCCAGGGTCTCCTGTGCTTGATCCAGCAGGTGACGGGTACCATCGGCCAGTTTGCGGCGTGCCTCACGGTTGAGGGCCAGGGCCGTCAATCCGCCCAACAGCAGCAGGCTGCCGCCGCTCACACCTGTCTCGGTGTCTTTCATGTGGTGCTCCTTTCGTGTCTCTCGGCCCTGATTCCAGCCGAGAGAGCCAGAGGTTTTATTGTTGAGGCCAGCGCCGCGAGGAGTGTGGGGAGAACGTAACGCGGATTTCATGTTTCGTGTCTGACCGTGATGCGTGCGCCTCTCTCGCCCGCCGCGCAGGCTCTACACTCGGGGGGTGACCCGCAAGGCCCGCGCTGCCACCAGCTCACCCGTGCCCCGCTCCGCCCCGAGTCCTGCTCGGGCGGGTCCACTCCTGTCCAGGCTCGAAGTCCGCAACCTGGCCACCATCCGTGACCTCACCCTGGAGTTGCGCCCCGGGTTTTCGGCCTTTACCGGAGAGACGGGCGCGGGCAAAAGCATCATTGTGGACGCGCTGGGGCTGCTGCTGGGCGGGCGGTCCAACACGGACCTGATTCGCAGCGGCGAGGAGAGCCTGCTGGTGACCGGCTTTTGGAACGAGGGCCGCAGCGACGAGTGCAGTGCCAGCCGCCGAGTCACCGCCGGGGGGCGCAGCACCGCCCGCCTCGACGGCGAGGTTGTCAGCGTGCGTGAGCTGGGGGAATGGGTGTCTTCCCGCCTCACCATCCACTGGCAGCACAGCGCGCTCAGCCTGCTCACGCCGGCCTACCAGCGCACCCTTCTTGACCGTCCGCTGCCGGAAGAAGTCCAGGCCTACGAGGCGGCGTACCGAGCCTGGACGGACGCGCGAGCGCGGCTTGAGCGGCTGCGCGCGCAGGGGCGCGAGCGAGCACGGCAGCTCGACCTGCTCAGCTTTCAGGTGCAGGAGATCGCGGCGGTTGCTCCTCAGCCGGGCGAGGAGGAGCCGCTGAGCGCGGAACTCACCCGGCTCTCGAACCTGGAGACGATCGCCCTGGGGGCAGCGGGGGCGCTGGACCTGCTCTCGGACGGTGAGACGAGCGCGGCGGGCCTGCTGGCCGACGCCGTCAAGGCCCTTGGCGTAGGCGCGAAGTACGACGAGACCAGTGCTCAGCTTCAGCGTGACCTGCGCGAGGCCCTCAGCAGCGTGCAGGCGGTGGTGGGCGAGCTGCGTAGCCTGGCGGAGGACAGCGCTCCTGACCCCGAGGAACTCGCGCGGGTGGAAGCGCGGCTTTCAGCACTGGGCAAGCTGCGGGCCAAGTACGGTCCCACGCTCGAGGACGTGCTGGCCTTCCAGGCAAAAGCAGAGCAGGAACTGGCCGAACTGACGCGCGACGAGCAGGATGCAGGCACGCTAGAAGCGGAGGTGGACCGCCTCTTCGCGGAGGTGCAGCGGGCCGGCAAGGCGCTCGATGCGGCACGGGCCCGCCAGGCATCACCCCTTGCCGCCAGCCTGGTGAACGTGATCCGGGAGCTGGGGATGCCCCATGCTCGGTTGGAGTTCCGGCTCTCCCCCCTCGGGCAGCCGGGGCCTACCGGCCTCAGCGACGTGACGCTGCACTTTACCGCCAATCCCGGTGAGTCGCTCGGACCGCTCGCGGACATCGCCTCGGGCGGCGAGCTGTCGCGCGTCATGCTGGCGATCAGCACGGTTCTGGGTGCCGAGACACCCGCTGTGGTCTTTGACGAGGTGGATGCGGGCATCGGCGGGGCGGCCGCGCTGGCGGTGGCCGAGCAGCTTTCCCAACTGGCACGCGAACGGCAGGTGCTCGTGGTCACGCACCTCGCCCAGATCGCCGCCCGCGCTGACCACCACTACAAGGTGGAAAAACAGGTGGAGGGCGGCCGCACGATCAGCCGCGTTCGCCTGCTGAACCCCGAGGAACGGCTGGAGGAGATCGCCCGGATGCTGGGAGGCAAGGCCTCCGAGGCCGCACTGTCACACGCGCAGGAGTTGCTGGCAGGACGGGGCTAGGACAGCGTTCTGCCGGAGCAACGTGGGGATTTGGTCAAGAGGGCCTTCAGTCGGCCGTCAGCCGCCCCTCCTAAGCTGGCCGCATGAACAAGATCCTCACTGCCGCGCTCCTCCTGAGTGCGGGCTTGCTTGCGGGCTGCTCGCTCACCGGCCCCGGAGAGCTCACGCTTCACGAGGTGCTGCTGTACGGCGGGGCCCAGGAACGCCTCGTCTGGGTGTACGGAAATATGGGCACGGGGACCCAAAGCAGCGTGAAGCTGGGCGGGACGACCGTCGACCTGCGCGCACAGGTGCCGGATCCCCTCGCGGTGCCCGGGACGCTCAGCGTGAACGGCAAAGCCGTCTACCGCCTGCCGACGGCGTCCCTGCCCCCGAAGCTCTCGGTGACCCGTGACACGCAGGGCCGCTTTCAGATCGCCATGAACGAGGCGGGCGGCAGCGTGTACTACACCGATGGCCGCACCTGGACCCGACTGAATGAGACGGCCGGCAGCGGCGTGAGCGGCACGCCGGTACGCGGGCTGAGGGGCGCGGGGAACCTCACGGATGCGGAGGCGGACGCCCTGAGTGCAGCGCTGCTGAACCAGGGCGCCCTGGCTGTTGCTGTACTCAACGAGACTGCGGTACCCGACCCACCCCTGACGACCGAGCCCGCACCACGTGAGTACCGCCGCACAGCCCTGTACGTTCTGCCGGGTGTGCCGACGGTCGCGGCCACAAGCGGCACGGCGCCGAACAATCCCCCGGCAGCAGGAGGCCGCGTGACCTTTACAGAACTCGCCAGCGGCAACAATGCCAGCGTGACTTCTCCCGCTGTCCAGGTCGCCACCACCCAGGGGGCCTTGGCCGCCCTCTACAACCTCGCCTACGGACGGCAGACGAGCGCGCCTCCTGTGCCGCCCTTGGGGGGCAACGCGACCGCCGTCGCCATCTTCCTGGGTCAGCGCGCCACCGGCGGGTATGGGGTGCGGGTCACCGGTGCCAGCGCTCAGGGCGGCGTCCTCACCCTGACCGTGAACCTCACGGCGCCAGGGCCGGGAAGCATCACGACCCAAGCCCTCACCAGCCCCTGGACCATCGTTCGCGTGCCGGGCACCTACCGTGAGGTGCGGGTGGTGGACACCCAGGGCCGGCCCTTCCAGCTCGGACCGAACAGCGGACAGACCCGCTGAGAAACAGGGAGCCGCCAGCGGGGCAAGAGCTGCCAGCGCCTCTTGCCCCGCTGGCGTTTCTGCGGTGCCCTGTGTTTCCCCCAGCGTAACAACATCCCATTTGGTTTGGAACCGGTTCACAGGGCAGGATGAAAAGGCAATTCTAGACAGGACGACTCGACGTCGCGGAACGGCCCTGTTTCCGCCTGTCCCACGGAAGGAACTTCGCCATGAGCATGACCCAGACGCCCCTGCTACAAGACCTCGGCCTCGAGAACGCAATCATTCACCATAACCTTGGCGTAGACGAGCTGTACGCGGCAGCGCTGCGGCTGGGCGAGGGGGTGAGGGCCGCAACAGGGCCGCTGGTGGTGCGAACCAACAAGACCGGCCGCAGCCCCAAGGACCGCTTTATTGTGGAAGATGACCTCACCCGGGATACGGTGTGGTGGGGCGGCTTCAACACACCCATCAGCCCGGTGGTGTTTGACCGCCTGCTCGACAAGATGACCGCCTCCGCGGAGAACCGCGAACTCTTTGTGCAAGACGTCTTTGCCGGAACGGACCCCCGCTACCGGATCGCCGTGCGGGCCGTGACCGAGATGGCCTACCACTCGCTGTTCGTGCGCAATATGTTCGTGCGGCCCACGCCGGAAGAGCAGGCCGACTTTCAGCCTGACTGGACCATCTTGAATCTTCCCTCTTTTAGGGCCGATCCCGAGCGCGACGGGGTCAGAAGCGACACGTTCATCCTGGTCAACTTCACCCGCCGGATGATCCTGGTGGGCGGCACCCAGTACGCGGGCGAGAACAAGAAGGGCATCTTCGGGGTGCTGAACTTCCTACTGCCTGCGCAGGGCGTGATGCCGATGCACTGCTCGGCCAATGTGGGCGAGGGCGGTGACGTGGCCCTGTTTTTTGGCCTCTCGGGCACCGGCAAAACCACCCTCTCGGCGGATCCTCACCGCCGGCTGATCGGCGACGACGAGCACGGCTGGACCGACACGGGCGTCTTCAACTTCGAGGGAGGGTGCTACGCCAAGGTCATCCACCTCAACGCGGAAGCTGAACCCGCGATCTACCAGACCACCCGCACCTACGGCACGGTGCTGGAGAACGTGGTGCTGAAAGACGACGGCACGCCCGACCTGGATGATGGCCGCCTGACGGAGAACACGCGCAGCGCCTATCCCATCACCCAGATCCCCAACATCGTGCCTGGGGGCATGGCTGGACATCCTCAGAACATCGTGTTTCTGACTGCGGACGCCTTTGGCGTGCTGCCGCCCCTCAGCCGCCTCACGCCCGAGCAGACGATGTACCAGTTCATCAGCGGCTTTACCGCCAAGATTCCCGGCACCGAGCAGGGCGTGACCGAGCCGCAGCCCACCTTCTCGACCTGCTTCGGCGCGCCCTTTATGCCTCGGCACCCCGGCGAGTACGCCCGGCTGCTGGCCCGCAAGGTGCAGGAGCACGGCACGCAGGTGTGGCTGGTCAACACCGGATGGACCGGCGGCCCCTACGGCCAGGGCCACCGCATGAGCATTCAGCACACCCGCGCCCTGATCAACGCGGCGCTCTCCGGCGCGCTTGACCATACGCCGTTCGAGCACGAGCCTTTTTTTAACCTGGCGATTCCCACCGAGGTGCCCGGCGTTCCCACCGAGGTGCTTAACCCCCGCAATACCTGGGCTGATCAGGCCGCCTACGACGCCACCGCTCGCCGGCTGGCGGGGATGTTCCGCGAGAACTTTAAGCGCTTCGCCGACGGAGTCGAGCCGGCCATCACCGCCAGCATGCCCGAGCACGGGTAGGCAGCGGAGCAGCGCTCACCACCGTCAGTTTGCCGGTTCTGCCTCCACGACGGGGCGCTGCCCGCTCAGGCTGATGCCGGTGCTCGCCACAATCACGCACCCCACAGCGAGCCACTGCCAGGGGGTCAGACGTTCATGCAGGAACAGGAGCCCGCTGAGGGCGGCGATGGCCGGTTCCAGGCTCATCAACACGCCAAAGGTGCGAGCGGGCAGCGCGCGTAGCGCGAACATCTCCAGGCTGTACGGCAGGGCGCTGGAGAGGACCGCCACGGCGAGGCCCGCGAGCAGGGCCGGAGGAGTCAGGAGCGTGCGTCCTGCGGCGGCAAGACCAAAAGGCAGGGTGACCGCCGCAGCCACAACCATGCCCGCCACCACTCCGGTCACGCCCGGCACCCGCCGCCCGACCGCCCCACCGGCCAGGATGTACAGGGCCCAAAATCCCCCCGCCGTCAGAGCGAGGGCGGCCCCCACCAGGTCCAGGTGGGCTTCTCCCCCACGCGGCGCGATCAGCACGATGCCCAGCGCCGCAAGCGCCACCCACAGCAGATCCGCAGGGCGGCGCGACAGCGCGAGCGCCAACACAAGCGGGCCCACGAATTCCAGCGTGACCGCCAAACCCAACGGCAGGCGCGTCAGGGAGAGGTAGAAGGTGAGGTTCATCAGGCCAAGGGCTGCCCCGTACGGGAGGATGGCCCGCCAGGCATCTGCCGTGAGGGCTCGCCAGCGAGGCCGGAACACCAGGCCAAGGAGCGCGGCCGCCAGGGTGACGCGCAGCGCCGTGGTGCCCGCTGCGCCCAGGGTGGGAAAGAGCGTCTTTGCAAACGCTGCTCCTCCCTGGATGCTCAACATGGACAGCAGCAGCGTGGGAACCGGCGGCAGAGAAGGCAGAACGGGGCGCACGCAGGGCATTATGCCGCTTACGCCCAGCGGATCAGTCCAGCCTCCAGATCGTTACTCAAGCCCTCGATCACAGGAATCATCCGCACGCCAACGGAGTACAAGCCGCTGTCGGTGAGCGGCACCTCAGCGCTGTAGTGGCCGTCCCCGCGTGGGGTGAGCGGGACACGGGTGACTTGGTCACCGCGTTTCAAGACGGCCTCGACACGCAGTTCTGCGGGGCTGATGCCCGCCGGGCTCACGGTCGCCTGCACCTCGACCTTCTGGCCGGGATGAGCGGTCGCCGGGAGGTGCGCCGTGGCCTGGAGTGCCGTGTACGGCCACTGCTGGCGCACCCAGGCTTTCCAACTGGCGATCTCGCGAGCGCGCTGGCTGCCGTTGGCGGCAAGGGTGGTGCCCCGTTCGCTGAGGGGCAGGTAGTACTTCTGCACGTAGTCGATCACCTGCCGCTGCATAGAAAAGCGGGGGCTGACCGTCTGGATGGCTCGGCGAACCGCCTGCGCCCAGCCGCTGCGCCCTTCGGCGGTCGAGGGAGGAGGCGCGTAGTAGAGCGGCACGATCTGGGTTTCGAGCGTTTGGTAGAGGCTGTAGGCATCGGCGTCGTCCTGAATGTTCAGGTCAGCGTACTCGCGCTCCTCACCGATAGGCCAGCCGTTGGTTCCGTCGTACCCTTCACGCCACCAGCCGTCAAGCACGCTGAAGTTGAGCGCGCCGTTGAAGCTGGCCTTCATGCCGCTGGTGCCGGAAGCCTCCAGCGGACGGCGCGGATTGTTGAGCCAGATGTCCACGCCCTGCACCAGGTGACGGGCGACGTTCAGGTCGTAGTTTTCCAGCATCACGATCTTGCCGCGAAACTCGGGTTCCTGCGAAATGCGGTAGATCTCCTGAATAAAGGCCTTGCCGGGGTTGTCGGCAGGGTGCGCCTTTCCGGCAAAGACGAACTGCACCGGCCGCTGCGGGTCATTCACCATCCGGCTGAGCCGGGCCTTGTCACGGAACAGCAGGGTCGCGCGCTTGTAGGTGGCAAAGCGGCGAGCAAAGCCGATGGTGAGGGCGCGCTCCGAGAGAACTCCATCGGTGGCGGCCACATCGGCAGCACTCGCGCCGTGGCGTATACGCTGCTCGCGCAGGCGCCGGCGCACAAAGGCGATCATCTCGCGCTTCATCTCGAGCTGCACGTCTGCAAGCTGCGCGTCGCTGAGGTTCTCCACGGCCTGCCACATCGCCTCTTCCTCCAGGCGCTCGGTCCAGTCCGCAGGCAGCACGGTTCCCAGCAGGTCACGCATGGCCTGCGAGGTAAACGTGAGGTTGTGCGCGCCGTTGGTGATGTGCCCAATGGGCACCTCCTGTGCCTCGGCCCCCTCGTACAGGAAGTTCCACATGTTCCGGCTCACCTGGCCGTGCAGCTCAGAGACTCCGTTGGCCGCACGGCTCATCCGGAGGGCAAAGACGGTCATGGAGAAGGTCGGCACCCAGTGGCCGTCCCAAAACTGATCCTGCCGCGCGAGCGCGTACAGCTCCTCCCGTGAGGTGTTCAGCCGCGCGGGCCACTCGCCCAGGTAACGGTCCACAAGGTCATAGGCAAAAGCGTCGTTCCCCGCGGGAACCGGGGTGTGGGTGGTAAAGAGGGTCGCGGCCGCGACCGTCTCAACCGCCGTACGAAAGTCGAGGCCCTGATCAACCTGTTCTCGAACACGCTCCAGCCCCAAAAAGGCCGCGTGCCCCTCATTCATATGGTAGACCGCCGCGGGAACGTTCAGCACCCGCAGGGCCCGAATCCCGCCCACGCCCAGCAGCAGGTACTGCTGAATGCGCAGCTCCTGGTTGCCCCCGTAGAGCCGGGCGGTGAGCCGCCGGTCCTCCTCGCTGTTCTCGGGAATATTCGCGTCGAGCAGAAGCACCCGGATGCGGCCCACAGCGAGTTCCCAGACGCGCAGGTGAACGGTGCGTCCCGCAATCTGCACGTGGACGCGAGCCTCCTCACCCGCAGGGGTCAGGGCCGGGCGCAGGGGCAAGGTGGTCACGTCCACCTCGTCGTAGGCTTCCTCCTGCCAGCCGTCCTTGTTCAGCAGCTGCCGGAAGTACCCCTGATGAAACAGCATGCCGACCGCCGTGAAGGGAAGCCCTAGGTCAGAAGCGCTTTTGCAGTGGTCCCCCGCCAGCACGCCCAGGCCGCCACTGTAGATGGGCAGCGCCTCGGCAAAGCCGTACTCCATGCTGAAGTAGGCCACCGGCGCGAGCCTCGGTGCCTGCCGCCTCGCCCAGGTGTCCGTTTTGCCCATGTAGGCATCAAACTCGGCCAGCACGTCACGGTAACGGTCCAGATAGTCGGGGTCAGCGGCGGCCTCGTCCAACCGGGTCTGCGGGACCTCCAGGAGGGTCCGCACCGGATTGTGTTGGAAGCGCTCCCAAATTTCGGGATCGAGGTCGCGGTACAGTGCCTGAGCTCGCGGCGTCCACGACCAGTAGAGGTTGTAGGCGAGTTCGGAAAGCCGCCCGATGGCCTGGGGCAATTGGGGCAGCACAGTGACGTGACCGATGACGTTCATACCCGCCGAGCTTACACCACTTGGCCTCTCCTGCCCGGCGCTCGTCCATCAGCCCAACTCGGCCTGAAGCTGCCGGCGTTCCCAGATGATCACGCGCTTGAGCAGGGTGCGCAGGGTGAACACGGCGGCAAACAGGCCGATCTGGTTCCAGGTGGTGAGTTCCAGGGTTCGCAGCAGGGTCGCGACGACCTTGAGGTTGAGGGCCAGCAGCAGCCCCTCTGTCACCAGCCAGCGGGCCTGAAGGGTGCCTTTGCCACGCAGCAGGGCGAGGAGCGCCGCCGCGACAGAGCCAAAGATCACCGCATTGGTCACCCCTTCCACCAGGAGGCGCAGCAGGGCCAACATCCCGCTAGCCCTGTTCGCGGCGAAGGGGCCCCGTGATCTTGGTCTCGGCCACGTGCTGCGCCTCCTCGCGCACCTCTTTGCCCAGGAAGTAGTTCAGGGCCGTGCGGATGCCCGCGATGGCCGCGAGCTTTCCGATGTCGTCCCAGGTCGGCGCGACGGCAGTGCGCAGGATATCGGCGGCCAGCAGGAACTCCAGCACCACCGAGAGCCAGCGGCCCAGGCGCAGGCGAATCGCCTCTTTCAGCGACTCGGGCCGCTCGTGCTGCACGAAAAACAGAATCACTGAGCGCCACACCGCCTCGATCACCGCGATGCCCACAATGATTCCCGAAGCCCCCTCCACCCCGGTCGCAAGGTAACGGGTGATCAGTCCGACCACCGTCTCGAACTGCTCGAACCAGCCCGCCATGCTGCCTTCCATACCCGCAGGCTAGAGGCTGCTGCGCCCTGTGGGTGATCGCCGTCCTGAGGAGGCCTTGAGATCTCAGTTGAGCCGGGTGATGCGGTTTTGGGGTCCGGGCGCCACCGTCTTCGACTTCAGGTAATTCTGGAAGGCGTCGAGGTCGACGTCACCGCCAAGGCGATCAGTCCCCTGCGCAAACACCGTAAAGTTATCACCGCCGTCCGCGAGGAAGCTGTTGACGGTGACCCGGTAGCTGCGGCTGGGGTCCAGCGGCTCGCCGCCCAGCCTGATGTCACTGACCTTCTCGCCCTTGGGCTTGCTGTTGTCCCAGGTGTACGTGAAGCCCTCGCTGACCTGAAGGATGCGGTTCTGACCGGGGGCGGGATTATCAAACTGCTGTTCGAGGACGGCCTTGATCTGCGCGCCGGTCAGCGTGAGCACCGTCAGGGTGTTGCCGAAGGGCTGCACCGTGAAGGCGTCCCCGTAGGTGACCTTGCGCTCGGGGTTGGGCACATTCACGGGCAGGTCGGCGCGAATACCGCCGGGGTTCATAAAGGCAACCACTGCTCCGCCCTTTTCTGGGGCGCGGGTCGCGGCGAGTTGGGCGTCAGCGATCACGTCTCCCAGGGCACTTTCCCCAGCAGAATTCTGGGCGCGGGTAATCTGCTCGGCCCCTAGGGTGGCGATGGTCTGCCCCGCCACCGGATCGGTCAGGGCCTTTGCCTTCTGCACGAGGGCAGTCATGGCCGGATCCTTGGGGGCGGTGGCGGCATTCACGACCACGTTGTTCGCCTTGACGGACAGCACGCGGTTGGCGCGGGTGTCAATGGTCAGGTCGAGGCGCTGGAGGAGGTGGCCGTAGGCGTCCCCCTGAATCACCACGCGTTCCTGACCATTCGGACCGGGGACGCGGCAGTTGTAGCCGCGGTGGGTGTGGCCCGTCATGATGACGCTGACCGCCGGGTCCAGCTGGCGAGCGATGTCCACGATGGGGCCGGTCAGCGTCTTGCAGTCCACGATGTCAAAGGCGTCTGTGCTTGAGCCCCCCTGGTGAACGAGCGCAATAATCGCGTCCGCGCCGCCCCGCTTGATCTGCGGGATCACGGCATTAATGGCCTTGACCTCATCCTCGAAGCGGAGGCCCGCCACCCCGCTGGGGGTCACCACGGTGGGCGTCTCCTTGAGCACCGCGCCGACGAACGCGATCCGCGCCGGGCCGACCCGCACGATCTTGTAGGCGGGCAGGACACGCTGCCCGGTCTTGGCGTCGAGCACATTCGCCGCGATGTAGGTGTACCCGGCCCCTGGGAAGGTGTTGTTGTACCGGCAGGCCCTGTCGGGCGCATTGCTGTCGCAGCCGCCCTTCTGAAAGCGCTGAAGTTCCGCAAAGCCGTAGTCAAACTCGTGGTTCCCCACCACGTTGACCTGCATCCCCAGCCGCGTGAGGGCGTCGATGGTCGGCTCGTCGCGCAGCAGGGCGCTGATCAGGGGGCTGGCCCCGGTCATGTCGCCCACCCCCACAAAGACCGTGTTGGGGTTAGCCTTTTTGGCCTCCGCGAGGATGCCGCCGATCGCCTCGATGCCGCCCGCCTGCACGGTCAGCGTCTTGGTGCGGTCGGCAGGGTCGGGCACGCGAAAACTGGTGGGGAGCAGGTTCCCGTGAAAGTCATTCACACCGATGACCGTCACGTCGGTCTGCGCGGGGCCGAGGATCATGGAGCAGCTGCTCAGGCTAAGCGCCGCTCCTACCAGCAACAGGTTCTGTTTCATGGACATCCAGCATACCCAGCCGCTGCCGCGCACGCATCAGCCCAGCGTCAGGCCAGCAGCCGCGTGCCCAGCAGGGCAGCGCGGACCGCCTGCAGGAACTGCTCGGGGTCCGCCGTGTTGCCCTGAGCCAGCGCTGCCCGCCCGCCCCCCCTGCCGCCCGTCACCCGGAGTGCGGCGTCCAGCAGCGCTGAAGCAGGACAGTCCACCCGGCGACTGCCAATGCCGCAGCGTCCCCCCACGGCCAGGGCGACCCGCACTTCCCCTTCCGGCGTCGCCGCCAGGGCCCCAGGCAGCAGCGCCGGGTCATCTAGCCGGAGGAAGCGCACGGGAACACCCGCGACCAGCTCAGGCCGCACCGCTTCTGCCAGAGCCTGGGCGAGGCGAGCGCGCAGCCGCAGGTCCTCCGCCTTCAGGGCGTCGCGCTCGGCGACCAAGGTCTCGACCCGGGCCGGCAGGTCCGCGACGGACGAACTGAAGCGCTGGGCGAGCGCGCGGGCACTGCGGTACACGCCCGCGAGGTACGCCCCCGCCTCCTCGCCCGCCATAAACACGACGCGGGTGAGGCCACCGCGGATACGCTCGGTGCGCAGCACGACCACCGGCGCAACCAGGCTGGCGCGGGGAACGTGGGTACCACCGCAGGCACTCACGTCGAAGGGGATGCCCGCTGCGTCCCGGAAGATCACCAGCCGCACGGCCCCGCGGACCTTGGGCTCTCGGCGCAGGCGGTAGCGGTGCAGTTCCGTTTCAGGGACAACGGGTGTCTCCAGCGTGAGGTCACCGCGGGCGAGCGTCTCGCGCAGCAGCGTCTCGGCAGCGAGCACGTCCGCCTCTGTGGGGTTACCCTCCAGGTCGATGGTGCTTTCGGCGCTGCGCATGCTGACCGCCGCCACGCGAAAAGCCGGGTTAAGACGAAAAAAGGCCTGCGCCAGCAGATGTTCGGCGCTGTGCCGGGCCATATGGCGCCAGCGGCGAGCAGCGTCCACCTCACCGCGAACAGGAGTTCCAACCGGGGGCAGGTCTCCTTCTGCCTCATGCCAGATCACACCGCTCGCTTTGTCCCTCTGGGTGTCCCGCACGCGCGTCTCGCCGCCGGACCAGCGCAGCACACCCGCGTCACCATTCTGGCCGCCACCTTCCGGATAGAACGCCGTGGCGTCCAGGGCCAGCGCGCCGTTGCGGACATCCACAACCGTCGCGCTAAAGGTCAAGCGGGTGGAATCTTCGGCATACAGGGGGCGGGTCATCGGAGGGCAACCGGCGAATGGGGACGGGGCGTCAGCCCCCGCCGACGAACGAGCTCACGAACCTCCTGGCAGCGGCAGCCGGGGTAGGTGCACAGGAGCGCTTCCGGGTCCTGGGTCAGCAGCCGCACCGTGGCGTCCACCAGGTCGCGTACCCGGTACAGCCGGAGCGTGGCGCCGCCCACCTGGGCAGCCTGACCACGAACGTACGGCTCCAGCCGCGCAAAATCCGCCGAACAGTTCGGGAAGGCCGTGGGGACGACCTGCTCACCCAGCGGCACGTAGCGCGTGAGCAGCGGCATGCCCGCCACGTGCTCACCGTAGTGAATAGTGGTGTTGCTTCCAAAATCCACGCCCATCAGCAGGGCGTAACCGTCCAGGTCGTACAGCGCGCCCACCGGCAGGTAGGGGCTGTCGAGCGTCTGCGCCGCCGTCACGCGCTCTGCCTCCGCCCCCAGGGCGACGAAACTGAGGGTAGGATGAAAGGAGCGCCGGGCCTCAGCTCGCTCCACGAGCTCCTGGGGCACCCGCCCGATATCACGGCTCACGCGCGAATCGCGGTGAAAGCGGACATGGACCGGCGAGGTGGCCTGACGCAGCAGCGTGCCGTAGGTAAAGGCGGGGGCGACCAGGGTCGCCGTGCGCGCCATCAGCGTGTCCACCACTGTTCGTGCCCCGCCCTCCAGATGCCCGAAAGACCGCAGGCTGGCATGAACGATCACATGCTGCGAACCGTCCAGCCCCAGCTCGGCCAGTCCCGCGTTGAGCTCGGCGGGCGTGACGGGCGTCTTGCGCAGCATCTTCAGCACAGCTCCTAGTGTAGCGAGTGTCGCGCGCCGGTGGCAGGGGGCGGGAGAAGAGACGCTCAGCCCCCTGGCCTTTTGCTGCCCTCACTTCACAAACAGCATCTGACGGTACGTCGGCAGCGGCCACAGCGTCTCGCTCACCAGGCGTTCGAGCCGGTCGGCGGCTCCTCTCACCGCCTGCATGGCAGGGATGACGTGGTCACGCATGTGGTGCGCTTTCTCGTGGATCTCCTCGCCGCCCAGCGCCGCATTCTGCTCGCGCAGGTGCTGAAGGGCGTCGTAGAGGTCATCCGTCACGGCAGCGACCTCGCTGGCGGTCGCGGTGAGCGCTCGAGCGGGCGTCTTTACGGCACACAGCTCCCGCAGGTAATTCGCGGCGGCGGGCAGGATCATCGTTTGGGCGATGTACTCGGTGGTCTCGCCCTCGATGTTCACGGTTTTGAAGTACTGGTCGTAGAGAACTTCCTGACGGGCCTGCACCTCACGCTCCGAGAGGACGCCGTAACGGCTAAAGAGCGTCACGTTCTTGGGGTCACTGAGGCGCTCGATGGCGTCCAGGCTGGTGCGCAGGTTCAGCAGGCCCCGCCGCTCGGCCTCCTCGTGCCACGCCTGCGCGTACCCGTCGCCGTTAAAGACGATGCGCCGGTGCCGTGCGTAGGTCTCCTTCACGACCTGCACAGCGGCGCTGTCGATGTCCTGGCCCTCCTCCAGCTTGGCGCGGAGCTGCGCGCTGAGCGCCTCGATGGCATCGGCGACGATGGTATTCAGCACGGTGATCGGAAAGCTGATGCTCTGCGACGAGCCGACGGCGCGGAACTCGAACTTGTTGCCGGTAAAGGCAAAAGGGCTCGTGCGGTTGCGGTCTCCGGCGTGGCGGGGAAGGTGCGGCAACACCGGAACGCCCAGCCCCAAGACGCCCGCCTCGGCACCGCGCCCGCCCTCTCCGCTCACCAGCCGCTCAAAGATGTCCGTGAGCTCTTCTCCCAAAAAGATGCTGATGATGGCAGGAGGAGCCTCGTTCGCGCCCAGGCGGTGGTCGTTGCTGGCCGAAGCCACGCTTACACGCAGGAGGTCTTGGTGTTCGTCCACGGCCTTGAGCACCGCCGCGCAGAAAAAGAGAAACTGCGCGTTCTCGTGAGGCGTCTCACCGGGATCCAGGAGGTTCAGGCCGCTGCTCGTGCTCATCGACCAGTTGCAGTGCTTGCCGCTGCCGTTCACACCCGCAAAGGGCTTCTCGTGCAGCAGCGCGACCAGACCGTATTTGCGCGCTGTATTGCGCAGCACCTGCATCACGAGCTGCTGGTGATCGGCAGCCACATTGCTCGCTTCAAAGATCGGGGCAACCTCGAACTGACCGGGCGCGACCTCGTTGTGACGGGTTTTGACCGGCACGCCAAGCGCGTAGAGCTGGTGCTCGACATCCGTCATAAAGGAGAGCACTCGGTCGGGAATGGCCCCGAAGTAGTGGTCTTCGAGCTCCTGACCACGCGGCGGCTTCGCACCAAACAGGGTGCGGCCCGTCATCACCAGGTCAGGGCGGCGGTAGTAGTACTCCTCGGCGATCAGGAAATATTCCTGCTCTGCCCCCAGCGTACTGCTCACGCGGGTGTCCTCGGGGTGACCAAACAGGCGCAGGGCCGCCTGAGCACTCCTGTTGAGCGCTTCGGTGGAGCGCAGCAGCGGCGTCTTGTTGTCGAGCGCCTCGCCCGTCCAGGAGGCAAAGGCCGTGGGGATACACAGGGTTGCCCCGTTGGCGTGCCGCATGATAAAGGCCGGGCTGGAGGGATCCCAGGCCGTATACCCGCGGGCCTCAAAGGTCGCGCGCAGGCCCCCGGAGGGAAAAGAGCTCGCGTCGGGCTCCGCCTGAATCAGCTCCTTGCCGCTGAAGGAGGCGATGGCGCCGCCGTCACTCGTGGGGGTGAGAAAGGCGTCGTGCTTCTCGGCGGTATAGCCGGTGAGGGGCTGAAACCAGTGGGTGTAGTGGGTTGCCCCCTTCTCGAGCGCCCAGGCCTTCATTGCGAGGGCCACCGTGTCGGCAATCGCCGGGTCCAGCCGCTCGCCCCGTTCCAGCGTGGCCTGCAGGCTGCGGTACACCGGCTTGCTGAGCCGCACCCTAAGTTCATCGAGCGTGAGCACGTCGCTGGCAAACAGTTCCCCAAACACCTGCGCGGGCGTCGCCGGGGCGGGGGCCTCCACCCGCCAGTTGCGGGCAGCGGAGATCACATCGAAATCACGGTTCATAGAACTTTCCCTCCAGACGGGGCAGGTAGGGCCGCAGCCTCATCCCGCGACTGCGCCGAGTATAGGTTCCTCCTGAAGAGGCGGTCAACCTAAGAAGAACAACTTGCACAGATAAGCCAGGAGACAACCCTTTTCATCCTGTCTTTGTGCAATTTGTTCAAACAAAAAGCGACAGACCTTGAGGGAAGTGGCGACAAGCGGCTGCGGGACTTGCAGCGCCCCCCCCGCGCTCGCTACGGTCCATGCCATGACACGAGTGCCGCCCCAAAACGCCCAGGACCTGCTGGAGACCCTCCAGGCGCAGGACGTGGCGTTTTTACGCCTGCAATTCACCGACATCCTCGGCACGACCAAGAACGTGGAGGTTCCCCGGTCGCAGTTTGAAAAGGCCCTGCGCGGCGACGTGACTTTTGACGGGAGCGCGGTGGAGGGGTTCACGCGGGTCGAAGAGAGCGACATGCTGCTCTCACCGGACCTGTCCACCTTTCTGATCTATCCCCCCTTTGCCCCCGAGGAGGAAGGCGGACGGGTGGCGCGGCTGATCTGTGACGTTACCCTGCCGGACGGCACGCCGTTTGAGGGGGATCCCCGGCGGGTCTTGAAGCGGCAGGTCGAGCGAGCAGCGGGGCTAGGCTTCGAAATGTTTGTGGGCACCGAGCCGGAATTCTTTCTGTTTGAGCGGAATGCCGGGGGAGGCGGCCTTCCGGTCACACACGACAAAGCGGGGTACTTCGACCTTGCGCCGGTGGACAAGGGCGAGCGCATTCGCCGCGAGATCACACAGAGGCTGGTGCAGATGGGGTTTGAGATCGAGGCCGCACACCACGAGGTTGCGCCGGGTCAGCACGAGATTGACTTTCGTTATGCCCCCGCGCTGGAGGCGGCTGACCGCATCGCGACCTTTAAATTCGTGGTGAAGCGGGTCGCGCTGGAACACGGGTTGACCGCCAGCTTCCTGCCCAAACCCATCGCGGGCATCAGCGGCTCAGGGATGCACTGTCACCTCAGCCTGTTCCGCGACGGGGTCAACGCCTTTGCGGACGCGGCCGGCGAGCACGGCTTGTCGGACACGGCGCGCCACTTTATCGCTGGGCTCCTGGAACACGCCGAGGGCATGACGGCCGTCACCAACCCCCTGGTGAACAGCTACAAGCGCCTGGTACCGGGCTTCGAGGCCCCGGTGAACGTGGCCTGGAGCACGAGTAATCGCTCGGCCCTGATTCGTATCCCGGCCAAACGCGGCGCCTCTACCCGCGCGGAGGTGCGGATGCCAGACCCCAGTTGCAATCCCTATCTGGCGCTCGCGGTGATGTTGGCGGCAGGCCTAGACGGCATCGAGCAAAGGCTCGAGCCGCCGCCCGCCATCGCGCGCAACATCTTCCGCATGACGGTCCGCGAAAAGCGCCACCACCGCATCCGCGAGCTGCCCACCGACCTGCGGGAGGCCGTCAACGAACTGGAAAAGGACGAGGTGATCGGGCGCGCCCTGGGCGAACACGTGATGGAGCACTTTCTGGCAGCCAAACGCGCTGAGTGGGCCGAGTACAGCATGACCGTCCACCCCTGGGAACTGGACCGCTACCTCGACCTGATCTGAGGTGGGAAGCCAGCCTCCCCCCAAAACCCCCACCGCGCGCCTTCGGCTGCTCCACAGCGCGCCAAGCGCAGAGAAATTGTTCCCATTCAGCGCTTCAGAGCAATTTTTGGCTGCGAAGCTTTTGTGGAAGCGGTTTTTGCTGCCCGTGACCTCATGAGGGTCACATTGACTTCCCTTTAGGAACGTGCCTAGAATTGGCGCATCTCGACAACAGCGCGCGAGCGCAACCCTTTTCGGAGGACGCATGAAGAAAACCGCCCTGAGCCTTTCCATCCTGGCCACCCTCGCCCTGGGCAGTGCCAGTGCCCAGACGGTCGTGAAGATCGCTACCCTCTCGCCGCTTTCCGGTGGGCAGAGCGACCTCGGCACGCAGATTCGCAACGGCGCGCAGCTGGCGGTCAACGAGTACAAGCCGCAGTTCAAGAAGCTGGGCATGGACCTGCAGCTCGTCGCCTACGACGATCAGGCCGACCCGGCGACCGGCACGGCACAGGCCCGCAAGATCGCCGCCGACCGCTCTATTCTGGCGGTGGTGGGCACGCTCAACAGTGGTGTTGCTATTCCCTCCAGCCAGGCGCTCGCGCCCAGTCACGTGGCGATGGTGAGCCCGGCGAACACTGCCAACCAGGTCACCGACCGTGGCCTGAGCAACATGAACCGCATCGTTGCTCGTGACGACGCGCAGGGCCCGGCGGGAGCGAACTTTATCACGCAGAACCTCAAGGCCAAGAAGGTCTACATCCTCAACGACAAGACGGCGTACGGCGAAGGCCTGGCCAAGGAGGTCGAAAAGGCCCTCAAAGCCAAGGGCGTGCAGGTGATCACCAACGAGGGCACCGAGGAAAAGAGCGACTTTTCCAGCATCATTGCCAAGATCAAGCTGCAGCGCCCGGATGCCATCTACTTCGGCGGCATCTACAACCAGGTGGGCGTGTTTATCAAGCAGCTCCGCGAGGCGGGCATCACTGCGCCGGTGGTGGGCGGCGACGGTCTCGACAGCGCCGAACTGGCTACGATCGCCGGGAAGGGCGCCAACAACATCTACTTCACGACGGTGGCCGCGCCCATCGAGGCGCTGCCCGCCGCGCGGACGTTTGCGACCAACTTCCAGAAGACCTTCAAGGATCAGGCGCAGGGCTTCGGGGCCTTTGGGTATGACGCGGCCAAGGTGGTTCTTCAGGGCATCCTGAACGCGGCCAAGGCCAACGGCAACAAGGTGCCGAGCCGCGAGCAGGTTGAGCAGGCCATTCGCAAGGGCAACTTCACCGGTCTCCTCTCCGGCAACGTCAGCTTCAACAGCGTCGGGGACCGCAAGGCCGCCACGCTGTACGTGATGAATGTCGACAACGGCAAGTACAAGCTGGCGACCAGCATTCCGGTTAAGCCTGCCCGGCAGTAAGCGCCTTGGCCGGGACATCCCGGCGGCCCCACTTCCGACCTTCCCCCCATGAGTCACGGGGCTGGGCACCTCGCCCGGCCCCTTCTTTTTGAGGGCTTCCTTGTGGCCCAAGAAGGGGCGTGTGGCGGCAGAATAGGGTAGGTCCAGT
Organism: Deinococcus sp. YIM 77859; assembly: GCF_000745175.1. Taxonomy (NCBI): domain Bacteria; kingdom Thermotogati; phylum Deinococcota; class Deinococci; order Deinococcales; family Deinococcaceae; genus Deinococcus; species Deinococcus sp. YIM 77859. The sequence goes on from NZ_JQNI01000002.1 coordinate 714,726, forward strand.
CCCCCTTCTCTGACCGCTCGCCGTTCTTCGTTTCTCCCCCGCCGCGCTGCGGGATGACCTCTGAGAGAGGAGCTGGATTTTGGATCTCGCCACCCTGCTGCCGTTCATCGTGAACGTGGTTGTCGGCGGCCTCGTGCTGGGCTTTGTATACGCCATCATCGCCCTGGGCTACACCATGGTGTACGGCGTGCTGCAACTGATCAACTTCGCGCATTCGGAAGTCTTTGTCACCGGCGCGGTCGTCGGATTTGAGGTGTTTCGGGTGCTCGCCCCAAACCCGATGAATGGCTACCTCAAGCTGCTGATCGCGCTTGTGGCGGCGATGGTGGTCTCTGGCCTGCTGAATGTGCTGATCGAGCGCCTGGCCTACCGCCCACTTCGCAACGCACCCCGGTTGGTGCCCCTGATTACCGCCATCGGCGTGTCGCTGATCCTGCAAGACGTCCTGCGCGTGATCGAGGGGTTCCAGGGCCGCTTCGACCTGACCTATACCCTCCCCGAGGGCTTTAGCGGCAAGTTCTGCAGCGCGGAGAGTTCCTGCGTAGCGCTGGGAAACGCCCTGCGAACGGTAGGCATCGACCTCCAGCTCAAGGACGTGATCCTGATTGTGGTGGGTCTCGTGAGCCTCGCGGTCCTGAACTACCTGGTTGGCCGCACCCGGCTGGGCAAGGCGATCCGCGCTGTGGCACAAGATCGGGTCACCGCCGGACTGATGGGGATCGACGCCAACCGCATGATCAGCGCGACCTTTTTGATCGGTGGGGCGCTCGGCGGTATCAGCGGCGTCCTGTTTGGCATCAAGTTCGGCACAGTCAACGCCTACTCGGGCTTTGACCCCGGCATCATCGCCTTTACGGCGGCGGTGCTGGGCGGCATCGGCTCGATTCCCGGTGCGGTGCTGGGCGGTCTGGTCCTGGGTGTGATCCAGAACCTGATCGGCGTGACGAACATCTTTGGCGGGCTGCTGGGCATCGCCAACCTGGAAGCGATCGACGCCTCCTACCAGCGGATCGGAGCGTTTATCGTGCTCGTGCTGATTCTGATCTTTAAGCCAACTGGCCTGCTCGGCAAGAGCAACGTGGAGAAAGTATGACGGCGGTGAGTCCTGCTGCGCCGCGGCGTACGCGCCCTGCTCCGGACCGCACGCTGCTGCTGGTGCTGACATTTTTGGCCACCAGTGCGCTGCTGCTGGTTTCGCATAACGGTGAGCTGCTGGGGCGGCTCGGGAACCTGGGCGGGTTGCTGCGAAACCCCATCGTAGAGGCGGTGGTGGTCTCCCTCTTCCTGGCCAACGTGCTGTTCGCGTATCTGTGGCGTGCCGCTCCCTGGGCCAAGGCGCTGGTTGGGTTGGGCAGCCTGCTGCTCGTGTTGCCCTGGGCCGGGCAGGAAGACACCTCCCTTCTGGACCTCAGCATTCAGATCATGATCTTTGCCGCGCTTGCCCTGGGCCTGAATATTGTGGTGGGACTCGCGGGGCTACTCGACCTGGGGTACGTGGCCTTCTTTGCGGTTGGAGCCTACCTGTGGGGCATCTTCGCCAGCCCACGCTTCTCGGAGATCCTGCGCTACTACGGTGAGAATCCGGGGGCCACGAACGCGAGCACGCTGGCGTTTGGGCTGTTTTTGACGGCGGTGACCGCGGCGAGCATGGTGTACATCCGGCGGCAGGTGGTGCGGCCCACGCGGGCATCGACCTGGAGTTTCGCCCTGGCGAGTTTTGGCCTGGTTGCGGGCCTCATCCTGACCGGGCGGGCCCTGCTCGTGCTGGGGGCCTCCCGGGCAGCCGGACTGGCCACCGGCATCGACGCGAACTTTTTCTGGCTGTTCCTGGCCCTCAGCGTGCTTGCTGCGGCCATTGTGGGCGTGCTGATCGGCCTGCCGGTGCTGCGCCTCAAGGGGGACTATCTGGCCCTGATCACGCTGGGGCTGGGCGAAGTGATTCGCGTGCTGGCCAACAACCTCGACCTGTACTCGGCGGGCTCGCAGGGCATCACGCCCATCAAGAGCGCCGCGGTGCCGTGGTTTGACCGTTTGGCCGGTGCCCTGGGCTTTCAGCCTGACCAGTATTACCTCCTGTTCCTGTACGTGCTTGTGCTCGTGATGATCGCCATCATCCTGATGGTGAATATCCGGCTGGACCGCTCGCGCATCGGGCGGGCCTGGATTGCCATTCGGGACGACGAGGTGGCGGCGCAGGCGATGGGCGTGCCGCTGGTCCAGACCAAGCTGATCGCCTTTGCCACAGGGGCGAGCTTTGCAGGTGTGATGGGGATGATCTTTGCGGCCAAACAGACCTTTATCAGCCCGGAAAGCTTCAACCTGTTTCAAAGTATCGGCGTGCTGAGCATGGTGATTCTGGGCGGAATGGGTTCTTTTCCCGGCGTGATCCTGGGCGCGGCCGTGGTCACCCTGCTGAACCTGCGCATTCTGCCGGGCTTGGGCGAGGCCACCGCCAACCTGGGCCTGCCGCAACAGGTGAACCCAGGGCAGCTCCAACGGCTGATTTTCGGCGTGATTCTGGTCACCATGATGCTGCTGCGTCCCGAGGGCTTGCTGCCCAACCGGCGCCGCGCCCTAGAACTGCACCACGAGGAGGATCAGGAGGACGACAGCGCGAAGGGCAGCGGGCCAGCGCTTACGGCGGGCGGCGGGGACGTCTATAGCCCCGGCCTCGCGCCACAGAAAGAAGACGAACGGGCAGGAGGCGCGCAGTGACGGCCGGCAACATCATTCTCGACGTGCAGAACGTCACCAAGACCTTTGGCGGCCTCACCGCCGTGAACGACGTGACCTTTCAGGTGCCGCAGCACGCCATCGTCAGCGTGATCGGGCCGAACGGCGCGGGCAAGACCACCTTCTTTAACCTGATCACGGGGATCTACAAGCCGGACCGGGGCACCATCCGGCTCGCCGGGCAGGAACTGGTGGGCCTGCGGCCCGATCAGGTGGTGGCAGCGGGCATCTCGCGCACCTTTCAGAATATCCGCCTCTTTTCCACCATGACCGCCGAAGAAAACATCATGGTGGGGCGGCATACTCGCCTGAAGGTGGGCTTTTGGGACGCCGTGCTGCACACCCGCACCTTTCACCGAACCGAGGCGGAGGCGCGGGAAACGGCTCGGGTGATGCTGGAGTTCGTCGGCCTGAGCAAATGGCGCAGCGAACTGGCGACCAATCTTCCCTACGGCGACCAGCGCAAGCTGGAAATCGCCCGCGCGCTCGCGACGACGCCCAAGCTGGTGCTGCTCGACGAACCAGCAGCGGGCATGAACCCCCGCGAGACCGAAGACCTCAAGGCGCTGATTCGCCGCATCCGCGACGACTTGGGCGTCACGGTGGTCTTGATCGAGCACGACATGCGCCTGGTGATGACCCTCTCGGAGAACATCACCGTGCTGGACTACGGCACCAAGATCAGTGAGGGCCTCCCCCACCAGGTCCGCAACGATCCGCGCGTCATGGAAGCGTACCTGGGCCGCGGTGCGGCGGCGGGCGAGTACGGCAAGGAGGCGAGGCCGAATGCCTGAGAGGGTGATGGCGAAAACGACCGAGCAGACGGCGGGACCAACCGGCACACCCATGCTCGAACTGCGGGACGTTCACACGTACTACGACCACATCCATGCCCTCAAGGGCATCAACATGACCGTTCACTCCGGCGAGATCGTGGCCTTGATCGGTGGCAACGGCGCCGGCAAGACGACCACGCTGCGCACGATCAGCGGCATGATGAAGCCGCGACACGGCCAGGTGATCTATGATGGGCAAAACATCTCTGGCTTGCCCCCCCATACGATCATGGGGCGCGGCATGAGCCACGTGCCCGAGGGCCGCCGGATCTTTGCTCAGCTCACGGTGCGTGAGAACCTGGAGGTCGGCGCGTACACGGTCACCGACCGCCAGCTGATCGAGGAACGGATTCAGGAAGCTTTTGCGCTGTTCCCGCGCCTCAAAGAACGCGAGGGCCAGCTTGGCGGCACCATGTCGGGCGGGGAGCAGCAGATGCTGGCGATCGCCCGCGCCCTGATGGTCAATCCACGCTTGCTGCTGCTGGATGAACCTTCCATGGGCCTCTCGCCCCTCTTTGTGGAGGCGATTTTTGACATCGTCGAGCGCCTGAACAAGGAACGCGGCACCACCATCCTCCTTGTCGAGCAGAACGCCAGCATGGCGCTGGGTATCGCGCACCGCGCCTATGTGCTGCAAACCGGTGAGATCCGCCTCAGCGGCGACGCGGCGAGCATCGCGCAGGATGAGAGCGTGCGCAAAGCGTACCTCGGCGACGAGTAGCCCAACGTCAGGCGGCCAGGAGAGCCGGAGCCACCGCTCCCGCCTCCTGGCCGCTCCGCTTTCTCTCCAGAGTTACGGTTCTTAGCCTTCAATAAACTTGACATGACCTCACTCAAGTTTTAGACTGGGGCCACCAAAGGAGGTTTCGACCTTGAACCCTGAACGCTTCACCGAGGCGGCGCTCCAGACCATCGCTGGAGCGCAGCAACTCGCACAAACCAACCAGCAACAAACCCTCACTGTGGCGCATGTTCTGCGTGCGCTGCTGGAGAACGACACCGCTGCGCGCGCGATCACGGCCGCGGGTGGCGACCTCAAGGCCCTCCGCTCGGCCCTGGACGCCGAACTGGCCAGGCTGCCCCGCGTGCAGGGCGGGGGCGAAAACCTGTACCTCGACCCGGCGCTCAACCGCGCCCTCCAAAAGGCCGAGCAGGAGGCCAAGACGCTGGGCGACGCCTTTGTCGCGGCCGATACCCTGCTGCTCGCGCTGCGTTCGGAAAGCCGCACGCCCGGCCTGCCACCCGAAGCGGCCCTGCGACAGGCGGTCACCGACGCCCGGAAAGGAAAGACTGTGACCACGAAGACTGCTGAGCAACAATTTGACGCGCTGGCCAAGTACGGCACCGACCTGACGCAGCGTGCCCGCGACGGCAAATTCGACCCGGTGATCGGCCGCGACGAGGAGATTCGGCGCGTGATGCAGATCCTCCTGCGCCGCACCAAGAACAATCCGGTGCTTATCGGCGAGCCCGGTGTTGGTAAGACTGCGATCGCCGAGGGCCTCGCCATCCGCATCGTGAAGGGCGACGTGCCCGAAGGGCTGAAGAACAAGCGCATCGTCTCGCTGGAGATGGGGAGCCTTCTGGCCGGGGCGAAGTTCCGCGGCGAGTTTGAAGAACGCCTCAAGGCCGTGATCGAGGAGGTGGTGCAGTCCCAGGGTGAAATCATTCTGTTCGTCGACGAGATCCACACCATCGTTGGTGCGGGCAAGACCGAAGGCAGTCCCGATGCGGGCAACATGCTCAAGCCCGCTCTGGCGCGCGGCGAACTGCACCTGATCGGCGCGACCACCCTGGACGAATACCGCGAGATCGAAAAGGACCCGGCCCTGGAACGCCGCTTCCAGCCCGTCTTCGTGGACGAGCCCAGCGTGGAAGACACCATCTCCATCCTGCGCGGCATCAAGGAGCGCTACCAGGTCCACCACAACGTGGAGATCACTGACCCCGCGCTGGTGGCCGCCGCACAGCTCAGCCACCGCTACATCACGGACCGTCAGCTCCCCGACAAGGCGATCGACCTGATCGACGAGGCGGCCGCCCGGCTGCGGATGGCGCTGGAATCCAGCCCCGAGCGCATCGACCAGCTTCAGCGCCGCAAGCTGCAACTGGAGATCGAGCGCGAGGCGCTCAAGAAAGAAAAGGACATCGACTCGCAAAACCGCCTGCTGGACATCGAGGAACAGCTCAAGGCGGTCACGGACGAGCTGGCCGAGGTTCGTAGCCGTTGGGAGGCCGAACGGCAGGAGGTGCAGGCCCTGCGCGAGAAACGCGAGGCGCTTGACCAGGTGCGCACCGAGATCGAAAAGGCGCGGCGCGAGTACGACCTGCAAAAGGCGGCCGAGCTGGAGTACGGCAAGCTGCCGCAGCTTGAGCGTGAGGTGCAGGACCTCGAGCGCAAGCTCAAGGGGGCCGAATTCGCCCACATGGAAGTGACGGAAGAGGACATCGCGGCCGTCGTGAGCCGCTGGACGGGCATTCCGGTCAGCAAGCTCATGGAGGGCGAACGCGAGAAGCTACTTCACCTCGAAGAGCAGCTGCACCAGCGGGTGATTGGCCAAGACCGCGCCATCGTCAGCGTGGCCGACGCAATTCGCCGAGCTCGTGCTGGCCTGAATGACCCCAACCGTCCCCTTGGTTCCTTTATGTTCCTCGGGCCGACAGGCGTCGGTAAAACCGAGCTGGCCAAAGCCCTGGCGGAATTCCTCTTCGACTCGCCCGACGCGATGGTTCGCATCGACATGAGCGAGTACATGGAAAAACACACCGTGGCTCGCCTGATCGGTGCACCTCCCGGCTACGTTGGGTACGAGGAGGGCGGTCAGCTGACGGAAGCGGTGCGCCGCCGCCCCTACAGCGTCATTCTGCTCGATGAGATCGAAAAGGCGCACCCGGACGTGTTTAATGTGCTGCTTCAGGTGCTCGACGACGGCCGCCTCACCGACGGTCAGGGCCGAACCGTAGACTTCCGCAACACGCTGATCATCATGACGAGCAACATCGGTTCGCCGCTGATCCTCGAAGCGCAGGCACGCGGTGACAGCCCCGAAAGCATCCGGGAGCAGGTGCTGCAGGTCTTGCAGGGTCACTTCCGGCCCGAATTTCTCAACCGGATCGACGACATCATCGTCTTCGACGCGCTGACCTCCGCTGACCTCCACCGGATTGTGGAGATCCAGACCCAGGGCCTGCGCCGCCGCCTCGCCGAGCGCCGCGTGACGCTCCACCTCACCGACGCCGCCAAGGACAAGCTCGCACAGCTGGGCTACGACCCCGCTTTCGGCGCCCGTCCCCTCAAGCGCGTGATCGCCCGCGAGATCGAGACGCCCCTTGCTCGGGAAATCCTGGCTGGGCGCGTCCCCGAGGGCAGCACACTCACCGTGGACCACGACGGCCACACCTTCCGGTTCGAAACCGGCGTCCTGCACTGAGCTCGCTGCACAAGAAGCCGCCGCCCCCGTAAAGGGCGGCGGCTTCTTGTGTGCTCCTCAGCGGCGGTTGGTTGTGGTCGTGGTCGTGGTCACGCGGCGGGGAGCACTCCCCCCACCCAGACCGGCCAAGCCGATCAGCCCGGCCAGGCCCAGCCAGCCCCAGTCAAAGCCTCCTCCATCGTTCGTGGTCGTGGTGGTCGTATCGGTGGTGCCGGTGGTGTCGGTCTGCGCGGAAGCGCTGACGGGCAGGGCAAGAGCGGCGGTCACAGCAAGGGCTTTGAAAAGATGGTGGCTCATGAGGGCAGTGTGGCGCAGCAGACAAAAAGAGAGATGACGGGCCCTTGAGGAAATCTGTAGGTCCACGCGAAGCCGCTCAAGCGGGGCGCCGCCAGACCAAGCCGACGGCCTCCTCGACGCTGCGCACGCCCTCGCGCCCTTCTAGGCCGGGGGGCACAATCAACTCGTGGTACCCGGCGCGGGTCGCCTCCTGCGCGCGGCGCAGCGCCCCCTGCGTCGAGCGGACCTCACCCGCCAGGCCCACCTCGCCAAACACAGCGACGTTGCCGGGAAGGGCGCGGCCCACCACGGCGGAATACACCGCGAGCGCCACCGGGAGGTCAAGGCCAGGATCGGGGACCTTGAGGCCGCCCGCCAGGTTCACGTACACGTCCAGCCCGCCCAGGGTGAGATCCAGGCGGCGCTCGAGCACGGCCAACACCACATCCACCCGCCGGGGATCGAGGCCCACCACCACCCGGCGCGGGTTGGGATAGGGGGTTTTGGCCGCCAGAGCCTGAACCTCCAGCAGCATGGGCCGCTGCCCGTCAATGGTCGCCGCCACAACACTTCCTGGGACCCCCACCGGCCGCTCGGCCAGGAAGGCTGCCGAAGGGTTTTCCACGGCCACCAGGCCCTCGCCGCGCATCTCGAACACGCCGAGTTCTCCCGCCTGTCCGAAGCGATTTTTCACGCTGCGCAGCAGCCGAAAGGCCCCGACCGTCTCCAGAAAGACCGTCGTGTCCACGATGTGTTCCATCACCTTCGGCCCGGCGACGGTACCCTCCTTTGTGACGTGACCGACGAGGACCGTGGCCGTACCCGTCTCCTTCGCCGCCCGGGTGAGCAGGGCCGTGCCCTCCCGCACCTGGGCGACACCGCCGGGCGCGCCTTCCACGTCCACCGTCACCGTCTGGATGGAGTCCACGATGCACAGCGCCGGTTTGTGTTCATTCATCAGCGCTGCGATGTGTTCGGCACGGGTATCTCGGGTCAGCCCGATCTCGGCCCCCACCCCCAGGCGGTCGGCCCGTAGGCGAATCTGCTCCAGCGATTCCTCACCGGCCACGTACAGCACGCTGTGCCCCTGCGTGGCCAGCCGGTCAGCGACCTGGAGGAGCAGGGTGCTTTTGCCGATCCCCGGTTCCCCACCGATCAGGGTCACACTGCCCGCCACCAGCCCGCCGCCCAGCACGCGGTCGAGTTCGGGAATTCCGCTGGGCAAACGAGGCTCCTCGCGCCGTCCGACAGTCGAGAGAGGGGTGAGTTTGCCGCCGACAATGCCGCCGTACCCGCCTCCCATCCGGGCCTTGCCCGTTCCCCCTGCGGTCGCCTCCTCCACAAAAGAGTTCCATGCCTGACAGCTTGGGCAGCGGCCCAGCGGCTTGGCCGACTGGTAGCCGCAGGAGGTGCAGACGTACTTTGCCGTGACCTTAGCCACGGGGCCCCTGGGGTTCGGGCCGACTGTCTGCCCGCCAGTACGTGCTGTCCCGCGTGGCCAGGTAATCGCCGTCCACCAGCTCCGCAAGCAGCCGCCCGGGATCCTCCAGGGTGCTGTGGTCACGCAGCACCGCCAGCACCTCGGCCTCGCTGTAGCGGCGGCCCGGCTCGAAGAGACCGGTCAGGTGGTCGAGGATGGCCAGCTGATGCGCTCGGCGGCGATCCGAGGGCCAACTGGTAATCCGGCCGTACTCGTCCTGAAAGGCAGCGATGCTTTTGGTCATGACCGGCATGGTAGCGGGTGAGGAACGCAGGAACCGTGCCGCGAGACGCTAGGCACTCCTCTGCCGTTCACGCAGGTACAAAAACAGCGGTAGGCCGAAAGAAGGCCCCACACAAAGCGTCCCGAGGATGGCCGCCCAAGTTCCACGAACGCCGCGTTCACGTCCCTGGACGACGATCAGCAGAATGACGGTCAGCGCACTGACGAGGACATCCGCCCACGCGAACGCTGAGACGCGGGTGGAGACAACCTCCCGCATAAAGAGCGGGAGGTTCAAGCCGTGCTGAGCAAGCCAGGGCACAAACTGACTGAGGGGCAGCAGAAAGCCGAGGACGGCGAGCGCCAGGAAAAGGACCTGCATTGGCCCTCACTCTAGAACAAAGCGGGCGGAGGACACAGGGTCACTCCGCCCGGTCGAATAAGGCCCTACGCCAGAATCTGCGGCGGCGCCGCTTTGCCCCGCTCGAATTGGATGCCGTCCTGGCCGAGAACGACCCGCAGTTCCTCACCGGCATTGCCAATGAGTTCAAGGGCGAGGGGGTCCTCGATCTCTTCGCGAATCAGGGTACGAAGCTGGCGAGAAGAACCCACGGCATGCTTGGGGCTGCGAGCCTTGAGCTTGCCCACCAGCCAGGCGGCAATGGCGGGGTCAAAGGTGACATTGAGCTCACGGCTGGCGAGTTCGTCGCGCATCTCCGCCATAAGCTGCTGGGCGACGCGCACCAGTTCGTCTTCCCCGAGGGGACGGAAACGAATCACGTCGTCGAGGCGATCAAGGAATTCCGGCGTGAAGATGTGCCGTAGCGGCGTGTTGCTGTCGGGCGTGACCGGCGAGAAACCCACCGTGGGGTTGACGTTGAAGCCCGTATTGCTGGTCATGATGATGATGGTGCGGCGGAAATCCACCGTGCGGCCCAGCCCATCGGTGAGGCGGCCGTCATCAAGCACCTGAAGGAAGGTGTTGTAGACGTCCGGGTGAGCCTTTTCGATCTCGTCGAGAAGAATCACCGAAAAGGGCTGGCGGCGCACCGCCTCCGTCAGGCGCCCTCCCTGCTCGAAGCCCACGTAGCCGGGAGGCGAGCCGATCAGCTTGGAGATGGAGTGCGCCTCCTGGAACTCGCTCATGTCTACCCGGATGAGACTGCGCTCCGAGCCGAAGAGCGTGCGGGCCAGGGCCTTGGCGAGGTGTGTCTTGCCCACGCCGCTGGGGCCGACAAAGAGAAAGCTCGCAGAGACGCGGGTGCGGCCACCCAGGCCGACGCGGGCGCGGCGCAGGGCGCTGGAGAGCGCCTTGATCGCTTCCGGCTGGCCGTACACCTGCCCCTGGAGTTGGTCTTCCAGGTCGCTGAGCTGCGCTGCCGACTCGTCGGAGTAGATGCCACCCATGGAGTTGATCACGCTCTCGATGTCCTCGCGGGTCACCACCGGCTCACCGTCCTCGTTCTCGGTGACGGGTAGGCCCACGCTCATGTTGAGCCGAACGCGGCTGGCGGCCTCGTCGATCAGGTCGATCGCCTTGTCGGGAAAGTTGCGGCCCGGCAGGGAACGCTCGCCGATGCGAACGGCCAGTTCCAGCGCAGCCTCGGGAATCTGCACGCCGTGGTGCTCCTCATAGCGGGGGCGCAGGCCGCGCAGAATCTGAAGCGTCTCGGCGGGGCTGGGCTCCAGCACAATCACCGGCTGGAAGCGGCGTTCTAGAGCCGCGTCCTTCTCGATGTAGCGGTGATACTCGCCGGTGGTGGTCGCGCCGATCACCTGGATTTCGCCGCGCGAAAGCGCAGGCTTGAGGATATTCGCTGCGTCCAGGGTGCCTTCCGCGCCGCCCGCCCCAACCAGGGTATGCAGCTCGTCGATAAAGGCCATCACCTTGGCGTTGCGCAGCTCCTCGATGATCTGCCGCAGGCGTTCCTCGAACTCGCCGCGGTACTTCGTTCCAGCCACCACGCCGGAGAGGTCCAGGCTGACCAGGCGCACGCCGTGCAGGTTGGGCGGCGTCCGCTTCTCGACGATGGCGAGCGCCAGGCCTTCCACAATGGCCGTCTTGCCCACGCCCGGGTCACCGATGAGAACGGGGTTATTCTTGGTGCGCCGCGTGAGAATCTGGGTGACGCGGCGAATCTCCTCCGAGCGGCCGATCACCGGGTCGAGCTTGCCCTCGCGCGCCTGCTTGGTGAGGTCGCGGCCATACTCGTCGAGAAAGGGTGTGGCCACCGGCTTGGCCGCCTTGCCGGTGTGGCTGTCACCCTGCGCCAGCACACGCCAACGGATGGTGTCCACATCCTTGGTGAGTTCTTGGAGGATGCGGAAGGCCACCCCGTCTCCCTCGCGGATGATCCCAAGGAGGATGTGCTCCGTCGAGGTCACCTGCGCGCCGAGCTGCCGGGCCTCTGAAGAGGCGAGTTCCATCACGCGGCGGGCACGGGGCGTGATGGAGGGGGCGTCATTCAGGCGGTTTCCCTCGCCACGGCCAATGATCTCCTCGACGCGGCGGCGCAGGCCGTCGAGCGAGGCACCGAACTCCGAGAGGATGGTGGCGGCCGTGCCGCCCTCACGCATGAGCCCCAGCAGGAGGTGTTCGGGACCCACCATCGCGTGGCCCAGGCGGTTTCCTTCCTCCCGGGCATAGTGAAACACGAGGCGGGCGCGGTCGTCGTATCTGTTCATGGGCTACCCCCTGTGTCGGGTGGGACGCACCGCGGCTGGGCGCAGCGCGTGGAAAAGCGGAGAAGAAGTCCGGTACAGCATGAGTCTAGTGTACGGGGCAGTTCGCGCCCAGCATGCAGCGACGCGTTACCTTCTGCCCACGCTCAGGCTAGCGTCTGGGCGCGGCGGCGCGTCTGTCTGTCCGGACTCCTTTTGACGGCTCGCCGTCCTGGCCTCCAGCGCCGCAAGTGCCGCTTCCAGCGTGGTGTCACGGCCCTCCCCAGTCAGCAAGGCGACGTCGGTGGGCGCCGCCACCTCGGGCGTGATCGCGTCCGGCAAAGGTTCATCCGCCGCGGTGTAGGCGCGCAGCACGGTGAGGGAAAGCAGGCTGCCGTCGGGCAAGCGCTCGAACATCACCCCACTACTCCCCACGCCACGCGTCCTCTCACCAACCACGATCGCCCCGGCCTTCTGGGCGTAGTACGTAAAGACCTCCGCACAGGAGGCCGTACTCGGACCGACCAGCACGGCAAGCGGTCCGCGCCACAGGGCCCAGTCGGGTTGAGCGGCGCGTGCCAGCCAGGCGAGCACCTCCTCACCGCGGAGCCCCCCGTAGGTATACCCGCCCCCCTGCCAGCGGGTCTTGTAGAGCACCGGGCCAAAGGAACTCGCGGCAGCGACGCATTCACCCAGCGCACCGCCCCCGTTGTAGCGCAGGTCCACCACCAGCGCCGTCGCCCCGGACCGTCGCGCCTCGTCCAGGCGGGCCAGAAACAGTTCAGCGCTGTCAGCGGGCAGAAAGCTCGAGTAGTCGATCACGGCGGTCTTGCCGTCCGGTCCGGCCCAGCTCAGGGTGGGCTCGTCCCGCGCCGGAAGGCGAGCGGTTGGGAGTGACAGTGCGCGGTCAGGGCCCCCTGCCCGGCGCAAGGTGAGGCGCAAGGGATCTCCGGCCCGTTCCAGCCGCGTGAACTCGTTGGGGCCTACGGGGAGGTTCTTGCCCGCGGCGTCCTTTCCAGCAGCCTCGCCGTTCACCCCAGTGATGAGGTCGAAGCGGCGCACACCGGCCTCGGCGGCGGGGCTCCCCGGCAAGACGGACACGACGAGGAGGCCTCCCGTCACCCGTACCACCCGCACACCCGTACGGAAAACAGCTCGGTTCTCGGTCACCTCGGCCACTCGCTCGGCGCCTTCCGGGTCACGGACGTTGGTGTGAGGGTCACCGAGTTCGTTCAGCAGTTCGCCCAGCACCGCACGACCGGTCGCGTAGTCGCAGGCGTCCCCCTGCGGCGCACACCGCTCGGCCAGGACCGCCGCGTACTTCGCCCCCAGGGCCGCGCGGTCCACGGTGGACCAGCCGTAATAGCGGCTTTGTACGGCGCGGTTGGCCGTCTCAAACAGGTCGCTGGCAGGGCTCGCCCCCGCCAGAAAGGAGGAGAGGACCGCAAGGGCCAGGACGCGAACGCTTCGGCTGATGGGCACGCCTGCAGGCTAGCGCGTGGGCGAGGCCAGCAACCGTGCGGCGTTATCCGATGTGGGTGGTCAGCACGCCGATCCCCTCCACCTCCACCTCCACCGTGTCGCCCCGCCGCAAGGGACCAACACCTTCGGGGGTACCGGTGAGCACGACGTCGCCGGGTTCCAGGGTCACATACCGGGTCACGTAGGTCAGGATCTGCACCACGTCGAAGATCATGTGACTCGTGCGCCCGTCTTGGCGCGTCTCCCCATTCACGCGAGTGATGACGCGCAGATCAGTGGGACCAAGGTCCGTTTCCAGCCAGGGGCCAAGGGGACAGAAGTGGTCGGCGGCCTTGGCGCGGAACCACTGAAGATCCGTCTTCTGAAGGTCACGGGCGGTCAGGTCCAGGCCACAGGTGTAGCCCAACACCGCCGAGAGGGCCCCTTCCGGCCTAAGGTCGCGAACACGCTGCCCAATCACCAGGGCGAGCTCCCCCTCAAAGTGGAAGTTCTGGGTCCAGTCGGGATACCGAACCGTCGCGCCGGGTTCGGCGAGCGCATTCGGCCCCTTCAGGAAGAGGCCGGGCTCGCCCGGGAGGTCGCCCGTGTCGTTGCCCAGTTCGCGGATGTGGTCGAGGTAGTTGCGGCCCACACACACGATCTTGGTCGGCTCGGCGGGCGCGAGCAGCCGGGCTTCCGGGAGGGGCCGCGTCTCCCCCGTTCGCTCGCCTCCCATGCCGCGTGTGAGGTAGATGGTGTCGCCCTCGACCTGGCCCCAGTGCGGGGCCCCCTGATGCTCGACTCGAACCAGACGCATACGGCGAGGATATACGCTGGGGCGCGTGCCGACCCTTTCTCAGCTCCGCGAGCTTCAAGCGATCGCCCAAGCAGGCCTCACCTATACCCGCGATTCCTACGACCGGGAACGCTATGAGCGGCTTCTTGCCCTCACCGCGGAGTTGCTCGCCGGAAAGACGGGGCAGGACGCGGGCGAGGTGTACGCCCTGCTGCGAGCGGAACGGGGCTACCTCACCCCCAAGGTGGACGTGCGCGCCGTGGTGCTCAATGCCCGGGGCGAGGTGCTGCTCACCCAGGAGCGCGTGGACGGCCTCTGGAGCCTGCCGGGCGGCTGGGCTGACCCCGGTGACAGCCCCCGCGAGGTGGCTGTCCGCGAGGTGCGCGAGGAGACCGGGCGGGAGGTGCGAGCAACCCGCCTCCTCGCCCTGCTCGACAAGGACAAGCACCCGCACCCGCCCGACCTGTGGGCCGTGTACAAGGTCTTCGTGGCCTGCGAGCTGACCCACGACACTCCGCACCCCGGCAACACGGAGACGCTGGCGAGCGGCTGGTTCGACGTAGACGCCCTGCCGCCCCTCAGCCTGGGCCGAAACCTGCCCCAACAGGTGCGGCGCATGGCAGAGCTCAGCCGACAACCCGAACTGGGCGTGGACATGGACTGAGCCGGGAACCTCCAGAGCAGCCTCGGCTACACTGCCCCCCATGACGGTCTCTCTTCCCCCGGCCTCCCACCCCCCGGCCGAGCCCGCGCCTGCGGGACAGCGGCCCGCCCAGCAGCCTGCCGGGCCTCTCCCCGCCGGATTGATCCGCGCACAGGACGTGCTTGAGGAGCGGCTCAGCCCGGCCGAGGTCAGAAGCCTCGACATGCGGTACGGCAACGAGGAGCTGCTGTTCGGCCTGAACCTGCTGGGCTTGGCGGGGCCATTTTACCGAGTCAACCCTTGGGAGCTGGAGGACGAGCGCGGCGTGCGGCGGATCAATGCTTCGGGATACGCCGCCGTCCCCTTTGGGGACATGCCGCCCGCCGTCACGCAGTTTCTGCGGGAGTACCTGGAGAAGAACCGGGCGATGGGGCTGCCGCAGCAGTCGAGTTCGCCGTGGCGGGCAGCCCTCCAGACCAACCTGGTGCGGCTGCTCGCGCGGGAGCTGCCGAGCCACGCCGACTCGCAGGTCTTTTTCTGCTCCAGCGGCACCGAGGCCATCGAGGGTGCCCTGAAGTTCGCCAAGGCGTGGCGCCCGCGCGCCAAGTTCTATATCTCCTTTTCCAGCGGCTACCACGGCAAGACGCTGGGCAGCCTCAGCCTCACGCCAAATCCCGAGTATCAGGACATCTTTCGGCCGCTGGTCCCGGGGGCGCTCACGAGTCCCTACGGCGACCTGGACGCCCTGGCACGGCTGATTCGGCGCGTGGGACCGAACAACGTGGTCGCGGTGGTGGTCGAGCCCATTCAGGGCGAGGGCGGCGTGAACATTCCTCCGCCCGGCTTCCTGCGGGGCATTGGAGAACTGTGCCGCCGTCACGGCATCGTGGTGATCGCGGATGAGATTCAAACCGGTCTGGGACGGACCGGGCACTGGTTCGAGTCGGCGGCGCAGGGACTAGACCCCGACATCCTCACGCTGGCCAAGCCCCTTGGGGGCGGCCTGACGGCGGTGGGGGCCACCATCGTGCGGCACCCCATCTACAAGAGGATGCTGGGGGGCCTCAGCTCCAAGCGGCACTCAAACACCTTCGGGGGCAACGCCCTGGCGATGGCGGTGGGCCTGAAGTCCCTGGAATACCTCGTCGAGCAGGATCTGCCTGCCCGCAGCGCCCGCCTTGGAGCGGTGGGGCTGGCGCGGCTGCGGGCGACCGCACAGCAGTACCCGCTGCTGTTGGAGGACGTGCGTGGCCAGGGGCTGCTGCTCGCCATGCAGTTCCGACCGATGGTCGGCGTGCCGCTCCCCGGCGTGCTGAAGGAACTGGTGTTCGAGGCGACGGCCATCCTCGCCCTGCGCGAGCTGCACCAAGCCGGGGTGATGGCCAACCTCAGCCTCAGCTCCAAGCGCACCGTGCGCCTCACACCTGCGCTTGACATCCCCGAAGACCTCTACACGCGCCTTTTCCACCGGGTCGAAGCCTTTGCCTCCAGCAATCCCGCCTCCCGTTTCCTGCTCAAGAATACCCCCCCCGTCGTGACTGCCCGGTTGATGAAATTTGCCGCCAGCAAGCCGAAAAAGCGAACAGAGAGCGACGGGTGAGACCAACCTGCTCTGCTTCCAGAACATCCTCAAAAGACACCGGACGCGCTGCCATTGCCGCCAGTCGGGATGTTCTCACTTCGCAGGCTACGCCAGCCCACACGCCCGCTGCACCAGCATGTGCACCTCGTCCCGTCCTAGGCGGCGCGGCTGGAGGGGTAGGCCGGGGGGCAGGTCACTCAGGCCGCGCACGAGGGGTGCGTACTTGAATTCCGGCCGAACGATCAGGTCACGGGCGGCGGTCAAGGCCAGGACGAAATCGAGGCGCAGTTCGAAGTGGGCATTCAGTTCGGCCCGCAGCGGCGCGGGGTCTGTGGCCAGCAGGGCGAGGAGAGCCGGGTGTGTCTCAAAGCCCTCGTCAAGAGCCCGCACGACGCGGCCCGTGTCGAGCAGCAGGGCCGCGCCGGACAGGGTGTAGCCGCTCACGCGGCGGCGGCACAATTCGGGTGTGTCGCCACGAACCACCCGGACTTCCCTTCCGGCACGTTCCGCGCCCTCCAGATAGGCCCAGAAGCGGCCCAGACTGCTGTAGCGGGCGAGTTCGACGTACCCGGCGGGACGTGTGGGCAGGAGGCGAGTCGGCCGGGGATTCACCCGGCCATCCTACCGAGCCCAACGCTCAATATTGCGTGAACGGCAAGCGGGTCACAGACCGCAGTCCTCTCCACTTGAACCGGGTACAACGAATCCATGACCTCCCAGTCACAGAACCCGGCGGAGTTGCTCGCGCAACTGGACCTGGAGGCGCTCGGCCGCCTCAGCCGAAAGGTCGATCTCCCGGCCCTGCTCCGGGCTGCGGCTCAGCTTAGTGACGAACAACTGGGGCAGCTTTCGCGAATGCTGGAACGGGGAAAGCGCTCGCCCCAGCCCCTGCCGCTGCCGGAGGGCGACTTCTACGGGCAACTGGACGAACTGACGCCCGAGCAGCAGGAGGTTCGCCGCCGGGTGCGCGAGTTTATGGAGGCGCAGGTCGCCCCCATCATGAATGAGTACTGGAGCCGCGACGAGTTTCCCCGCCACCTGATTCCTGAGCTGCGGCGGCTCGACCTCCCGCGCCGCATCTGGAACGAGGACGGCACCCGCAAGCCTGACGCCACCCTGCTGGAGGGCCTGATTACCCTGGAAGCCTGCCGGGTCGACGTTTCAACCGCCGTGTTTTTCGGAGTTCACACCGGGCTGGCCTTTGCGTCCATCGCGCTGGGCGGCTCCGCTGAGCAGAAGGCCGAGTGGCTCCCTAGGATGCTCGACCTGGACGCGATCGGAGCCTTTGGCCTCACCGAACCCGAGGGCGGCTCGCAGGTCAGCCAGGGGATGCGCACCACCTGTAGGCGAGACGGTGACCACTGGGTGCTGAACGGCGAGAAGAAGTGGATCGGCAACTCCACCTTCAGTGACTTTACGGTGATCTGGGCACGCGACGTGGACACGGGGGAGGTGCGGGGCTTTGTCGTGCGCGCGGGAACGCCCGGCTACCGCGTGGCGAAGATCGAGGGCAAGGTCGCGCTGCGGATGGTGGAGAATGGTCACATCACCCTGGAAGACTGCCGGGTACCGGAGGCTGACCGGCTGCAGGCGGTGCGGGGCTGGCGCACGGCGGCCGAGGTGCTGCGGCTCACGCGAGCGGGCGTGGCCTGGCAGGGGGTGGGCTGCGCGCTCGGCGCCTACGAGCTGGCGCTCACCTACGCGCAGCAGCGCGAGCAGTTTGGCAAACCCATCGGCAGCTTCCAGCTGATCCAAAACCACCTCGTGCACATGCTGGGGAACGTGACGAGCATGCTCGCGCTGGTGCTGCGCCTCTCGCAGATGGCGGACACGGGCCGAATGCGCGACGAGCATGCCGCCCTCGCCAAGGTGGTCACGGCGGCACGCTGCCGGGAGACGGTGGCACTCGCCCGCGAGACCTTCGGCGGAAACGGCATCCTGCTCGAACATGGCGTGATCAAGCACTTCGCGGACACGGAGGCGATCTACTCCTACGAGGGCACCAACGAGATCAACACCCTGGTGGTCGGCCGCGCCATCACCGGGCTGAGCGCCTTCGTGTGAGGAAGGGGTTAAGCGTACCGGCAACGCAGGGAAAGAAGGGGGCCATTAGGGTGAAGCTGTTCTGCTTTGGTCCCCCACGCTCAAAGGACCAAGCGACAAGGAGGTTCTATGACGCTGAATACCGATACGCTCTCTCACCCTTTGCGCTGGGGCGGAGTCTTCGCTGGCGTGGTGATGGGCATTGTGACGACCTTCACTATTCTGGCGCTTGGCCTGGTGATCACCGCCCTGACTGGCATCACCCTGACTGGAACCAGCATTCAAGCTCTGATCTGGACGGCGTTGGCCGCGCTGGTGGGGGCCTATGCCGCCGGCCTCACCGCCGTGCGCGCGAGCGCGCCCGCGACCCGCAATGAGGACGGCATCGCGGCCATGACGCACAACGACGCCACCCTAACGGGGCTGGTGACCGGGGGCCTGCTGGTTCTGCTCACCACGCTGCTGGCCTACAACGCTACACGCAGCCTCCTGACCACCGCGGGCAACATTGTGAGTAGCGTCGCCAGCACGGCTGCCAACGCGGCCGATGCAGCCGGGACGCAAGCGGCTCAGAGCGGCGGTCTTCAGAATTTCGTGAGTGGCATCAGCCGTGAGGACATCGAGGACCTGATTGCCAGCAACAGCCCCAGCCTGAACGAGGCGCAGGTAGACGCGGCGTCCGATGTGGTCACCGGCATC
The DNA here is from genome assembly GCF_000745175.1 of Deinococcus sp. YIM 77859. Lineage (NCBI taxonomy): Bacteria > Thermotogati > Deinococcota > Deinococci > Deinococcales > Deinococcaceae > Deinococcus > Deinococcus sp. YIM 77859. The sequence continues at coordinate 733,589 of NZ_JQNI01000002.1, forward strand.
TTCCGCCGCGCGGCCTACGACCTGGGGAACCAAGACCTCGCCAACATCACGGATTTCGCTCAGGCTCGCATCAACGCTATTCAGAACGCGCTGAGCGGGGAGTCCTTTGTCACCCGGCTGGAACGCCAGGGGCTGAGCACGGCCCAGGCGGAGGAAGTCCGCACCGTGATCACCAATGAGATCAACCGCCTGCAAAATCAGGCACGGCAGATCGCCAACACCCTGGAGGCCAATGCCCGCATTGCCGGTCGCAATGTCGGCCTGGGTTGGCTCCTGAGCGCTGGCCTGACACTGCTGCTGGCCGTGATGGGCGCGCGCAATGCCGCGACGCACCGCGCCATTCCCGCCGTGCCCGTCGACCGCCGCTAAGCTGGTCTCCCCCGTGCCGCCTCCTCAGGGGGCGGCCTTTTGGTTGGCCGTGCTGTGCCGAAAAAAGCCCCGAGCAGCTCATCGGGTGGATCGGGGTAAGCCTGCCAGCTCGAGCAGCATGGTCTTCGCCTCGGCCGCGCTGCCCAGCCGCTGGGTCCGGTCGGATTCAGTGAGGGCAGCGAGCAGGGCGTCAAGGGGATCGCCAAGGGGTGGCGGGGGCACCTCCGGGCCGGAGAGGGCACCGTACAGGCCCCAGCCCAGCAGCACGCCGACGCTGTACAGGTCGCTTTCCGGACCAAGCGGTTCACCGCGTGCCGCCTCGGGACTCTGAAAGGCCGCGGTTCCCAGGCGGGTGGGCGTCGCGAACGCTTCACGGGTGGGGCCGGAAAGGTCAAAGTCAACCAGGGTAGCGCTGCCATCGGGTTCCACCACGACGTTTTCCGGCTTCACGTCGCGGTGGACGATGCCGCGCTCGTGCAGGTAGCCGAGGGCGCTGAGCAGGTGCGCCAGGGTGAGCAGAAAGGCGCGGCGCTCGTGGGTGAGGGCCGGACGACGCGAATACCGCTCGAACAGCACGACGCCGCGGGCCAGGCTGACGATCAGGGCGGGCCGGTCCTGCACGCGTGCGGGGGCAAGCACACGGACCAGGCGGGGGTGATCGAGCGCCGCCCCCGTGCCGTACTCGCGCAGCGCGTGGGGGGCAAAGTGTGGGTCAAAGATCTTGACGGCACAGGGCTGTCCGTCGCGGGCCACAGCGAAATACACCACGCTATGCGACCCACGTCCGAGGGGGCGCACCAGCCGTATCCCCTCGCCCACCACCTGACCAGCCAGCGGCATTGCCCCTTCACGGTACCGCAGGAGCCCGGCGGGGCGATACCCCCCCAGTGCGCCAAGCGCTCTGCCCCTGCCCGCGCGGAAGAGGTCGTTTGTCCGCTATCCTGCGCGGCGGACAAGGAGTGGCATGACAAGACTAAACAAGCCCGCCCCGGGACCGCTCGGGAAGCTGTGGAAGGAAGTGCTGGAACCCATCGTCTTCGCGGTGGTGATCACGCAGTTTGTGGCGACGCTCGTCGGGGTGGACGGGGTGAGTATGATGCCCAACCTGCGTGACCACGAACGCGTGTTCGTGCCCAAGTACGAGACGTGGCTCCACAAGGCGGGCATCGGAGACTTTCAGCGGGGGGACATCCTGATCTTCAAGCCGCCCCGCGAGGCGGCCGACCAGGCACCCACGCTCACCAAGCCGGGCCCGCTGGGCCTGTGGACGTACCGGCCCTTTCTGATCAAGCGGCTGATCGGCCTTCCCGGCGACCGCATCCGCATCGAGGGCGGCCAGGTGTACGTCAACGGCGTGCCGCTCGATTCGAGTTGGACCACCGACTACTGGCGCGAGCAGGGCTGCTGGGACACCCAAAGCGACCTGGCGAACCAAGCCACCTCCAGCGCCCAGGGCATCCTGCCCGATCAGCCCGAGATCACCGTTCCCGAGGGGCATTATTTCGTGATGGGGGATAACCGCACAGCCGGTGGCAGCGAGGATTCACGGCTGTTCGGGCCCGTTCCCATGCGGGACGTGGCGGGACGAGCGGCCGCCGTCGTCTGGCCGATCATGCGCAAGGCCAATGCCCGCTACGACTGCTCGTCTGGAACGGTGGCGGAGTTCAGCGGCCCCAACGTCCTGAACTGGCGGGTGCTGGAGCGCCCCGAGGCCTTTGCCGACCTGAAGGCAAAGCTGGCCCAAAAGCCGTGACCTCATCCTTAGCCCAGCGCTCTTTGGATGATGCGCTCAGTCTTCTCCGTCCTCCCCCAAGACGGTGATGTCTGTCGCCTCCCAGGCCACCCGGTACTCGCCCTCGCGCGCGATAAAGTCGGCGGCCATCCGCAGGGTCTCTTCGACCCAGCCGTAGTCGTTACTGAGGGTGGCAACGCCGATCACCTCCCAGTCGTGGGCGTCAAGACCGTCAAGGCGGGCCACCGTGAGGGGGTAACGGGCCTTGAGGCGCTCGACGACGGGGCGAACCAGGGCACGTTTCTCCTTGAGGTTGGTAACCCACGGCATCTCGATGCGAACGGTGAGGACGCCGACGTATCCGAGCGCCACGCCTAGAGCATGCCCGCCAGGAAGCCCTGGGTCCGCACGGCGCGCACCAGGTCCATGACGGTGTGTTGGGTAGGGTCGTAGTGAACCTCAATCTGCCCCTCGTCGGGGGTGGCCTGGGTGACGCCGGGCAGGGTGCGCAGGTGGGCAGCGACACGTTCCCCGGCCTCGCGGGTCATGCCGCGCACGCCAAGCAGAACGCGGGTAGGTCGACTCGTCATGCCCGTCATTATGCCCGCTCACCGGGGGCAGTACTCGCGCGAGTGCCGAGGTGACACACGGCGTAGCTCCCGGTCACCCGCGCCTCCTCCTGCCGGGCAGCGTCCTCCAGCCCGGGGATCAGCGGAAAGTGCACCTCATAGACAGCGCTGTCGTAGGCACTCTTGACGGTGGCATGCAGCAATCCCGCTGCGGTGCCCTCGGGGGCGTCCGGCGCGAGGAGAACCGTGCGCACAAGGACGATCGGCCGGTCACCCTGCCAGACGTGCTGCGCGAGGATCAGACCCTGGACGGCTCCTGCGTCGTCCTGGGCGGCAAAGGAGTGTTCGCTGCGCGCGTAGAACTTCAGGGCTGGGAGGCTGGTGCACAGGCGGCCTTCACGCTCCCGGGCGGGGAGGGTATCGAAGGCGGGGTCCGCGTGGCGCTGGGCGGCGAGGTCGAGGGCCTGAAGGGCCGCGAAGTCGGATTCGGCAAAGGTGCGGTACCGCATGGCCATGGGGGCAGCCTAGCGCGCGGCGGCGATCTCCGTTCGGGAGGGCATGGCGTCTTGCGCACCGGGGCGAGTACAGGCGAGGGCCGCGGCGATGCCCGCCGCGTGCAGGGCGGCGGGAAGCGGCTGGCCCTGGGCGAGTTCAGCGGCGAGCACGCCGCAAAAAGTGTCGCCCGCACCGGTCGTGTCCACTGGGATCACGGGGTGAGCGGGCAGGCGGTAGGCGGCGTGGGCGGTCACGGTCAGGCTGCCCCGCGCCCCCAGCGTGACGGTCACGGCCTGCGGCCCGCAGGCAAGGAGGGTCCACGCCCGTTTTTCCAGATCCTCGCCCTTGCCTCCCAGGGCGGCGAGCTCGTGTTCGTTCACGATCAGGTGATGCGTGTGCGCGAGGAGTGCGGGGTCGACCTCGCGAGCGGGCGCGGCGTTATACAGCACCGTCAGGCCGGCGGCGTAGGCCCGGCGGGCAGCCTCCCGATTCACGTCCAGCGGAAGTTCATTCTGGAGGAGCAGGTGCGTAAAACCGTCCAGGGATGCGGGGAGATGCAGGGGGGTCAGGCGAGCATTCGCGCCGCTGGCGACAGTGATCGCGTTCTCGCCGTCCGCCGCGACGGTGACCAGGGCGAGGCCCGTAGGCGCGTTGAGCTCGTGCAGGTGCTCGAGGTTCACCCCAGCGCGGGTCAGGCCGGAGAGCGCCACCGCACGGAAAGAGTCCGGTCCAGCCGCGCCGCAAAAAGCCACGCTCGCCCCGGCGAGGGCCGCAGCCACCGCCTGATTCGCGCCCTTGCCACCGGGCGAGACGCGAGCATCGTCACCCAACACCGTTTCGCCGGGGGCAGGAAGGCGGGGGGCACGTACAGTCACGTCGGCATTCACGCTGCCGACCACCAGGACAGTCATTCCACGCCTGCCGTTTCCGCCGGATACCGCTTGCGCCACAGCGCCCAGCCTTCTTCGGGAAAGGCGCGCCTCGCTTCCGGCGCGAAGAGGCGCGCGCCTTCCGCCTCCAGTTCGGGATCAGGGCAGGGAATCACCTCGGTCTCCTGCATGGCGGGGTGCTCGCTCCAGCGAATCAGACGGCCCGAGCCCCCCCAGGGGTCGTCGGTGGCCCACACCACGCGGCCCACACCCAGAAGTGCCGACGCGCCGCCGCACATCAGGCAGGGCTCCAGGCTGGTGTAGAGGGTGAGGCTTTCCGGGTTTCTTACCTTGCCCACCTGAAAAAATACGTCCATCTCGGCGTGGGCGACGCTGGCTGCTCCCACGTGCTCTGGGGTCTGGGCTTCCCCGACGCGGTTGCGGCCGCGCGCGATCACCTCGCCCTGGGCGTTTACCAGCACGGCGCCCACGGGAGAACTGCCCGCGGCCTGGGCTTCGCGGGCGAGCCGCAGCGCCTCTTGCAGGTGGGGGCGGTGGGTGGCCGGGTCAGGCGAGACAGAAGACATGCCGGCAGTCTGGCACGCCTCTGGCGGGGGTGTTCGTGCTCTGGGAACAGGGGGAGGCAAGGCCGCGTGCACCCGCCCCGCTCTCAGCTTATACTGAGTTCAATTTCAACCGGTCTCTTTTGGATGCGGCCCCTGCGGGGGCAGCCAAAGGCGGACCTGAGGAGTGTGAGGAGCGGTATGACCCGGCCCTGGCTGGCCCACTACGAGGAAGGCGTGCCCCACAGCTTCACGCCGACGAATGACACCCTGCCCGACCTGCTGCGCCGCACTGCCGAGCAGTTTCCGGAACGGACCGCGCTGAGCTTTATCGGGGCGAACACCAGCTACCGCGCACTGTGGCAGGACGTGGGGCACTTTGCTGCCGCTCTCCAGCGCATCGGGGTACGGCCAGGCGAACGCGTCAGCGTCATGCTGCCCAACTGCCCGCAGTTCGTGGTGGCCTTTTTCGGGGCCCTTTTGGCCGGGGCGACGGTGGTCAACACCAGCCCGCTGTACGTGCCCAGCGAACTGGAACACCAGCTCAAAGACAGCGGCAGCGAGACGCTGATTCTGTTGGACGCCTTTTATCCGCGCTACCAGCAGGTCGCCTCCCGGGTGCCGGTTCAGCGCGTGATCGTGACCGGGATTCAAGACGCGCTGCCCTTTCCAAAGAACGTGCTGTATCCCCTCAAGGCACGCCGGGAGGGAAACTGGGTGAATGTGAAGGCGGGGGGGTCGGTGTACAGCTACCGCACGCTGCTGCGGCGCTCGCCCTCCGCGCCGCAGGCCGTGACGCTGCGCCCGGATGACGTGGCACTGCTGCAATACACCGGCGGGACCACCGGCGTGCCCAAGGGCGCGATGCTGACCCACCGCAACCTGGTCGCGAACGCCGAACAGTGCCGCGCGTGGATGACCGGGCTGCGGCCAGGGCAGGAGGTCACGCTGGCGGCCATTCCGTTTTTCCACGTGTACGGCATGACGGTCGGCATGAACCTCAGCATGCTGACCGGCGCGACGCTCGTGCTCGTGCCCAACGCACGTGACATCAAGATGGTGCTCACCCAGATTCAGGCGAGCGGGGCGACCCTCTTTCCCGGTGTTCCCACCCTCTACAACGCGATCAACAACCACCCCGACACGCCCAACTATGACCTCACGACCATTCGTGCCTGCATCAGCGGGAGCGCACCCCTGCCGCTCGAGACGGCACGCCGATTCCGGCAGATCACCGGCGGCGCGAACCTGGTCGAGGGCTACGGCCTGACCGAATCGAGTCCGGTCACGCACGTCAATCCTATTTTTGGCGATCAGCGCGAGGGCAGCATTGGCCTGCCCATTCCCGGTGTGGACGCCATGATCGCCGGCGAGAACGGTGAGCCCCTCCCGCCCGGTGAAATCGGCGAGCTGTGGGTGTCCGGTCCCAATGTGATGAAGGGCTACTGGGAGCGGCCCGACGAGACGGCCAAGGTGCTGCGGGAAGCGGACGGGCAAACCTGGCTGCTGACCGGTGACATGGCCGTGATGGATGAGGACGGCTACTTCCGCATCGTCGACCGCAAAAAGGATCTGATTATCGCCGGGGGCTACAACATCTACCCGCGCGAGGTGGAAGAGGTGCTCTACGCGCATCCCGCCGTACTGGAAGCCGCCGCCGTAGGCCTGCCCGACGCCTACCGCGGCGAGACGGTGCATGCGGTGGTGGCCCTCAAACCCGGCATGACCGCCACCGAGGCAGAACTCATCGCGCACTGCCGCGCGCACCTCAGCCCCTACAAGGTGCCCCGCAGCGTAGAGTTCCGTTCCGAGCTCCCCAAGTCGGCTGCCCTTAAGGTGCTGCGCCGCCAACTGGCAGAGGAAGCCCGCGCCGCGAGGCAGGCCAACAAGGCGGGCTGACGCGCCCTCTCGCTCGGGGCGGGTCAGCCCACCAACGTTTCTGATCGCAGCCCCTGCACTATCATGACGCGTATGGCGTATTCCATCCCTGCCCCAACCGCCTTCACCCGGGGGAGACCGGAGTGTTTCTGAGGTTTCTGAAGCTCACGACGGCGCTGCTCCTGGCGGGTGGTGTGGCAGCCGCGGGGGTGGGAGCCACCTACGTCACGAAGTGGGCGCGGGAGCTGCCCGACTACCGCGAACTCGACAACTGGAGTCTGGGCGCAGAAACGCGCGTCTTTGCCCGCGACGGGACGCCGCTGGGAACACTGGTGCCCAAGATCGGTGACCAGGCGATCAGCCGCACGCTCGTTCGGCTCGATGAGATCAGCCCCTTCATGACCGCGGCGCTCATCGCCAACGAGGACCGGCGCTTTTTCGAGCACTACGGCCTAGACCCCTACGGGATCGCGCGGCAGTTCCAGCGCCTCGCACAGGGCGAGGACGTGCAGGGCGGCTCGACCCTCACCAACCAGCTCATCAAGAACACCCTGCTGTACGACGAGTACAAGCAGGCCAGGACGCCTGACCGCAAGGTGAAGGAGTGGCTGCTCTCGGTGCAGGTGGAGCGGACCTTTACCAAGGAAGAGATCCTGCGGGATTACCTCAACGCGATCTACTGGGGAGATGGCGGGCCGGTCGAACTGTATGGCATCTACTCGGCAGCGCAAGCGTACTTCCGCAAGACGCCCAAACAGCTCTCGCTGGCCGAAAGCGCGTACCTCACGGTGCTGGTTCCCAATCCCAGCCGCTACTTCGACTACGCGGCCGTGCGGCCCCTGATGAAGGTGCTGCTTGGCCGCATGGTCGAGGACGGCTGGGTCACGCAGGCGCAGGCGGACGCCGCCTGGAAGGAAAAGCTTCAGCCGCGGGGCTGGCAGGTCAAGTATGACGCGCAGGGCAACGTCACCTCCGCCAAACTCGTCGACCGCAGCGCCAAGGAGCTCAAGGCGGTGACGACCACCCGCGCGCCGCACTTCATGGGCCAGGTAGAGCAGGAACTCGTGCGCCGGTTCGGGCGCGAGAAGGTGTACGGCTCGGGCGGCCTGCGGGTCTATACCACCCTTGACCCCAAGATCCAGAATGCCGTGGAGACGGCCAGCCGGGAGGCGTCGTCCCTGGCCTACCGCGGCTTTCCACCCGGGGCGACGCTGGGGGCGGTGATTCTTGACCCCTATACCGCAGAAGTGCTGGGGATGATCGGGCAGAAACTCAATGGCCATCAGCCGCCTGCCGACTGGAACAATGCCGCGCAGGGCCAGCGGCAGGTGGGCTCGACCATCAAGCCGCTGCTGTACACCACGGCGCTCGCCACCGGGCTGGACCAGACACACCGCGAGGAGGACAGGCCGGTGACCTTCCCCTGCGAAGGCTGCAAGGACGGCGTGTACAAACCGCAGAACTTCGAGGGCGCGACGACCTACCGCAACATGACCATCCGCGAGGCGCTTGACCGCTCGCTCAACCTGGTCACGGTGCGGCTCGCAGACCGCATTGGCCTCCAGACCTTTTTCACCAAGCTGCGCGAACTGGGCATTCCCCCGAACGACGGCACTGGGCTCGCAGCGGCGCTGGGGGCCATCGAGACCACGCCGGTGAAGATGGCCGCTGCCTACGCGCCCTTCGTCAATGGCGGTCTGTACCGCGCGCCGCGCTACATCACCCGGGTCACCACCGCGCGGGGCGAGGTGTTGTATGACGCCTCCAACGACCTCACCAAGCCCAAACGGGTCTGGACACCGCAGGTCGCCTTCCTGGGCCTGGACATGATCCGGGGGGTGGTGAACGACCTGACGGAACGCCAGGGTGGACTGGCCACCCGCGCCAAGTTGGACAACTGGCCGGTTGCGGGCAAGACAGGGACGTCCAACGGTCCCAAGGACTTCTGGTTTGTGGGCACCACACCCCTGTACACCGGAGCCGTGTGGGTCGGCAAACAGCAGGGTGGCGAGATGCCCACCTACTACTACAGCGGCTACGTGAATGCTCCCATCTGGCGGCGGATGATGGAACTCGCGCACGTGGGCAAGACGCCCACCCAATTCGCCGAGCCCCCCGGCATCATCTACGCCGATGCCCCGGATCCCGGCTGGCTCCCTGGGGTAAAGATCGCCCTCCTCGATCCGCGTTTCCGAAACGCCACCACACCCATCGAGGAGGACGGCCCCTCCCCCGTCGTGTACCGCGAAACAGCCTGGACACCTGAACCGTCTGATCCGCGCACCACCGTCGTCAGCCTCGACCGCGCCACCGGTCGCCTGGCCACCGAGTTCACTCCCCCAGAAAACATCGTGCGGCGACGCGTCGCCATCGAGGATCTGCCCGGCTACGCGCCCGACCCCAACCCTGCCCCCCTGCGGGACGAGCAACCGGATCCCCAGGCGCTGCGGGCCATCCGCACGCCCGGAACCGGCCCCGCTCCGGCCCAGGCAGAAAACGAGACACCCTGACCTGCTTCTTCCCGGCTTCTCCCCTGCGGCAGGGCTTTTTCTAGCGGCGCTTCTCACCGGGCTGTCACGCCGCTGCCGCAGGAAGCGGGCATCATGGCGGCCATGAAGCGTGCGCCCCTCCTGACCCTGCTCCTCGCGCTGGGCGCTCCGGCCACCGACGCCCGAGTGCGGCTTGGCGAGCCCCTCCCGGCCCATCCTTGGCCGGGCGCCGAACGTGAGGTGGTGGTGGTGTACTCGCACGACTGCGGTGACCTAGGAGCGCTGTGGGGGGCCGTGCTGGCAGCCGGGCTTCCCGTGCGCGCCGTGAACGCCGAAGACATTCCCGCCCCCGCCCCCAGCGGCGTGAACGTCTGGCGCGGCCCGGAGGCCACCGCGTTCGCCCGTGCGCTGCGCATCAGCGCCTACCCGACGGTGCTGCTCGTCCGGGAAGGCCGAGTCCTGAACGCCTGGGAGGGCAACTTCAGCGGCGATCTGGGGCTGAAGCCGCCCCCCTAAGCGCCCTCAGCGCCGAGCGTTGCGGCGCTTTTCTGCCTGGACAAGCCGCACGAACTGGGCCAGCCGCGGAGCTCGGTGCCAGCGCTTGCGGTCCAGACCCACGCGCCAGATGAATTCCACCCCCAGACGGCGCGTCCAGGCGGGGGCCAGCTCGGCCGTGCCCGCCAGCACGTCAATGACGCCGCCACAGCCAAGGAGGACCGGCGCGCCAAGCACCTGCCGCCAGGTCTGGTTAAAGCGTTCCTGCCGCCCAGCCCCCATCCCAGTCAACAGGAGATGCGCTCCCGCTGCTCCGACGAGTTCCGCTACCCGCCTGTCCTCCGCGGCGTCGAAATAGCCGTGGTGCACTCCTGCCACCTGAATGCCGTAGTCACGAGCGGCATTCTGCGCAGCCTGCTCGGCCACCCCCGGCTGTGCGCCCAGAAAAAAGACCCGCAGCTGCGCGCCGTGCCGTTCCATCAGGCCCTTGACGATGTCGTAGCCGGGCGCGCGGGGGGCCGTTTGCCCGTACAGCTGCCGAACGGCCCAGACGATTCCCACACCGTCGGCGGTCACCAGGTCAGCCTGCTGCACCGCCCGCACGAACTCGGGCTGCGTCCGCGACTGCACGATGATCTCGGGATTCAGCGTGACGACGGTATGCGGGGCACGCGGCGCCTGAAACATCCACTCGCCGAGGCGGCTTAAGGTCTGCTCCAGGGTCACCACATCCAGCGGCAGGTCAAACAGCGTGAGGCGCGGCGCCGCAGGGGACATGGGCATGGGGTCGGGTTGGGTCATGCGTGGGCGGGATTGTAACAAGTGCGGGCGACGCTGTCTAACCGGCGGGCCGCTGAGCAGGCCGAGCGTGCGGGGGCTGTTGGACGGGTTGCCCCAGTGTGGCAGACTGTTTCCTATGATGTCCGGGCCGTTTGGGGCGCTTCCCCAGGAGACGCAGGCGCAGGTGATGGCCGCAGCGCGTGTGGGCCGCTGGGCGCGGGGAGGATTGCTGTTTTGTCCCGAAGACCCTGCCGAGACGCTGTTTATCCTGACGCGCGGCAGCGTGCGGCTCTACCGGCTGGGGGCCGGAGCGCGCGAGGTGACGCTGAACGTGCACGGCCCGGGCAGCCTGCTGGGCACCGGGGCGCTGCTGCCCGGCAGCCGGTACGGAATGTACGCCGAAGCGATGGACGACAGTGAGGCGCTGCTGCTGGGCCGTGAGACGCTCACGCGCCTGATGCAGTTGCAGCCAGCGGTGGGCGTCGCGCTCACAGAGCAGGTGACGCGGCAAACCCGCAGCGTACAGGAACGGCTCTCGGCCCTGGTGTTTATGGAGGTGTCGCAGCGGCTGGCCCTGGCCCTGCTTGACCTTGCCGAACGCGAGGGACCGTGGCCGGAAGGGGGCACGCTGGCCCTGCGTGAACGGGTCTCCCACCAGGACCTGGCGCACGTGGTGGGCAGCACCCGCGAGACGATCACCAAGCTGCTCGGGGACTTTCGCGCCCGGGGCCTGCTCGACCTCGGCTACCGGCGCATCATCCTCACCAACCGGGCCGGGCTGCTCGCGGCCGCACGTGAGCCGCTGCGTTAGGCTGGTGCTGTAGAATTTAAAGCAGAGGGGGCCACGCAGCGACGGGCCTGCCCGAAGGTGGTCCAGATGAAGGTGGCATCAAGAAGCATTGCGGCGGCATACCGGGCGGGCGACCTGCCCGCCTTCTTCCGGCTCTCGCCGGGCGATCTGGAGACGGCGGCGCGGGAAGAGCGGCCGGAGGTGGACCGCGGGGCTCTGGCCGCGGCGCTACGGGACTACCACCGCGACCTAGGAACGCTGAACGCAGGGGTAGAAGCTCTGCTCACCCGCCTCGCCCACCCGGCCTCCCGGGTGGTCGTGACTGGACAGCAAGCCGGTCTCCTGACTGGCCCGGCCTACAGCGTCCACAAGGGGGCGGACGCGGCCCTGTTGGCCCGCAGGCTCGACCGGGAAGACGCTCCGGTGATCGCCGTGTACTGGGTGGCCAGCCAGGACCACGATGCGGCGGAGGTCGCGTCCACCACGCTGCTCGACCACGCCGAGACGCTGCACCGCCTGACCCTGGACCTGCCGGAGGGTGTGCCGGTGGGCCGCGTCTCCTGGCGGGCAGAGTGGAGCGCACAAACCATGGCCCTGCTCGACCACTTCGAGACGGTTCCCGCGTACCGGGAAGCGGTGCGAACACGGGTGGTGCGGGCGGTGGGCCAGAGCGGCAGCTATGCGGACGTCTTTGCCCGCCTCATCCACGAGCTGCTCGCCCCCGCCGGGCTGCTGGTGCTCGATCCGCTGCATCCGGCCCTTGCCCGGCGGATGGCCCCCACCCTGGCGCGGGAATTGGCCTGCCCACTGGAAGGACCAGGACGAATTGAGGCCGCGGCCCGGCGACTGGAGGCGGCCGGATTTACCCCACAACTGCGCCGACCGCCCGGAGCCACCAACCTCTTTATCGAAGAGGAGGATGGGCGGCGGCGGCTGCTTCGCTTCACGGGGCAGCGCTTTCAGACCGAGACGCGCACGTACACGCAGGAGGAGCTGCTGGGCGTGCTGGCGGCTGAGCCGTCCCGCCTCACCCCGGCTGCGGGGCTACGCCCGGTCGTGCAGGACGCGCTCCTCCCCACGCTCGCCTTTGTGGTGGGACCGGGCGAGATCGCTTACGGAGCGCAGCTGCGCGAGGTGTACGAACTCCACGGGCTGGAGCAACCCCTTCTCTGGCCCCGGCTCAGCGTGACCTGGCTGGAGCCGAACGTGGTCCGGCTGCTCGCGCGGCTTGGCGCGACCGCCGCAGAGGTGCAGGCCGACCCCGAAGGCGTGCTGGGACGGGCACTGGCCCGGGAACGGGGTGCCGCGGCCGCGTCGGCTGAGCGCCTCGCTGCACTTGAGGCTGAGCTGCGGGCCCTCAGCGCCGAACTCGCCGCCTTGGACCCCACGCTGGTGGGGGCAGCCGAACGCGCCCGGCAGCGCATCACCGCGCGAATCGCGCACCTGCAACAGCTCGCCCTGCGCGCCCTGGTCCGGCAGGAGGAGGACCGCACGCGGCAACTGACCCGGCTCAAGCGGCACCTCTTACCCAACGGCGTGCCGCAGGAACGCGAGATGAATTTCCTGACCTACCTCCTGAAGCACGGGGAGGAACCGCTCCGGCGGCTGCTGAGCCTGCCGCCGGGCGCGCAGACAGAGGTACCCCTGCCCTGATGGGTGCGGCCGCGTCCTACGCGTACTCGCGAGCGGGGAGCCACTCCAGTTCTACCCCACAGGTCCGCAGCCAGTCTTCGACGCTGTAGCGGGCGTGAGCCAGCCCGGAAAGAACACGGTGGGCGGCAGCGACGGCGCCATGCAGCTCCGGCGTGACGATCAACCCTGCCTCGTGCGCGGCAAGCAGTTCATCGGTGTCCACGATCTGCGCGGCCATCCCGTCGTGTACCAGAACGTCGAGGTAGTGGTCACGGACCGTCCAAAGACTGCCCGCGCGGGTAATGGTCGCAATATCGATGTAATAGTCGTGTTCACGGGGACCGTGAAAGTCGTAGCGGCAGACGACCACGCCGAGGGCGGGCAGCAGATGCGCCTGCCAGTGCTGAATTCGTGGATGCGCTACAAAGTCCCGAGCGACAAAGAGGCCGTGCCCGTGTTCGCGGTAGGTATGAACGGGGCGAACCCCCGTATTGGTGTGATGCTGCCCCGCCGCCACGTCGTGCCGTTCGGTTTTCACCGGTTCCGCTCCGCGCATGAACCACCGTACCTGGCCTACCCCCTGCCGGGATATGAATGTTTACCCAAGTCTCCTTTCATGAAGAAGGAGGCGCGGTTCAGAGGACCGGCAGGGCCGGCAAGCGGTCAAAGCCTTCCGGAACAAACAGGCTGCCCTCGGTGGTTCCTTGGTCCGAGAGGGCCTGCAGGCGAGCCGTGAGCGCTGCGGCATCCAGGTCGCCGGCCAGGAAGGCGCGGTGGAGGCCGAGGACCTCGCCCACCTGCTCGGGCGTCTCGTGGACGAATTCCAGGCGAAAGTCACGCAGACCGGCCGCCAGCCAGTCGGTGAGGTGAGCGCCCGCAATCTGGGGGCGGCCCTCGAAGACGGTGTTGCGGCAGCCTACATCGGCCATCACGGGATGGCTCAAGCCACGTTCGTCGCGCAGCGCCACCCGGTGTGACTCGCAGGGGTGGCCGCAGCTCGTGTAGTCGGTGCCCTGGGACAGGAAGCGGCAGAATACGCAATGCTCGGTATGAAAGACCGGCAGATGCTGGTAGGCGATCACTTCCAGCCGCTCGGGGCCGACGAGACCGGCGAGTTCGGTGATCTGCCGAGCGTTCAGGTCATGCGTAGGCGTGATCCGCGTCAGCCCCAACTCAAGGAGTGCACGGGTCGTGAGAACGTTGGCGGCGTTCAGGCTGAAATCACCCGTGAGGGCGGGGAGGTCGGGGACCCTTTGCAAGCCTTCGAGCAAGCCGCCCGAACGCACCAGCAGATCCGCCCCCAGCGAGAGCAGAAACTTCTGGAGGTTCTGCTCGGTCGGCTTGAGAATCCGTGGGCTCGCCACCCGCACCGCGAGACCGGCGGCCCGCACCCGCTCCACGCTGGGTTTGAGGCCATACAGTTCGAGGTAGTCGAGCGTGATGGAGTCGGGCCGCTCGGCCAGCGCTGCTTCCAACTGCTCGGGGGTGCGCACAAGCACGTGCAGGCGGGGCTGCGGGTCGTGGGCCGCAGGCTGCCGCCTCAGCTGCCGCAGCTCCTGGGCGAGCCGGGGCGTGACGCGGCGTTGGGGGACCTGACCGCGCAGGGCGGTGAGCGCGGCCACGGCTTCACGGCGCAGCGCGTTGAGGCCCGAGACGGGGAGGAACGCCGTTCCCGACAGATCGGCGGTGAGCGCAGCGAGGTGGTAACCGGTCCCGCCCAGCTTGCCGAACTGTTCGCGCAGGATCACCTCGTCGAGCGCTCGGTTGCGCGCGGGCTGGAGGGGATCGGGCAGGGTCACGGTGACGCTGCGGCCCTGTTCGTCCATTAGGGTGAGGGCGGGAACGTCTCCGACATGCCCCCGGAAGTGGGCCGTGACCGGACGGGTGTAGAGCGGATCGCGCGCCTCCACCAGGGGCCGCACGCGGGCGGAGAGGCTGGGGTCGTAGGTGCGCCAGACCGGGTCACCGGGACGAACGCGCGCGGGATCGACGGCGCCACGGCCAAACCGGAGTTCATAGGTCTCACCGGGACGAACGCGCTCGGCCGGCTGTCCACGCTGCCACAGGCCGTACAGGAAGCCTCCCTCCTCGCGGCCTTCTGGGGTGCGCCAGTTGGCGGGATCGAACACCAGACCGTCACCGGGGTTCACCGTCTCGCTGAGTTCGACGAGCACGCCGCGGGGGGTAGTGCCGCGGACGGTGCCCACCCGCACACCACGGTGCCGAGGAGCCCGCCCGCGCACCACCTGTTGATGGTTCGTGCCGCCGATAAAGTGCGGGCCCAGGCCGCGCGAGTAGACCTGTTCCAGGCCGCGTTCCTCCTGCGGCGTGACGCTGAGGGGGAGCCCTGCCCAAGCCTCATCCACGGCCCGGCGGTAGGCGGCGGTGGTCAGGGCGACGAAGTCCGCGTCCTTGTAGCGCCCCTCGATCTTCAGGCAGTTGATGCCCAGGCGAACAAGCTCCGGAACCTGATGCAGCGCGTACAGGTCTCCGGGCGAGAGGAGATAGCGCGCGTCCCCCAGATCGCGCTCCTCGCCGTCCACGATGAGTTCATAGGGCAGGCGGCAGGCCTGGGCACACTGGCCGCGGTTGGCACTGCGCCCCCCCCAGGCTTCGCTGGAGAAGCACTGCCCGCTGTAACTCACGCACAGCGCTCCGTGCACAAAGGTTTCCAGCTCCAGGTCCGTCTGCGCGGCGATGCGAGCGATGTCGCGCAGGGAGAGCTCACGGCCCAGCACCACCCGGCTCGCGCCGAACCGCCGGGCAAGCTCGGCGCCCTCCGCTGAGGTGATGCTCATCTGGGTGCTGCCGTGAATGGGGAGATCGGGACAGATCTCGTGGGCCAAGCGGGCCACCCCGTGGTCCTGCACGATGATCGCGTCCACGCCCGACTGGGCCAGGTGCATCAGTTGCCGTTCTGCTGCTTGCAGCTCACGGTCAAACACCAGGACATTAAAGGTCACGAAGCCCAGCACACCGCGTTCGTGCAGGGCGCGCATGATGTCGGGGAGTTCCTCGTTGCTAAAGCCCACCTTGGCACGCGCGTGAAACGCCTCGACCCCGAAATACACGGCGTCGGCCCCCGCCTCCACCGCCGCACGGAGTTGCGGCCACCCGCCGACGGGGCTCATGACTTCAGGTTTCACACGCGCTCTGGGCATAGCGCGCCAGTCTAGCCGAAGGACCGGGGGGAGAGCGTGAGCGGGTTCAGCCTGTGACGGCTCCCCAGTCCTTGACGGGGTGACCGGCACGAACGAGGAGCACGGGAACCGGCGCGTGGTGGGCAACAGCCTCCGCCACGCTGCCCAGCAGGGCGCGGCCCAGGCCGCTGCGCCCGTGCGTGCTCATCACGATCAAATCTGCGCCCTCCTCGCGGGCCACCTCCAGGATCAGGCGGGGCACCAGGCGTCCGGCGGCGAGTTCTATCCTCAGTCGCGCACCCGGCACGCGGCGGGCCAGGTCAGCGCGCACCCTTTCCATCTGCTCCTCCTGCTCGGCGACGTCGCGCGGCAGGTAGATGTAGGCTTCCGCGACGGTGGGCAGGGGGTCGGGGTGGATATACAGCACGGTGAGTTTCGCGTGCAGGGCACGGGCCAGCGACGCCCCGTGCGCGAGAGCCTCATTGCCAAGGTGACTGGCGTCTGTGGTCACGAGGATGGTGTTTGGGGTGGCACTGGTGTTCATTCCTCAAGGTCCTGCCCCGTCCTGACAGCCCCATCACAGGGCTGCTTCCAGACATTTAGCTTTGGCGGCTGCCGCTGCCCCCGCTCTGGTGTCCACTGCCACTGCCGCTGCCGTCCTGGCCGCCATCCGCGCCGCCTCCGCTCTCACTGCCATTGCGGCGGCCATCGCCGTTCTTGTCGTCGGCGCTGCCATGGTTGCTGCCGGGCTTGCGGCTATGGTCGCGTTCGCCCTCGTTGTAACGGTCCTTGTGTGACATACCTCATCCTGCTCCTGGGCAGCGAGGGGGGCATGAGCGGAGGGTCAACCCGAATTGTCTTCTGGCCGGCCCTGCTGCAGGGCGCGTCGCAGCGCCGGAACGCCACCCGGATAGGCCCAGGCCTCCAACCCGTCTGCTCGGAGGTACTGAGCGGCAAGGCCGGAGCGCACGCCTCGCTCACAGATCACGACGAGTGGCCCCGCTTCCGGCCGCAGGCCATGGGTGCCATTCTCGATGGCCTCCAGGGTCAAGGCGAGAACCGGCAACGTCAGCCACTCCTCCAGCGGCTCCCGGCAACGGAGCTCGGCCGGACGCAGGTCAATCAGGGTGGCGTGGGCGGGCAGGGTCATGCCCCAGTCTATGGCCCTACGATTTGCGGCGGCCCGCGCCTGTATGCTGAAGCCATGAATGCCGACGCCCTACAAGACGTCACGCCTGTCGAAGGCCAGCGGAGGGTCCAGGCGGGTGCCCTGCTCATCGACGTGCGCGAGCCCAACGAGTTCGCAGAGGTACACGCCCAGGGAGCTCAGCTCCTGCCCCTCAGCGAGTTCGAGGCCCGCTTTCAGGAGCTGCCCAAAGACCGCCCACTGGTGATGATCTGCCGCAGCGGGGCCCGCAGTGCCCGCGCCGGGCAGTATCTGCTAGAACACGGCTACACCGATGTTGTGAATCTGGAGGGCGGGACGCTGGCCTGGAAGGAAGCGGGCCTGCCCACCGAAGAAGGAGAAGGGCACTGATGAACGAGACCAACACCACCGCAGCGCAGGCGGCGGGGCTCCCCAGCGAGGCGCAGGTCCTCGAAGCCCTCAAGGTCGTCAAGGACCCGGAGATTCCAGTGAATGTGGTGGACCTCGGCCTGATCTATGGTGTCGACATCACGCCGCAGGGTGTGGTGGACATCACCATGACCCTCACCAGCGTGGGCTGCCCGGTGCAGGACCTGATCCGAGCCGACGCCGAAATGGCCGTGGGCAGGCTCGACGGCGTTAGCGAAGTCAATGTCGAGTTTGTGTGGACGCCGCCATGGACCCCCGACAAGATGACCGAGGACGGCAAGCGGCAGATGCGGATGTTTGGCTTTAACGTGTAGGCGTGTAGGAATAAGCCGCCGACAAGAAGACAAAAAAGGTGCTCGAGCGGCTGCTCAAGCACCTTTTTTCCCTCCCTCTTCCCGACCTTAGTCCTCCTGGCTGCGGGCAAGGCTGAGGACGTTGAGCAGTTGCGCCAGCGCCATCGCAAAGCCCGCCACGTAGGTGAGGGCAGCGGCGGTGAGTACGGCGCGGGCGCCCCGGCTTTCCTGGCCGCTGGTGAGGCCGCGGGCCTGTAGGTAGGCCAGGGCGCGGCGGCTGGCGTCAAACTCGACGGGAAGGGTAATCAGGTGAAACAACAGGGCTCCGGCAAAGAGGATCACGCCGATCCACACCAGACCGCTGAGCTGCAGAAAGAGGCCGGCGAGCAGCAGCAGCGGGGCGAGGTTCATCCCCAAGCTCAGGGGCACTGCCAGTTGACCGCGCAGCACCAGGGCGGGCATCCGCACCTTGTCCTGAATGGCGTGCCCGACCTCGTGGGCCGCGACGGCCAGCGCGCTCACACTGGGCACGTGGTAGTTGGCTTCTGAAAGGTTCACCACCTTGTGAATGGGATCATAGTGGTCACTTAAGCTACCGGGAACGACGTTGACCGGAACATGGGCGAGGCCATGTTCATCGAGCATCAGGCGAGCAAGCTGCGCTCCTGTGATGTTGTGACTGTTGCGAACTCGGCCCCACTGGCTGTAGGTCCGGCTGAGGTAAGCCTGAATCAGCAGCGAGGCGACGAAGATGAGAAGAATCAAGGGGGTATACGGGCCGAAGATCATGGAAGGTCTTCCTCCTGACCCTCATCTTAGCGAAGCACACTCAAGTTTTATGAGAACGCCTTCCAGGAAGGTTCAGCCGACCGGCACGCCGCGAACCGTAAGCGTCAGGGCCGTGCGTTCCTCTTCGGCCAGGTCAAGCTTCACAAAGGCCGGCTGCACCACCAGGTCCAGACGGTCGCCGGCCAGATAGCCCCGTGCGATGGCCAAAGCTTTGACCGCCTGGTTCACTGCGGCAGGGCCGATGGCATGAAGCTCCACCTCACCCTGCGAGCGCAGCAGCGCCGCGACCGCCCCAGCCACGGCATTGGGCCGTGATTTGCCAGACACACGCAGGGTTTCCACAGGAAGGGCCTCCATACACTTAATGCTTCTAATCTACCCTCATTTTCTGCTCAAATCAATGCTCCCCCCGAAGAGCTGACGTGCCCCTGACCGTCCCTTGAAGGACAGGTGACAGGGCAGGGGCACTGTGTGGGGCATGACCAGCTCTCCAGCCAACGTGGAACCAAGCTTCTGGCACAGGCTGCTTGACCGGCAACTGACCCGCCGGGGAGCACTGGGCACCGTTGCAGCAACCGCTGCGGGCCTCACCCTGCCGGTCACCTTCAGCGGGGCGCAGGCTGCGGCGAATAACGGCGGCCCAGTCAGCACCGACCCCCGGGCTGTCAGCCCCCGCACGCTGCCACCCTTCCGGCCAATCGAGGCGACGAACGCGGACACGCTGACCGTGCCGGAGCGGTACCGCTGGCAGATTCTTGCACCCTGGGGAGAAGTCTTTACCGCAGACGGGCGGGAGATCGGCTTCAACCACGACTACGTTGGCTTCTTCCCCATCGATCTGCTGGAGGGTGGGCGCAGCAGCACCGACGCGCTCCTCACCATCAACCACGAGTACACCAACGCCCTCTTTGTGGGGGGCAACACCAGGGAACGTACCCGCGAGCAGATCGAGGCGGAGATGAGGGCCGTAGGGGTCAGCGTGGTTCGCGTCCGCAAGGAGGGCGGCGAGTGGAAGATCGTGCCCGACCCGCGAAACCGCCGCATCGACGCCTTCACCGAGATAGAGCTGACCGGGCCGGTGCGGGGCAGCACGGCCGTTAAGGGCGCCACGACGGTGAGGGGCACCGTGGGCAACTGCTCCGGCGGCCAGACGCCCTGGGGCACCCTGCTCACCTGTGAGGAGAACGTAGACGGGTACCAAAAGGCCTGGGCGGGCAGCGGTTATGACGCCCTGCACCAGGGCTGGGTCACCGAGATCGACCCCTTTGATCCCGCCTGGACGCCGAAAAAACGCACCGCGATGGGCCGCTTCCGGCATGAGAACGTGGCCGTGACGGTCGCCAGGGACGGACGGGTGGTGGGGTACATGGGGGACGACATGCAGGACGCTTGCGTGTACAAGTTTGTCAGCCGTGGCCGCTACAACCCCCAACACCGCAACGCCAACCGAACCCTTCTCGAGGACGGAGACTTGTACGTGGCCAACTTCGGGAACGGCAGCTGGATTCTTCTCGACTATGCCCGAAACAAGCAGTTGCAGGAGGCCAAGGACGCGAACGGCAAGCCGCTCTTCACGGGGCAGGCGGACGTTCTGGCCGATGCCCGTGCCGCTGCCCTCGCGGTGGGCGGAACCCCAGTAGACCGCCCCGAGGACATCGAGATTCATCCCCGCACCGGTGAGGTGTACGTGGCCCTCACGAACAACAGCAAACACGGCAACTACTTCGGACAGATCATCCGTCTTCGCGAGGATGGGGACGACTGGACCGCCACGAAGTTCCTGTGGGAGGTGTTCGCCGTGGGCGGTCCGCAAAGCGGCTTTGCCAGCCCCGACAACCTGGTGTTTGACCCGTACGGCAACCTCTGGATGGTGACCGACAACAGCGACCTGAGCACCAACCCCATCAAAGCCTTTCACGGCAACAACGCCATGTTCTTCTTTCCCACCGAGGGGCCCCACGCGGGCCGCGCCTACCGCTTCGCCGTCGGGCCGGTGGACGCCGAGATGACCGGGCCGGTGTGGTCCCCCGATGGCAAGACCCTGTTTCTCGCGATCCAGCACCCCGGCGAAGACAGCGAGAGCCTAGACAAGCTCACCAGTTCCTTCGCCGCGAAGCCCGGCACCCGTATTCCCCGCCCCACCCTGGTCGCCATCGAGGGCTTTCCCGGCTGGAGGAATGCATGAGCGCTCTGCCCGCACCCAAGGCTCCACCCATCGTGGGCCGCCCCGTTCTGCTGGAGTACGCGGCCATAGAGTTCCTCCATGAGGTCACCCGGCAAAAGCCCTGGCGGCGCGCGCGGTACGAGGCGCTGCTGATGGCCCTGGACGAGTTCCTGGGCGCTCCCGCCCCCCTTGCCGCCTATACCTCCCGCGCGGCGCGCGCGTGGCAACGCCAGCTTCCACCCCCCGCCCAGGAGGACGCCGCAGAGCTCCTCAGTGACTTTGAGACCTACCTGAGCGACTGGGGTTGGTTGGAGAGCGCGCGCTCTTCGGCCGTCTGGCCGTAGGGGGGCACATCACAGCGTCAGGATCTCGTGTCCTTTGGGCGTCACCGCGACCGTGTGCTCGAACTGTGCGCTCGGTTTCTTATCGGCGGTGATGACGGTCCAGCCGTCACCCAGTAGGCGGGTGTCCGGCGTGCCCAGGTTGATCATGGGCTCGACCGTAAAGACCATGCCGGGCTGGAGCTTCAGGCCGGTGTAGCGCGCGCCCCAGTGGTAGATGGTGGGTTCCTCGTGCAGGCGCCGGCCGATGCCGTGGCCGGTGTACTCCCGCACCACGCTGTAGCCCCGTCCCTCCGCGAGCGTCTGAATGGCGTGTCCAATGTCACCCGTGCGGTTTCCCGGCTTCACCACCTCCAGGCCCGCCGCGAGGGCCTCCCGGGTGGTGTCCACCAAGCCCTGCACCTCGGGGCTGACCTGGCCCACCGTGTAGGTGTAGCAGGCGTCGCCGTACACGCCGTTCAGCAGCACGCCGATATCCACACCGATGATGTCACCCTCTTGCAACTCGCGCGGCCCCGGAATGCCGTGGCAGATCACCTCGTTGACACTCGCGCAGATGGTGGCGGGAAAGGGATTATTCCGGGGACCGTAGCCCAGGTAGGCGGGGGTCGCGCCGTGCTTGCGAATATGCTCTTCCGCGACGCGGTCGAGTTCGGCCAGGGTGACCCCGGGCTTCACATACGGTTCGAGGACGCGAAATGTTTCGGCGACGAGCGCCCCCGCACGGCGCATGGCTTCGATCTCGCGGGCGGACTTCAGGGCGACACGGCTCATAACCCAGGAGGCTAGCACGCCTCCTTCCCCGAGCGCTGAGCCCAGATCACGGTCAGGCCGGGCGCGGTACGCTGCCGCGCATGAAGGTTGTGATCAGTGTGGACATGGAGGGCGTGTGTGGCGTGTCGAGTTGGGTGCAGGTCAGCCCACCGGAGTTCGGGGGTCTGGTGAACGCGGCGGAGTACCAGGCGGCCCGCGAGCGGATGACGCGGGAAGCGGCGGCCGCCGCCGAGGGGGCTTTGGCGGGCGGCGCAACGGACGTGCTTGTGAACGACGCACACGACACCATGCGGAACCTGCTGCCCGAGCTTCTCCCCGAGGGTGTTCGCTTCACCACCGGGAACGACAAGCCCCTCAGCATGGTGCAGGGCGTGCAGGAAGAGGGCGTCGGCGCGCTGCTGTTCGTGGGCTACCACGCTCGAGCGGGCAGCGTGCGCGGGCCGCTGGCACACACCTGGAACGGCTTTCTCCGCAACGTCCGAATCGGTGGGCGCGATACGGGTGAGTACGGCCTCAACGCGCTCGTTGCCGGGCACTACGGCGTACCGGTCGTCTTTGCTTCGGGGGATGACGTGGCCCTGGCCGAGATTGCGGACGAACTGGGCGAACAGGTGGTGTGCGTAGCGGTCAAGGAAGGCCTGAGCAGCTACGCCGCCCTGCACCTGCACCCGCGCGAGGCGCAGCGGCGAATTCGCGCGGGTGCCGAGAAAGCTGTGCGCGCTGCCTCCGCGGGCAAGCCGTACAAAACCGACTGGCCTGCCCGGGTAGAACTGACCTTTGACCACCAGGCCCGTGCCGACCAGTGCGAGCGGGTGCCCGGCGTGGAGCGGGTGGACAGCGTCACTGTGGCCTACAGCAGTCCTGACGCCCTGCACCTCTTCCAGACCTTCCGCCTGCTGGCGAAGGTGGCCGAGGTGCGGCTGGAAGGGTAAGCGGCCGTCAGTTCAGCGCGGTCAGCAGGCGCTCCACCTCGGCCTGCCACGCCTCCGCATCCTCACGGTTTGCCCAGAGGTCGGGGAGTTCGCTGTCGGGGCCGAGAACGCGGGTGACGGCGGCACGGGCCAGCTCGCGGAGGGGTTGCAGTTCCGCCGGGTTGACGCTCGCGAGCCAGGTCCGCAGCGGCGCGTTCGTGATCCCGGCCATCTCCCCCGTCAGCGCGGCGGCGAGGATTTCGGCCGCGGCAAGCACGCGGTGCCCTTCTTCGGCGGCCAAGAAGTCGGTATCGGGGTCGAGGGCCACGTCGAAGGCTTCGGCAAGGGCAAAGGCGCCGTCTTCCACGACCTCCTGCGCAAAGGCCGCGCCCACCTCATTCTCAAAACTGCCGGTTCCCCAGACGTTCATACGTCCACCCGCGCCCGCCCGTACCGCTCCTCCACGTACCGTTCGAGCAGCTCCTGAAACTCCTCGGCGATGCGGTGGCCTCTCAACGTGGTCAGCAGCTTGCCGTCCTGGTAGACGGGCGCGCGGGGGTCTTCTCCGGTGCCGGGCAGGCTGATGCCGATGTTGGCATGTTTGCTCTCGCCGGGGCCGTTGACGACGCAGCCCATCACCGCCACCTGCATCTCCTCTACGCCGGGGTATTTCGCCTTCCATTCGGGCATCGCCTCACGGATGTAGTCCTGAATCTTGCGGGCGAGCTCCTGAAAGAAGGTGGAGGTGGTGCGTCCGCAGCCGGGACAAGAGGTGACCTGCGGGAGGAACTGGCGCAGGCCCAGGCTCTGGAGAATCTGCTGGGCGACCTCTACCTCCAGCTTGCGGGGAGCGCCGGGTTCGGGGGTGAGGGAAACGCGGATGGTGTCCCCGATCCCCTCGGCCAGCAGGGGGGCCAGGGCCACGCTGGAAGCCACCATCCCCTTCATGCCCATGCCCGCCTCGGTGAGGCCCAGATGCAGGGGGTAGTCGCACAGCGGCGCGAGCTGCCGGTACACCTGCCACAGCTCGGGTGCCGAGCTGACCTTGACGGAGATGATGATCTGGTCGTGCGGGAGGCCCAGCTTCTCGGCGTAGGCGGCGCTTTCCAGGGCGCTCTCGACCATCGCGTCGATGGTCACGTCGGTGCTGGACTTGGGACTGCCTCGCCGGGCATTCTCGTCCATGAGGCGGGCGAGCACCTGCTGATCGAGGCTCCCCCAGTTCACGCCGATGCGAACCGGTTTGCCGTACTCCTTGGCAACCTCGATCATGGTGGCGAAGTTGGCATCGTGGTGCTGCCCCGCGCCCACATTGCCGGGGTTGATGCGGTACTTGGCGAGCAGGCGCGCCGTCTCGGGATACTCGCGCAACAGGATATGGCCGTTGTAGTGGAAATCGCCAACGATGGGCACGTTCAGCCCAAGGTCGTGCAATCGGGCCACGATCTCGGGAAGGGCGGCAGCGGCTTGGCGGGTGTTGACGGTCACGCGCACGATCTCCGATCCGGCCCGAGCAAGCTGCGCGACCTGAATGGCAGTCGCCTCGGCATCGGCAGTGTCGGTGTTCGTCATGGACTGCACGACGATGGGGTGGGCACTCCCCACGGGGACATGCCCGACCCAGGTGGTCACGGTCTGACGGCGCGCGGTACTCATACCCGGTCAGTCTACGCGCCGTCCGCCGAGACGTTCGGGGCGAGCGTCACGGGCACACCTCCAGCCCCCGAACAGCTTGCTACACTCCCCTTACATGGCACACGCACAGGATGAGCTGCTGTATACGCAGTGGGTCGAGCTGTTGGGCTGGCTGGAAGCCGAGGCAGGCGCGCGCGGTCTGGGCTTTGAAAAGGTCGCAGACTTTCCCGACTACATCTACCGCATGGAGCGCCCCTATGACCTCCCCACGACGGTGATGAGCGTGGCGCTGACCGCCGGGAGACAACCCCTGCTGCTCGCGGCCGTCAGCCCCCGGCATGTGGAGCTCAAGGGCATTTCCCTGCGGCTGATGGGCGGCAGCAAGCACTGGCACCTGCATGCGGGCGAACGCGGCCTCTTGGAAGGCAAGCGGCCCTTCACACGCGAGCGGCTGCGGGTGCTGCTGGACGGGGCGATACGGGGAAGAGCCGCTGTGTAGGCGCCACCCACCCGGTTGGCCAGCCTCGACGCTTCCTCCTGAGGCGGGTCCATTCGCGCACCTACAGCACCTGGAACACCAACCCAGCGACCCCTATTCCCAGCAGCGTGCCCACCAACACCTCCAGATAGGTGTGACCGAGCAGCACCCGTAGGGGCTGAGGCGCAAAGCCCTCGCGGACGACGGTACGGAGTTCCTCGACCAGCTCGTTGAGGAGACGGGCCTGCATTCCGCTGGAGTGGCGGACGCCCGTGGCGTCGTACATGACGATCAGGGCAAAGACGGCGCTGACAGCAAAAAGGGGGCTGCCCAAGCCCTGGGTCAGGGCAACACCGGTGGTCAGGGCGGCCACCATCGCCGAGTGGCTGCTGGGCATGCCCCCAGTTTCCATAAAGGCGGCGGGACGCCAGCGGCCCTCCATGAGAAGGATCAGCAACACTTTCAGAACCTGAGCGCTGGTCGAGGCGAACACGGCGGTCCACAGCCAGCGGTTCCCAAGCAGGTCTTCGAGCGGGGTATTCACGGTGCGAGGGAGGCTAGCGCGCCTGCAGCTCCGCAGCCGTCACGGTGTTGGCGAGAAGCTGCGCGATCGTCATGGGACCAACGCCCCCCGGAACAGGGGTGAGTGCCCCCGCAACCTCGGCCACGTCCGGGTGAACGTCGCCCGTGAGGTACCCCTGGCCGTCCTCACCGCACACGCGGTTTATTCCCACGTCAAGAACGGTTGCGCCGGGTTTGACCATATCGGGCGTGACCAGATGGGGCTGGCCCACGGCGACACACAACAGGTCGGCCTCGCGGGTGACGGCCCCCAGATCGGGGGTGCGGCTATGCGCCACCGTGACGGTCGCATCACGGTTGAGCAGCAGGCCCGCCAGGGGCCGCCCCACGATAGGGCTGCGGCCCACCACCACCGCCCGCTGGCCCGCGACCGGAAGGCCGTAATGGTCGAGCAGGTACAGCATGCCCGCGGGAGTACAGGGCCGCAGCGCGGGCCGCCCCGCCCACAGCTCACCGACGTTGAGGGGATGAAAGCCGTCTACGTCCTTGCGGGGATCGATGGCGTGCAGCACTGCTTGTTCGCTCACGTGCGCGGGCAAGGGCAGCTGCACCAGGATGCCGCTCACCGCAGGATCGGCATTCAGCCGGGCGATCAGGTCGAGGAGTTCGGCTTGGGTGGTTGTCGTGGGGAGGGCATAGACGGTGCTCCTCAGCCCCACCTCACGCGCCTTGCGGTCCTTGCCCCGCACGTAGCTGACGCTGGCGGGATCGTCACCCAGCCGCACCATCACCAGATGCGGGGGCGCGGGGAGGCGGGCTGCACGAGCGGCCGCACTCGCCAGCAGCGCCTCAGCGGCAGGAGCACCGGAAAGGCGGCGAGCCGTCATGCCCCCTCATCCCCAGGAGCGCGGGAAGCCGCCCGCAGACTCCGGCTGAGGCCGCCCAGCACACCATTCACGAAGCGGCCGGAGTCCTCACCGCCGAACTTGCGGGCGATGCGCACGGCGCTTTCGATCACGGGGGGATGCGGCTCAGCGGTGTAGAGCAGTTCAAAGGTCGCCAGGCGCAACACGTTCAGGTCCGTCTGGGCCATCTGCTCGAAGTCCCAGCCGCGAATGGTGCGGCGCAGGGCCGCGTCCACGTCCGTGCGGCGCGCTCCTAGGCCGTCCACCAGCTGCCGGGCAAAGGCCAGGGCCTCCGCATTCAACTGCGGAAAGGTGTCGTCCCCCTCGCGCAGGGCGCCCTCCGCGCGGGTGAACACGGCCTCCAGGGGCAGGTTGCCCTGCTCGGCCTCGAACAGCACCCGAAAAGCGAACTCACGGGCAGCCCGGCGGGTCCCCACCGGCTGCTGTCCCCTCTCGCGGCGGCGGGTCATAGAACCTCCGGAAAGGCCTTGACCGAACGGAGCGAGGAGATCACCCCACCAAGGTGAAACGCGCGCCGGGTCAACTGGCCGCTCCCTTCGGCAGAACCACGCCGAGCACGGTCACATTCACGGCCTTGACCTTCAGACCGGTCATCAGCTCGACGTTCTCGCACACTGCCCGCTGCGCCTGTTGGGCGAGCTGCACCAGGCTGCGCCCGTACTCCACATTCAAGCCGACCTCGATACTGACGGTCTGCCCCTCGCGCGTCACCTTCAGCGCGCGGGGACGGCGCGGCCCGCCCTGCTGACGCAGCACCTCCCCCACCTTCAGGGGGGCCGCTGCCACCTCGATGCCCTCGATGCCTTCCAGCGTCGTGGCGGTAATGTCCGTCAGGACGCTCTTGCTGATCTCCACATCCATGGTTCTCGCCTCCGGGAGGGCCACCTCGCTGGGCCCGCAGTGGGAGACAGTGTAGCGGGCTGGCTTGGCCGCAAGTGCTCGTCGGCCGTGTTGGATGAAAAAAGCGCCCCTAAAGCCGCCAGCACAGGCTAGCGCTGCGCCTCACCCTCCCCCCGCTCGGCAAGGAGCGCCTCCAGCCCGGCCTCATCGAGAACAGGAAGCCCCAACTCCCGCGCCCGGTCGAGCTTGCTGCCCGCGTCCTCGCCCGCGACGACGTAGCTCGTCTTTTTGGTGACGCTGCTGGTGACGCGCGCTCCGGCAGCTTCCAGACGGGCCTTGATCTCGTCACGGGGGCGCGAGAGGCTGCCGGTCAGCACAAACGTAAGCCCGGCGAGGGCGTCGCCGCGGGGGGCCGTCTCCTCCACGGGGTTCAGGCCACGTTCGCGCAGGCGGCGGATCAGGTCCCGCATGCTGGGGTCAGCGAGGGCGGCGGTGACGCTCCCCGCGATGGTCTTCCCCAGGCCAGGCACCGCTTCGAGGCTCCCTGGCGTCGCGCACAGGAGGGCGTCGAGCGTGCCAAATGTCTGGGCAAGCGCCTGCGCGTTGCGCTCTCCGACGTGCGGGATCCCCAGCGCGTTGACGAGCCGCCACAGGGGCCGGGTCTTGCTGGCCTCGAGCTGCGCGAGGATGTTCGCGGCCTTTTTCTCGCCGCTGCGCTCCAAGGCCGCGAGCTGCTCGGCGCTGAGGGTGTAGAGGTCGGCGGCGTCGCGAACCAGTTCGGCGGTCAGCAGTTGCTCGATCAGTTTCTCGCCGATCCCGCGCACGTCCATCGCGCCCCGGCTCACAAAGTGGCGGAGCCGCTCGAACTGCTGGGCGGGACAGGCAGGGTTGGGGCAGTAGGTGTTGGCGTCCCCCTCGGCGCGAACCGCCTCGTGGCCACACTCCGGACAATGGGTGGGGAAGGCGTAGGGCACCGCGTCCGGCGGGCGCTTTTCGAGGACCACCCGCAGGATCTGCGGAATCACTCCGCCCGCCTTACGAACAACCACCGTGTCACCGATGCGCAGGTCGAGGTCACGAATGTAGTCCTCGTTGTGCAGGGTGGCCTTGCTGACGGTGCTGCCCTCGATCAGGCGGGGCGAGAGGTGCGCAAGGGGCGCGAGCTTGCCGGTACGGCCCACGTTCACCGTGATGCGCTCCAGCACCGTCTCCACCTCCTCGACCGGAAACTTGTAGGCGATGGCCCAACGGGGAGCACGGCTGGTCAGCCCCGCCTCGGCCTGCAGCGCCAGGGAATCCAGTTTGAGGACGGTGCCGTCCGCGTCGAACTCGAAGTTTGCGCGCTGTTCCGTCATGCGGCGGTGGTAGTCGGCAGCGGCCCGCAGCCCGCTCAGGGTCTCGCTGTAGGGGCTGGTTGGAAAGCCCTGCGCGGCCAGCCAGGCGAGCACTTCGGCCTGGGTGCGCACCGGCTGGCCGCCGAGCCGCACGCCGTCGCGCTTGCCCAGGGCGTAGAAGAGGGCTTTCAGGTTGCGGCGGCGCGTGACCTCGGGGTCCTTTTGGCGCAGCGCCCCAGCGGCCCCATTGCGGGGGTTTTTCAGCAGGGGAAGGCCCAGTTCCTCGGCGCGGGCGTTGTAGGCGGCAAAGTCCGAGCGGCTGAGGTACACTTCGCCGCGCACCTCCAGTTCGCCCCTCAGGCCAGGCAGCGTGCGGGGAATCCCGGGAATGGTGAGAACCTGTTCGGTGACGAGTTCTCCAACGCGGCCGTTGCCGCGCGTGGCCGCCCACTGAAGCGCCCCGTCCACGTAGTAGAGGTTCACGCTCAGGCCGTCGATCTTCAGTTCGCCCGTGTAGGTAAAGCCGTCGTGGTCGGGGGGCAGGTTCAGCGCCCGTGCCAGCTTCTCCTGCCACTCGGCAAGCTCCTCATCGGAAAAGACGTTGTCGAGGCTGGTCATGGGCGTGGGATGCTCCACCGGCTGAAAGGCGGCGCTGGGCGCACCTCCTACCCGCTGCGTGGGCGTGTCCTCCCCCACCCATTCCGGGTGCGCCTCCTCGAGGCGGCGCAACTCACGCACCATTCGGTCATAGACGTCGTCGGGAATCTCGGGGGCATCAAGCTCGTAGTAGGCACGGGCGTGGCGCTCGACCTCGGCACGCAGGGCCCGGTACTGCGCCTGCGTGGCCTCGGCGGCTGGGTCGCTGGAAGCGGACTGACTCATGCCCGCAGCGTAGCACCGCCCCTTGCTTCAGGCACGAGCGGAATGAGGGCGGCACGTCAGCTTCGGGTCACCGGTCGCCGCTATGATCAAGGTTGCGTGAAGGAAGTGTGGAGGGTTCCCCCGGTACCTTTCTCATCCACATCAGCCGGGAATCATGGTGCAGGGGTCTAGACACCTGGCGATTTCCGTATACTCTGTCCTGGGTTTTCACGCTCCCCGAATTCAGCGCAACAGCACTGCCACTCCACCGGAGGAAGACATGAAGAAAGTTGTGACGTTCGCCCTCGCCACCGCTGTGGCCACCTCGGCCACCCTGGCCGCCGCGCAGGGGGCCATTCGCGTCGGAATCGCCTTTGACGCGGGCGGCAAGTTCGACAAGAGCTTCAACCAAAGCGCCTATGAGGGCACCCAGCGCGCGGCCAAGCAGCTTGGCGTGCAGGTCAAGGACTTTGAACCCACCGACCCCAGCCAGACGGTGCAGGGCATCCGGTCCTTTGCCAACGAGGGCTTTGACCTCACCATCGGCGTGGGCTTTGCCAACAACGCCTCCATCACGCAGGTCGCCAAGGAGAACCCCGACCTGGCCTTTGGTCTGGTGGACGACGTCAGCCCCGCCAAGAATGTCGCCAGCCTGGTGTTCAACGAGGAACAGGGCAGCTACCTGGTGGGCTACCTGGCGGGCCTGAACTCCTCCACCGGCGTGGTGGGCTTTGTCGGTGGCATGGACGTGCCGCTGATCCACAAGTTCCAGGCGGGCTACACCGCGGGCGTCAAGGCCGCCAACCCCAAGGCGACCGTGATCGCCCAGTACGTGGGAACCACGCCGGACGCCTGGAACAACCCCGGCAAGGCCAAGGAAATCGCGGCCTCCATGCGCGCCAAGGGTGCAGACATCATCTTCGCGGCGGCGGGCGGCAGCGGAAACGGCGTCATCGACTACGTCAAGCAGACCCAGTGCCTCAAGGCGGCCAACCTGCCCAAGGGCGTGACCTTTAAGAGCAACAACTTCGCCAAGGTGCCCAAGAGTGCGGCCTATCAAAAGGCCTGCGCGGGCAACACCCGTCCGATGTTCTTTATCGGCGTGGACAGCAACCAGAACTACCTCGGGGACTTCGACAAGAACCCCGCCACCCTCAACCACGGCCTGACCTCCATGGTCAAGCGCGTGGACAACGCCGTGTACGCCCTGATCAAGGACGTCCGGGACAACAAGTTCAAGGGGGGCGAGCGCCGCTTTGGCCTGAAGGAGGGCGGCGTGGGCTACGCGATGGACCAGTACAACCGCGCCCTCATTCCCAGCAGCCAGATCGCCCGGGTCGAGGCCATCAAGAACCAGATCATCAGCGGCAAGATCAAGGTGCCCACCCAATAACCCGAACTTCGAGGCAAGGCGGCCCCAACGGGTCGCCTTTCTTGTTTCAACCGCGACCCGCGCCCGGCCCAGCAGGCATGATGATGGGCAGAGCAACTTCCGGAGCGTATATGCCTGATCCTTCCGAGCATCTTTCCACCGGCTACGCCGCAGACTTCACCAAACCCGACGGGCGGGCCCTCACGCTGTACGGCCTGCGGCCGGTTGAGGTCACGTCGGAGATTCCCAGCCCAGAGGCCCAACCCCTCGACGCCCGTCCGGTGCTGCGCTGGCACCCCCTGCGCGCCGAATGGGTGATGTACGCCGCGCACCGCCTGGGCCGCACCTTTCTCCCGCCCCCCGAGTACAACCCGCTCGCGCCCACGCACGACCCCCAGCACCCCACCGAGCTGCCGCGCGGCGAGTACGACATCGCGGTGTTCGAAAACCGCTTTCCCAGCCTGACGCTGACGGCGCCCGTGCCGCCCCCCGTTTCCGGCACGATCAGCCGCGCCGGCATCGGGAGGTGCGAGGTGGTGGTCTTTAGCCAGGACGCGCGGGGCCGCCTGGCGGACCTGAGTGACGCGCAGATGCACCTTCTCATCGACGTGTGGGCCGACCGCACCGCCCGGCTCGCGGCCACCGGCGTGATTCGGAGCGTGCTGTGCTTCGAAAACCGCGGGGTGGAGGTTGGCGTGACGCTGCATCATCCACACGGGCAGATCTACGCCTACGACCACGTTCCACCCGTGCAGGCCCGCATGCTTGCCGCAGCCCAGCAGCACCAAGCGGAGACAGGCCGCCCCTGGCTGGCCGACTTCGTGGAGAGCGAACGTTCCGCGGGGCTGCGGGTGCTGCGGGACGAGGCCCTGGCCCTGAGCGTGGTGCCGCCCTTTGCCCGCTATACCTACGAAACCTGGGTGCTGCCTGCTCGCCCGGTCAGCCTGCTCGCAGACCTCAGCGGGGAGGAACGGGCCGCCTTCGCCCGGGTGCTCAAGGACGCGCTGCTGCGCCAAGACGCTCTGTTTGGTGTGCGGATGCCGTACCTGCTCACCCTGCATCAGGCACCGGTGGGCGGCGAACCTCACCCCGAATTTCCGCTGCATCTCGAGATCTACCCGTACCTGCGCGCACCGGGCCGGATGAAGTACCTCGCCGGAACCGAACAGGGCGCCGGAGAGTTCGCCAACGACAAGTTCCCGGAGGCGGCCGCCGCCGAACTCCGGACCGTGAATCTGGAGGCCGCCCGTGAAGAGCGCTGAGCAGAGCTTCGAGACCGTCTTCGGCCACGCGCCGGAGGCGACCGCGTCCGCCCCAGGCCGGGTCAACCTGCTGGGTGAACACACCGACTACCAGGGTGGGCTGGTGCTGCCCACGGCCATTCCCCAGCAGACCACCGCCACGCTGGCACGCAACGGCACCGGGGAACACCGGGTCTACAGCGCCGACCTTGACGAGCAGGCGAGCTTCCCGGTGGGCGAGAATGCCCCGAGCGGCTTCGCGCGGTACGTGGCGGGCGCGCTGGCGCTGGGCGGCGCGCGGGAGGGCCTGGACGTGTTCGTCACAAGCGACGTGCCGATGGGCGCGGGCTTATCGAGCAGCGCGGCCCTGGAGGTGGCCACCCTGCGGGCTCTGCGCGCGCTGGGGGTGCTGCACGCCGACGACGAGCAGATTGCCCTCTTGGCGCAGCGGGTCGAACACGAGTTCGTGGGCGTGCAGTCAGGAATCATGGACCAGATGGCGAGCAGCTTCGCGGACCCGGCCCATATGCTGTTTCTGGACACCCGCAGCCTGGAGCGCCGCACCCTGCCCCTTCCAGCGGGGGCGGAGGTGCTTGTGATCGACTCGGGTGTGCCGCGCAAGCTGGCCGAGTCTGGGTACAACGAGCGCCGTGCCCAGGTGGAGGAAGCCGCCCGGCGGCTAGGCGTGCACGAACTGCGGGACGTGACGGACCCGGCGGCGGTGGAGGCGCTGCCCTCACCGCTGCGCGAGCGAGCGCGACACGTGGTGACCGAGAACAAGCGGGTACAGGAAGCCGTGCAGCCCGGCGTGACGGCACAGCGGTTCGGCGAGCTGATGAACGCTTCGCACACCAGCCTGCGCGACGACTACGCGGTCTCTCATCCCAGGGTGGACGAGTTGGTGAGCCTGCTGCAGGCCCATCCAGACGTGTTTGGCGCTCGGGTGACCGGCGCGGGCTTCGGCGGAGCCGTGGTGGCGCTTGTGCGGGAGGGACAGGCCAGGGCCGTCGCGGCTGCTACGCTCGCCCGGTACAGCGGGCCGGGCCGCCGAGTGGTGCCGGGATAGCTCGCCCAAAGTGTTCCGCAGCAGGCCCCGTGGGTGTTAGAATGCTCCGTTTCTGGGCGAAGGGCAAGCCTGCCCTTACGCACTTGGCGTAACATCTCGCGGCGGTCAGCGCGGCTCTTCGGGCGCTGTGACTGCCACCTCCAAGGAGCATCTGTCTTGCAGAACCTGATTGTACGCGGGGCGCGGGAACACAACCTCAAAAACGTCACGGTCGAGCTGCCGCGCAACCGGTTTGTGGTGATTACCGGCGTGTCGGGGAGCGGCAAGAGCACCCTGGCCTTTGACACCATCTATGCCGAGGGGCAGCGGCGCTACGTCGAGTCCCTCAGCGCCTACGCCCGGCAGTTCCTGGGCCTGATGGAAAAGCCGGACGTGGAGGCCATCGAGGGCCTGTCGCCCGCCATCTCCATCGATCAGAAGACGACCAGCCATAACCCGAGAAGTACGGTGGGCACCGTCACTGAGATTCACGACTACCTGCGGCTTCTGTATGCCCGCGTGGGCACGCCGTACTGCCCGATCTGTGGGCGCAAGATCGAGCGGCAGTCGCCCAGCGAGATCACAGGCCGGCTGCTGGCGCAGTTCGCCGACGCGCGGGCGATTCTGCTTGCGCCCGTCGTGCGTGGGCGCAAGGGCGAATACCGCAAACTCTTCGGGGAACTGCGGCGGGAGGGCTTTGCGCGCGTACGGGTAGACGGCACCCTCTACGAGCTGGAGGAGGCCGAGAAGCTCAAGCTGGAGAAGTTCGAAAAGCACGACGTGGATGTTGTGATCGACCGCGTGACCCTGCGCGAGTCTGACCGCACCCGCATCGCGGAGAGCGTAGAACTGGGCCTGCGGCGGGGTGAGGGCCTCTTGAGGGTGCTGATGCCGGACTCGGGCGGAGAAGAACTGTACTCGGAGAAGTTCGCCTGCCCCGAGCACGGCAGCGTGTTGGAGGAGTTGGAGCCGCGTTCCTTCTCCTTTAACAGCCCCTACGGCGCCTGCCCCGACTGCGCGGGCCTGGGCCACAAGCAGGAGTTCGCGCCGGAACTGGTGGTGGACGAGAAACTCAGCATCGCGGAGGGGGCAATCCTGCCCTGGACCAAGAAGGGAACGGGCGCGGGCGTGGCCTACTGGGACAAGCTCAAGGCGCTCGCAGAGCACCTGGGGTTCGACCTGAAAACGACCTGGCGCGACCTGCCGGAAGAGGTCAAAAAGGCCGTGCTGTACGGGCCAGGCGAGCCCTTTGAGGTGATCTACCGCCGGGGCGGCAAGGAAACGATGCGCTTCATGACCGAGTTTGAGGGCGTCATCCCCAACCTCGAGCGGCGCTACGCGGACACGGAATCCGACTTCATGCGCGAAAAGCTGGAGGAACTGATGGAACTTCGGCCCTGCCCCACCTGCGGCGGCACGCGCTACAAGCCGGAGATTCTCGCGGTGCGGGTGGGCGGCCTCAACATCGCCCAGGCGAGCGGGATGAGCGTGCTGGAGGCGGACGCCTTTTTCCGGGAACTTCAGGAAGGCACGCTCGACCACGCCACCACCGCGGGGCACCTGCACAAACACCTGGGCGGCACCGCGCGGGCACACCCACCAAGGCACTACGAGTACGGCCTGAACGCCTTTGGCTCGGCGGTCGCGGCCCCCATCTTCCGGGCCATCCGCACTCGGCTGAAGTTCTTGGTGGACGTGGGGCTGGATTACCTCAGCCTGGACCGCAGCGCAAACACCCTCTCGGGCGGGGAGGCGCAGCGCATTCGCCTCGCCACGCAGGTGGGTTCGGGCCTGACGGGCGTGCTGTATGTGCTCGACGAGCCCTCCATCGGGCTGCACCCCAAGGACAACGGGCGGCTGATCGGCACGCTCAAGAACCTGCGAGACCTCGGGAATACCCTGCTTGTCGTCGAGCACGACGAGGAAACCATGCTGGAGGCCGACTACCTGGTCGACATGGGGCCGGGCGCGGGGGTGCACGGCGGCGAGGTGGTGGCGGTTGGGACGCCGGAGCAGGTCAAGGAGAACCCGGCGAGCCTGACGGGACGGTACCTGCGCGGCGAGCTGAACATCGAGGTGCCGCAGGTGAGGCGGCGCGGAAATGGCCGGAAGCTCAAGGTGTTCGGGGCCCGCGAGCACAACCTCAAGGACGTCGACATCGAGATTCCACTGGGCACCATGACGGTCGTGACCGGGCCGAGCGGGTCGGGCAAGTCGACGCTGATCCACGGCATCCTGCACGCGACCCTCGCCCGTGAGCTGAATGGGGCGAAGACCAACCCGGGACGCTTTGACCGCATCGAGGGCATGGAGTACCTCGACAAGGTGATCGAGATCGACCAAAGCCCCATCGGCCGTACGCCGCGCTCCAATCCGGCCACGTATACCGGAGTGTTCACCGAGATCCGTGACCTCTTTACCCGCACGCCGGAAGCGCGGCGGCGCGGCTACCAGGCGGGGCGGTTTTCCTTCAACGTCAAGGGCGGGCGCTGCGAGCACTGCAAGGGCGACGGCGTGATGAAGATCGAGATGAACTTCCTGCCGGACATCTACGTGCCCTGCGAGGTGTGTAAGGGGGCTCGGTACAACCGCGAGACGCTGGAAGTTCGGTACAACGGCAAAAACATCAGCGAAGTGCTGGAGATGACGGTGGAGGACGCCCGGACCTTTTTTGAGAATATCCCCGCCATCGAGCGCAAGATGGGGCTGCTGTGTGACGTGGGGCTGGGGTATATGAAAATCGGGCAACCCTCCACCACGCTCTCGGGCGGCGAGGCGCAGCGCATCAAGCTGGCTTCCGAACTCAGCAAGCGGGCGACCGGCAAGACGATCTACATTCTCGACGAGCCCACAACGGGACTGCACTTCGAGGACGTGCGGAAACTGTTGGAGGTGCTGGGGCGGTTGGTCGAGGGCGGCAACACCCTGGTGATCATCGAGCATAATCTCGATGTGATGAAGTGCGCCGACCACATCATCGACTTGGGGCCGGAAGGCGGGATGCGGGGCGGCACAGTTGTCGCGACCGGCACGCCCGAGCAGCTTGCCGCCCACCCCACGAGCCACACCGGTGAATACCTGCGGCGGGTGCCGGGCATCGTCCCCGCCGGCAGCGAACCGGCGGCCCCCGAGCGCAAAGCCCGAACCAAAAAGGCGGTGGGCGCGTGACCCATGCGGCCTCCTCCCGCCCAGCAGAGCACGCCTCACCCCTTTGGACGCTGTTGCGGCTGCTGGGCGGCTGGGCGGTGCTTGGCCTGCTGGCCTATCTGCTGTGGACGCTGCCCGAGTGGCGTCCGCTGCTCTTTGCCTGGGTGCTGCTGAGCGTCCTGGCTGACGAGTTCGGTGGGTGGTTCGGGTATACCGCGGCGCTTCTGGGAGGGCTGCCCTTTTTCGCAGCTGGGGGCGGGGCGGCGGAGTGGACGGTGATTGTGCCGCTGGTGGGCGGGGCGCTGCTGGCGCTGCTGCTGGTCAAGCATTCGGGGGGAGCCTTTGTGTTGCCCTTTGCCGCCGCGATGTTCGCGCTGCCGCTGCTGGCCCTGGCCCGCTTCGGGACCAAGCTCGACCCGGGCTTGACGTTGCCTGCGAACGCGGCTTTTCAGCGCACGGCCCTGACCGCGATGCTGGTGGGCGTCGCATTCAGCTTCGTGCGGCAGCTGAGCGGGGTGGCGTGGCGGTACCGCGCCCGCAGACGCGCAGCTCGGGCCGCTGCGGTGGCCACGCCGGAACACCAGGCGAACGAGACACCTCCTGCCCAGCCGCGGGCCCAGAAGACGTCCGGCCCTCAGCCCTGAACCTTTTCCCTTCCGGGTCATTCGCCCGCCCCCTGTTCTGAGAGGGGCGTTACACTTGGAGGCGTGACCAGACTTCAGGGAAGCAACCAGAACCGTACGGTGCTGGTGATCGGCACCCTTATCGCCGCGGTGCTGATCGCCCTTGCCATTTTCGCCGTGCGGGGCCAAAGCAGCGGGGCTGCGGGCACAGATCAGACCGTCACCTTTGATCTGGCCTCGCTGCCCTACGCCGGGCAGGAAGATGCGCCCGTCAGCGTGGTGATCGTCGAAGATTTCAAGTGCCCGGTCTGCAAGCGCTTTGAAGAAGAGATCGCGCCGGAGCTGTCGACGAAGTACGTCGACAGCGGCAAGGCGAAGGTGTACTCGCTCGTCTGGCCATTCCTGGCCGAGACGGTAGGGCTCAGCGTGGATGACAGCAAATTGGCCGCCCAGGCGGCGAGGTGTGTGTATGCCCAGGGGGGCAACAGCGCCTTCAACGCCTTCAAGGCCATCCTGTTCCGGGCGCAGGGTGACGAGCGCACCGTGTGGGCCACCAAGGAACGCCTCAAGGAACTGGCGACCAACGTCGAGGGCCTGAACCAGGCGAGGTTCGCCACCTGCCTCGACAACGACGAGACCGCCGCACAGGTGGAGGCCGGCGAGCAGCAGGCCGAGCGTGCCGGTGTGAACCACACCCCCACGGTGTACGTGAACGGCAAAGAGGTCCGGGACGCGTCTGGAAACAGCAGCTACGCGCTGGCGGACATCAGCGCCGCCATCGACGCGGCTCTTCAGGAGGCCGATGACCCGCGATAACCGCCTGTACCTGGCCTGGGTGGTCGCTCTGGTCGCCACCCTGGGCAGCCTGTACTTCAGCGAGGCGCGCGGCTTTCGCCCCTGCGTCCTGTGTTGGTACCAGCGCGTCATGATGTACCCGCTGGCCATCATCCTGGGGGGAGCAGCTCTGCGGGGTGACCTGGCCGTGCGGAGCTACGTTCTGCCGCTGGCCGGGATCGGCTGGCTGGTGGCCCTGTACCAGAACCTCGAAACCTGGGGCCTTGTGCCCACGCTGCGGGCCTGCACCGTCGACCCCGCCAGTTCCTGCGGCATTCCCTGGCCCATCTGGGGAACCGGGAGCCTCGCGCCGCTCAACACGGTCATCACCATTCCTGTCCTGAGCATGGTCGCGTTCACGCTGATCATCGGGCTGCTGAGCTGGCGTCGGGAACGGCCGATGTAGGGAACAGCAAGACCAGCGGCCGCCAGCGTTGGCGGTCCTGTTGGCTGAATGCTGACCGCTTCCCTACACCGGTCTTCCGGCCATCATAAAACTCGCCGTCATGCCGCCGTCTACGGGCACGATCGCACCCGTCACAAAACTGGCTTCCGGGCTGCCCAGAAAGTAGACCGCCTGCGCGACCTCGCGGGGCTCGCCCAGGCGGCGCAGGGCGTGGAGGTCCTCGTAGTCGCGGCGGGTCTGGTCCGGGTTTTGGCTCTCCGCGATCGCCGTCAAGACCGCCTCGGTGGCGATGGCACCCGGCGCGACGGCATTGACGCGGATGCCGCGCGGGGCAAGGTCAAGGGCCATCGCACGGGTGAGGTTCACAAGGCCGCCCTTGCTCGCGTTGTAGGCCACGTTGCCCTGCTCGGCGAACAGGCCCTGCACACTGGCGATATTGACCACGGCGCCGCCCGGCGGGATCAGCTCGACCAGGGCGCGAGTCAGCAGCAGCGGCGCGGTGAGGTTGACGGCCAGCGTTCGGCTCCAACCGCGTTCGCTGACCTCCAGCACCCCACCGCGTGCGTCCTGGTAGGCGGCGTTATTCACCAGAACGCTCACACCGCCCAGGTCGCGTGCGGCCCGCAGGATACGCTCGCGACCAGCGGCGGAACTCACATCGGCCTTGACCCGCCCCTGCCCGGGCAGGACGGGCGGAAGGTTCTGGTCCACGCTGAGCACCGCATGGCCGCGCTCGGCATAGAGCTCGGCGATCGCCCGCCCGATGCCGCGGGCCGCACCCGTCACCACGACGACGCCGGGCGGGGCTGTACCGGCAGTGCTGTTCGGCCCGCGAGCCGCCTGGCCTCTGGTCTTGCGCGTCATACTTTAGTGTGCGCTGGATGAGCCCTCTCGCTGCGCCCCATAAAGGCCTGCTCAAGGCCCAGGCAGGGGGCATCGGCTCCCTGGCCGCTACCCTGGAGCGGTGATTGCGGAAGAACTGCTCAGCCCTGATCGTCTGCGTGGCGTGCTTCTCGACGTGGACGGCACGCTTGTCGACTCGAATGATGCCCACGCCTATGCCTGGCTGGAGGCGCTGCGTGAGGAGGGCTTCACCCGCACCTTTGAGGAGGTGCGCCCCCTGATCGGCATGGGGGGTGACCAGCTTGTTCCCCGGCTCACCGGTGAAGACGGTGAGAGTGAGCGAGGAAAACGCCTGACCCGCGGTTGGCTGAACCACTTCAAGCCCAGGATCCCGCAGTTGCAGGCCACACGAGGAGCCCGCGCCCTGGTGGAAGGCTTACAGGCACGCGGCCTGCGGGTGGTCCTGGCGACGAGCGGCGAGGCGGACATCGTGGATGGGCTGCTGAAGCGGGCCCACCTCGAGGACCTGAACCTCGACCGCGTGAGCAGCAGCGAGGTGGAGAGCAGCAAGCCGGCCCCCGACCTGATTCAGGCAGGCCTGAAGAAACTGGGCCTGCCTGCCGAAGCGGCCTTGATGGTCGGTGACACGCCCTACGATGCCGAGGCCGCGCGCAAGGCCGGGGTACCCTATGTCCTGCTGCGCTGCGGCGGCAACACGGGGCTAGAGGAACACGGGCCGACGCTGGACGACCCGCAGGCGCTGCTGGAGGCGCTTGAAAAGGCCTCTGCCTAACCCCGTTCTCGCGCGGCTCACGCAGAAGCCCAAAGCCAAGCGCGACGCACAGGCCTACCACTCCTCACGCCCAAGCGGAAAGACGATGGACGCGAGGCCACCCAGATTCAGCCGTGCTCCTCCCGCAGGAGAGCCAGCAGTTCGGGGTGTAGGGGGCCATTCGTCGCAACGATCATCTCGGCGTAGGGGTCAGGGCGGCCCCATGCGTCCGTGACGGTGCCGCCCGCCTCCTCCACGATCAGGCTGCCCGCAGCGCTGTCCCAGGGCTTGAGGCCGATCTCCCAGTAGGCGTCCATCCGTCCGCAGGCGACGTTGCAGAGGTCGAGCGCGGCAGCCCCAGGACGGCGGATGGGCACACCCCGCTGCAAGAGTCGCTGCACCAGCGCGAGGTTTCGCCCACCACTCTTGTCATAGGGGAAGCCGGTGGACACCAGGGCGGGGGTGGTGAGGGAGGGCACTGCACTCACACGGATGGGTTCCCCGTTGAGAAAGGCACCCCCACCACGCGTAGCCGTGAAGAGTTCCTGACGGCTGGGGTCGAACACCGCACCGACCACCCGCTGGGCCTCCACCTCCAGGGCGACCGAGGCGCCGTAGACCGGAAAGCCGTGCGCGTAGTTCACGGTGCCGTCCAAGGGGTCCACAATCCAGCGGCAAGGGGTGTCGGCGGGGCCGCTCCCCAGGCCCTCCTCCTCGCCCAGAATCGCGTGGTCGGGAAAGGCGCGGGCGATCACCTCGCGGATGGCGGCCTCCGCGAGCGCGTCCACCTCGGTCACGAGGTCACTGAAGGTGGACTTGCGGCGAACCTGAAGAACCTTGCCCACATACGCGAGGTGAATCGCCCCGGCGGTCCGGGCGGCTTCCACCGCCACGCTCAGGGCCTGCTGAACGTCAAGCATAGGGGGAGTGTAGAGCGGCCTAGGCTTCAGAGGGCGTCCTGCCTGGCCCGCACCTCTGCCGCTGCCCGCTCGTCGTCCGCGAGGCCTTCGACCAAGCCGAGCTGGTGAATCCCCCTCACGCGCCTCTATGTTTGCCCCGGGTGGTAGGCTGCCCGCCGTGATCGACCGTTACCTGACCCCCGAGATGAAGGCGCTGTGGAGCGAGGCCAGCCGGTACCGCGCGTGGCTCAAGGTAGAACTGGCCGCGCTGGAGGCGCAGTCGCGCCACGGCGAGGTGCCCCGCACCGCCTTTGACGTCCTGGCCGAACGGGCCGCCGCCGACCCCCTTGACGATGCCTTCGCCCATAGGGTCGCCCAGATCGAGGCCGTCACCCGGCACGACATCGTCGCCTTTACCCGCGCGCTCACCGAACGCTACGGTGAAGAGGCGCGTTTCATCCACCACGGCCTGACGAGTACGGATGTGGTGGACACCGCCCAGAACCTGCTCCTCGATGAGGCCCTGAAGATCATTCAGGAGGACGTGCGGACGTTGCGCGAGGTCTGCCGTGCTCAGGCGGTGGCCCACAAGCACACGCCCACCGTGGGCCGCACCCACGGCATCCACGCCGAGCCGATGACCTTTGGCCTGAAGTTCCTGAACTGGATGGCGACCCTGGACCGCGACCTAGAGCGCCTGCACGCTGCCCGCGAACGCGTCCGGGTGGTGATGTTGTCCGGCTCGGTGGGCACCTATGCGCACGTCTCCCCCCGCATTGAGGAGGAGGTGGCCGCCGCCTGGGGCTGGCAACCCGCGCCCGTCACCAACCAGACGCTCGCGCGCGACCGGCACGCGGAGGTGCTTTCTGCCCTCGCCATCCTGGGCACGACGCTGGAAAGAATCGCGGTGGAAATCCGCCACCTCCAGCGCAGCGAGGTGCGCGAGGCGATGGAGCCCTTCGGAAAGGGGCAGACGGGCAGCTCCTCCATGCCGCACAAGAAAAACCCCATCCTGACCGAAAATGTGACGGGGTTGAGCCGGCTGCTGCGCGGTTTTCTGGTGACGGGCCTGGAGAATGTGGCGCTGTGGCACGAGCGCGACATCAGCCATTCCAGCGCCGAGCGGGTGATCCTGCCCGACGCCACGAGTGCGGCGAGCTACGCCACACGCCGCCTCACGGGCGTGCTGCGTGACCTCGTGGTTTTTCCCGAACGAATGCTGCGCAACCTCAACGACCTCGGCGGCCTGGTCTTTAGCCAGCGCGTCCTGCACGCCTTGATCGACGAAAAAGGCATGAGCCGCGA
Source organism: Deinococcus sp. YIM 77859 (assembly GCF_000745175.1). Classification (NCBI taxonomy): domain Bacteria; kingdom Thermotogati; phylum Deinococcota; class Deinococci; order Deinococcales; family Deinococcaceae; genus Deinococcus; species Deinococcus sp. YIM 77859. Next base: position 775,321 of record NZ_JQNI01000002.1, read on the forward strand.
ACAGGCCTATGACCTCGTGCAGCGCCATGCCCTGAGGAGTTGGGAGACAGGCGAAGGTCTGCGCGACCTGCTACGAGCAGACCCAGAAAATCCCCTCAGCGAGGCAGAACTGGACGCGGCGTTCGACCTGCGCTGGTACCTGCGCCACGTGGACGACATCTACGCTCGGTTCGGGCTGTAAAGGCCGGTCAGGTTCTCAGCCAATACCGCGACCGACACGCTACAGTTTGCCCACACTTCAACCTCGCCTCAAGGAGTTCCCATGAAGAAATTCCTCCTGACTGCCGCCCTGCTGTCCCTCGGCAGCGCCTCTGCCCAGAAGACGCAGCTGGAGTTTTGGACGATAGCGCTCGCGCCCCTCTTTAACGACGAGATGAACCGCCTGGTCGCGCAGTTCGAGAAGGAAAACCCAAACGTGGAGCTGAAGTGGGTGGACGTGCCCGCGTCCGCCATCGAACAGAAGCTGCTTGCCGCGATTGCGGCGGGCCGCCCGCCCGCTGCCGTGAACCTCTCAAGCGACATGGTCGTGAAGATGGTCGACCAGGGGGCGCTTGAACCCCTGAGCCTCAGCGCCGCCCAGAAAAAGCTGTACTTCGCTTCTCCTTTGAACACCTTCACCTTTGACGGCAAGGTGATGGGCCTGCCGTGGTACTGGGCCCCCAAGGTCGTGGCGTACAACACCGAGATCTTCCGCCGGGCGGGCTTGGATCCCAACAATCCTCCGCGCACCATTCAGACCCTGATCGCGGCGGCCAAGCAGATCAAGGACAAAACCGGCCTGTACGGCTTCATGCCCAACATCAACAACATCAACATGCTGTTCCTGTTCCAGGAGGCGGGCCTCCCCGTCCTGAAGAACGGCAAGGCCGTCTTTAACAGCCCCGAGCACGTGAAGCTGCTGCAGACCTACGTAGACCTCTACCAGAAGGGCTACATTCCTGAAGACACCATGCGCCGGGGCTTTGTCGCGGCGACGGAACTCTATTCCGCGGGAAAGCTGGGCATGCTGATCACCGGTCCGCAGTTCATCCTGCGCGTCGCGAACGACAACAAGGCGATCTACGACGTGACCAAGGTCGCGCCCTACCCCATCAACATCGCCGGAAACGTGATCCACACGCCGCTGATGGGCTTTACGGTGCCCAAGGGAGTGCGGGACAAGGCGCTGGCACAAAAACTCGTCCTCTTTCTCACCAACGACGCCAATCAGCTCCAGTTCAGCAAGGTCACCAAGACGACCTTCCCCAGCACGGTCAAGGCCAGCACCGACAAGTTCTTCAAGCAGGGCGGGCAAAACGCGATTGACCAGGGGAAACTTGTCAGCTCCACCGAGCTCAAAAAGGCCAAGGACCTGACGCTCGTCTACCCCGACGCCAGCCGGCTGAACAAGGTCTTCAAGGACAACATCGAGGCGGCGATGGCCGGGCAAAAGAGCGCCAAGCAGGCGCTGGACGACATCGTCAAGGCGTGGAACGCGAGCCTGTAAAGGGAGCATAGGCTCCCTCTCCCCACGAGGTCCCCCATGCGCCTACCTCTCCTCCTCTCTGCCGCCTTCCTCCTCTCCCCCGCCCTCGCCACGCCCCTTGCCGTGACGCCCATTCCCGATGCGCGAGTCAGTGCCCCACGCGCCGACCTCGTGCCCCAGCCTCAGAAGGCGGCGTTCCCGGCGGGCGTGCTGCCGCTGTCCGGGCTGGGCGTCCAGCTCACCGGGAGTGTTCCCGAGCTGGGCTGGGCCGCCCGGGATCTGCGCGAGGAGTGGCAGACGCGGCTGGGCGCGAAGTTGCCGGACGGGGGCAAGACGCCCATCGTGATCGGCACGCGAGCCGACGCCGAGCTGGCCGCGAAGGCGAGGGCGGCGGGCCTATATACCGAAACGCCGGAGGGCTACGCCCTGTGGGTGGACGGCACGGGCGCCTACGTGATGGGCGCGGACGCCAGGGGCGCGTACTACGGCGCGCAGACACTGCGCCAACTGCTCACGCCGGGGGGCCTGCGCTTCGCCCGCATTCAGGATGCCCCGGCCCTGCGGCAACGGGTGGCGATGCTGTACCTCGACTCGAACAGCCAACCGGTCAATGACCGCCTGATCCCGCTCCTGGCGCAGCTCAAGTACAACGCCGTGTTGGTGATGAGCAACTACGTGCAGTGGGACGCGGCGCGGGCGGGCGGCTGGGCCCACCCCGGCGGCGCGACGAAGGCGGAGGCGGCGCGGGTGGCAAAACTCGCGCGCGAGCACGGGTTGGAGGTCATCCCGCTGATCGAGACGCTGGGCCACGTGGGCTGGATGTTTGGTGGCGGCAAGAACCGCGACCTGATGCAGGACCCCGACTCGCAAAACCCCTATGCCTACGACACACTGAACCCCCAGACGTACGAGCGCGTGATCTTCCCGGTGCTGCGCGAGGCGGTAGAGGTCTTCCAACCCAAGGTGATCCATATCGGACACGACGAGGTGAGGAACCGCGACCGCTTCCCCGCGCGGGAGAACGGAAAAGCGGTGGGCTTCGAGAAGCTCTTCGTGGACGACACGCTCAAGCTCTATGCCTTCCTGCGGGCACGGAACGTCGGGACGATGATCTGGCATGACGTGGCCTTTAGTGACGCGCTGATCGGCAGCCTGCCCGCCAAACTCCCCAAGGACATTCAGGTCGCGTACTGGAACTACACGGCGGACACGGAGACGAACACCCTGAGCCGCATTCGGGCGCTGGGCTTCCCAGTGCTGGGGGCGTCCGGGTTCAAGGCGGGCAATCCGGAGGGCCTCGCGCGGACGGCCCTGAAGTCGGGCGCTGTGGGCATGATCCAGACGCGCTGGAGCGGGTACTTCGGCAATCCCAGCGTATGGGACGGTATGGCCGAGCAGGGCGTGGCGCTGGTACGCGGGGGGGCGAGCTTCTGGAACCCGGCGGGGAAGGCCGTGACGAACGCGGACGCCGTCTACCGTGATCTCTACGCACCGGGGGCCTACGGGCAGACGGCGGGCAGCCTGGTCAACCTCGCGCCGCTGGTGACGCGCAAACTCACCGACAACGATGAGAAGGGCTGGATTCAGAAGGGACCGGACACCGACCTGCGCAACCTCCCCGCCGGGAAGAACGTGCGGATCGGCGCGTACCGTTTCGACGTGAGCGGCGCGGTGATGCTGCGCGGAAACCGGGCCGCAGTGCGCGACCTGCCCGAGCGCGTGACGGTGGAACTGGGCCGCAAGGCCAGCGCACTCGCGCTGCTCCTCACCACCGGCTGGCCGGGCAACCACCGCGAGGCCGTAGGCCGCCTGGAGGTCCGGTACGCGGACGGGAGCCTCCTCAATGTCCCGCTGGAGTACGGGCGGCACCTGCGCGCCTGGACCGAAACCGCCGCGAACGCCGAGAACCTCAGCATGATTCCCGCGCCCGGCTGGGTCGGCCAGACGCGCGAAGGGCTAGACGTGAACGTGCCCGTCCTGGAGTGGGCGAACCCCAAACCCGGCGTGGTGATTCAGAGTGTCTCGCTGGTCAGCGAGGGCAAGGGCGCGAACCCGACCCTGATTGGCCTGACCTTGATCGGAGGGTGACTCTAGCACCATGCGCAAGCCATCCTGCCCCGGGTCTTCGTCTGCCACACCATAAGTCAATCCCTCCAAGTCTTATCAAATGTAAACTTCTACGACCCCACTCCTACAATTTGTGATGTACTGGACCACATGACTGGTTCTGACCGACTTTCCGTCGCCATTGTGGGCGGCTCCGGGTACGCGGGCGGGGAGTTCCTGCGGCTGGCACTGGGGCACCCTTACCTGAACGTGACCCAGGTGACCAGCGAGCGCAGCGCCGGGCAACCGGTGTCGCTCGTTCACCCCAACCTCCGGGGCCGCACAGGGTTGAAGTTCCGGCGGTCGGCGGAGCTGGAGGAGGCCGATATCCTGGTGCTGGCCCTGCCACACGGAAGCGCCGCCAAGCGCTTGGCCGAGTTCGAGGGCAAGGCGCGCGTGATCGTGGACCTGTCCGCCGACTTCCGCCTCAAGGACCCCGAGGTGTACCGCGCCACCTACGGCGAGGACCATCCCGCGCCGGAAAAGCTGAACGACTGGGTGTACGGCAATCCCGAACTGCACCGCGAGGAGCTGCGTGGCGCCACTCGCATTGCCTGCGCGGGCTGCTTCGCGACGAGCGTGATCCTGCCCCTTTACCCGCTGCTCAAGCTCGGGGTGCTGCTGCCCAAGGACATCATCGCCACCGGGCTGGTCGGGTCGAGCGCGGCGGGGGCGAGTCCCACCGAGGCCAGCCACCACCCGGAGCGGGCTGGCAGCCTGCGGGTCTACAAGCCTGTCGGTCACCGCCATACGGCGGAGGCGCAGCAGGAGCTGCCGGGCCGCTTTCCCCTGCATCTCACGGCGATCAGCACCCCGCGGGTGCGGGGCATCCTCACGACCATCCAGGCCTGGATTCCCGACGGCTACAGTGACCGCGACGTGTGGGCTGCCTACCGCGAGGTGTACGCCCAGGAACCCTTTATCCGTATCGTCAAGGTCGCGCGGGGGGTCCACCGCTATCCCGACCCCATGCTCCTTGACGGCACCAACTACTGTGACCTCGGCTTTGAAATGGACCTGGATACCGGCCGCGTGGTGCTCATCAGCGCGATTGACAACCTCGTCAAGGGGACGGCGGGGCATGCCCTGCAGTGCCTGAACATCGCGCACGGCTGGCCGGAAACCTGTGGGCTGGAGTTCGCGGGGCTTCACCCGGCCTGAACGCCACTCAGGGGGGCGGCAGGCGCACCACGCTCAACATGTAGCGGCCCAGAGAGTGCACCGCCTGATAGAAGTGCTCGAAATCTATGGGCTTGACCACGTAACTCGCGGCATGGGCCTGGTAGGAGCGCAGGATGTCCTCGTCAGCCTGGCTGGTGGTCAGAACAATCACCGGGATGGTCATGAGCTGCGGGTCGCGCTTGAGTTCGGCAAGCACCTCCAGACCGTTCATGCGCGGCATATTGATATCCAAGAGAATGACGTCTGGACGCGGCGCGTCCTCGTATCCTTCTTGACGGCGCAAAAACGCCAGCGCCTCGACGCCGTCGCGAACGACATGGAGCTTGTTGGTCAGGCCCGCAGCGGCAAACGCTTCCTCGGTCAGAATGATGTCGGGTTCACTGTCCTCGACAAGCAGAATTTCGATCGGCGTGGGATTGGACATCATCATGGGCAAGCTCCCGTCGTGCTGCCTGCAGTGTCGCGCAGTGACGTGGCGGATGCGTCTTGCGCGGCTTCACACGGCGGCAACGGTCCCTTGAATCTCTCTTGGCCGTTTTCACGGGGGCCGTTAGGCTGGGCCCCATGAACATCCTGCAATCGGCCCTGGGGGGCGGCGCGATTTTTCCTGCTCCTGAAACGTTGCTGGACGGCCTCACCTTTGAGCGGGCGGCCCGAACAGTGCCGAATGTGCCCTATACGCTCGCGGAGCTGCTCGCCCACCTCGCAGTGACGCAGCGGGCCAGCCTCGACCTGGCCTCGGGCAGGACAGAAACCTGGCCGGAAGAGCTGGATATCTGGCCGGGCGTGGTGAATGCGGCGGCCTTTGACGCCCTCTTGACCGACCTGCGCCTGGGTCTGGCCGAGGCGCGTGCCCTGGCCGAACAGCCTTCCCCCCGCGCGCGGGACGTGCTGACCGACCTCGCGGCCCACAGCGCCTACCACTGGGGCCAGGTGGCCCTGCTGCGCCGCGTGCTGGGTGAGTGGCCGCAGTGAGGGCCCCCATCCTGTGCGGGTAAGGGAGCGCGGTGCCCCAGAGCCCACCGGCGAGGAACACACCCGCGAGGGCGCGCTTCCCGGAGGTCTGGTGACCGGGGCCGACGGGGGCGCTCGCTGCCACTCTCTTAAGAGATGCACCGTACCGAACAGCCGGGCTCTACCCTGAGGCATGAACCAAAACGTACGGGTTACCAACAATGAGGCTGAGCGCCGCTACGAGATCGCGCTGAACGGACAGCGGGTGGGACTCGCCGAGTACCAGCCGGAAGGCGACACCCTCATCTTGACGCATACTGAGGTTGCGGAGGGCCACGAGGGCGAGGGTCTAGCCTCGCAACTGGTCCAAGCCGCGCTCGATGACGCCCGTGCGCGGGGGCTGCGGGTGGTGCCCGTCTGCCGCTTCGTCGCGGCCTATATCCAGAGACATCCGGAGTACGCTGACCTGGTCCGCGAGGAAGAACTGGGCTGATCACGTCCAACCTCAACGGCTGCGACCGATTTAATCTTAACGCATGTAAAGCATTTGTGCGTTTAAGTTGGCGCGTGCTACCTTCAGCCCATGATTGTCGTGAAGGTGGGCGGAAGCGCCGGAATTGACTACGACGCGGTTTGTGCCGACCTCGCCGCGCTGTGGCAGGAGGGGCAGCGGTTCGTCCTCGTGCACGGGGGCAGCGGCGAGACGAACCGGGTGGCCGAGGCGCTGGGTCACCCGCCGCGCTTCGTGACCAGCCCGAGCGGGTACACGTCGCGCTTCACCGACCGCAAGACGCTGGAGATCTTTGAGATGGTGTACTGCGGCAAGGTGAACAAGGGACTGGTCGAGCGTTTTCAACGCCTGGGCGTGAACGCGGTCGGCCTATCCGGGCTGGACGGGCGCATCTTCGAGGGCAAACACAAGGACAGTGTGCGTGTGGTCGAGAACGGCAAGGTCAAGGTGCTGCGCGGTGACCATACCGGCACCGTCGAGCGGGTGAATGTGGACCTGGTGAAGCTGTTGTTGGGCGCGGGCTACCTCCCTGTCCTGACGCCCCCCGCCGCGAGCTACGAGGGCGTGGCGATCAATGTGGACGGGGACCGCGCCGCCGCCGCCCTGGCCGTCGCCTTGGGGGCCGACGCGCTGCTGCTGCTCTCCAACGTGCCCGGTCTGCTGCGGAATTACCCCGACGAGGGGAGCCTCATTCCCAGCATTCCTGCCCACGACGTGGAACGCTACCTGGACGTGGCCCAAGACCGCATGAAAAAGAAGGTGCTGGGGGCCGCCGAGGCCGTGCAAGGCGGCGTTAAGCGCGTCATCTTCGGAGACGCCCGCGCGGGGAAGCCGGTCAGCGCGGCGCTTGGTGGCGCGGGAACTGTGGTGAGCTAAAAAGGGGCACTCTCCCGGCTCGGCCCCTTTGCTCTATCCTCCCCACCGGATGACGCCCGCCGAGCTGCTTTCCTTCCTGACCAAGCGCGGCGGGCGCGAGTTCGCCGTGACCGTCTGTACCCAGCAGGGCCGCAGAACCGGCGTGTACCACCTGACGGCACGCGGGGAGGACGTGCAGGTCACCGGTCCCAGTCGGCAGACACGCCTGCTCTCCCCAGCTACGTTTCTCGAGGTGTTCGGAGGGTACGAGTTCTGTGACGTGCAGCCGACGGGCGTGCTGACGGACCTGGGGCCGCTGTTCGGCTAGCGGCGAAGCAAGCAAGAGCGGCCCCACCGGGACACCGGGAACACCGGAGAGACCGCCCAGGGAGCGGATCAGTCGGCCGCACTGGGAGCGAGCGTCATCTGGGGCCGGCGGAGGGTCTTCCACCAGTCGTGCATGGCGATCAGGAGGATGACAGCCCCCAGCACGAGCATGGTGATGGAGAGGACCGCGTTGAGGACGCTGTGCCCGGCACCCGGCGCGAGGTACACGTTGCGGATCATCCACACGCCCGCCACGTTCACGGTCACGTACAGGTACGCGAGCGGCAGCAGGCAGGTCAGCATGTACCAGCGCTTGGCCCGCTGGTGCAGCCGCAGGATGACGGTCGCGCCGATGATCAGGCCGATCGAGGCCATCAGCTGGTTGCTCACGCCAAAGAGGGCCCAGATCGAGGAAATGTTGCCGCTGTACAGCAGAAAGCCCCAGAAAAAGCAGGCGAGAACGCTGGCAAAGATCACGCCCGGCAGCCAGTCGAGCCGCTTGAGGGGCCGGTACACGTCCCCGAAGAAGTCCTGAATGAGGTAACGGGCCACCCGCGTGCCCGCGTCGATGGCGGTCAGGATGAACACCGCCTCGAACATGATGATGAACTGGAAGAAGTACGCCGCGAGGTGCTGGAAGAAGGGGACGTTCTTGAAGATGTACGTCATGCCCGCCGCAAGGCTGATGGCGCCGCCCGTGCGGCCTGCGAGGTCCAGGCCGACCTCCTGGCTGAGCTGCGGCAGGGCCTGCACGGTCATGCCAAGCTGCTGAAACTTCTCCGGCGTGGCGTTGATGGCGAAGTAGTCGGCGGGGTGCAGGCTGGTGGCAGCGATCAGGGCGAGCACGGCGACCATGCACTCGACGAGCATGGCCCCGAAGGCGACCGGCTTCACGTCGCTCCAGCGGTCGAGCATCTTGGGCGTGGTGCCCGCGCTGATAAAGGCATGGAAGCCACTGATGGCCCCGCACGCGATGGTGATGCTCACAAAGGGCCACACCGGCCCGGCGATCACCGGCCCCCCGCCATGAATAAACTCGGTGAAGGCCGGGAACTGAAGGGCGGGGTGAACGAGGAACACGCCCGCGATCAGCGCGATAAACACGCCGATCTTCATGAAGCTGCTGAGGTAGTCACGGGGCGCGAGCAGCAGCCACACGGGCAGCGCCGAGGCGAAGAAAGCATAGACCGGCAGGATGATGGCCAGCGTCTGACGGTCGAGGGTGAGGGCCTGCCCCAAGGGGGTGTCTTTGAGGGATGGCCCCACCAGGATCGCCGCCAACATCAGCAGCAGGCCCAGGGCGCTGGCGAGCTTCAGGTTTCCGGTCTGCTTGATGAGCACGCCCACCAGGAGCGCGATGGGAATGGTGGCTCCCACCGTAAAGGTGCTCCAGGGGTTGCGTTCCAGCGCGTGCAGCACCACCATCGAGAGCCCCGCCATGGTGATGGTGATGATAAAGAGCATGGCGAGCCCCGTGCAGAAGCCCGCCACCGGACCGAGTTTGCGTTTGGCGATCTCGGAGAGGCTTTCGCCTCGTTGCCGCATGCTGGCAAACAGCACCACGGTGTCGTGAACAGCGCCGCCGATCACCGCGCCGATCAGCAGCCACACCAACCCCGGCAGGTAGCCAAACTGCGCGGCCAGCACTGGTCCTACCAGCGGTCCGGCCGCCGCGATGGCCGCAAAGTGGTGGCCGAAGGTCACCCAGCGGCTGGTAGGAACGTAGTCTTTGCCGTCCTCCAGGGCATGGGCGGGCGTCGGCTCCTGCGGCATTCCCAGCACCTTCGCCGTCAGAAAGGTGCCGTACAGCCGGTAGGCGATGGCCAGAATGCAGGCAGCAGCGATCACAATGGTGACGGAATTCAAGTTGACTGGCCTCCTTTTGTCCCCCTCCGGCCACGTCCGTGGGTGGACGGCGCGCAGAGGGACGGCTTTTCCCAGCGGGAGCAGGGCGAACTATACTCCAGATTCCAGTCCTAACAAGCAGCCGGTCGGATGGGCTGGACACTCGCGCGCGCGCTCCTGCACAAGCCAGCGGCCGGGCGCCGACAAGGGGCACCCGGCTGCTGACCGGCCTTCTACTGCTGGTTGTTGGGAAGCGTGAACGCCTGAAGGTTGACCGTCACCTCACGGGTCTGTCCGCCTCGCTCCACGGTGAGGCGCAGGGTTTCCCCGATCTGCTTGCCGATCACCGCGCGGGGCAGCTCGTTCGCGTCGGTGACCGGCTGCCCGTCCACCGCCGTGATGATGTCGCCCCCGGTGACGAGTCCGGTTTCCGGGTCGCGAACGGTGCCGCCCCGGAGGCCGGCGCGTGCGGCCGGGCTTCCCAGATAGACCTGCTGCACCAGGAGGCCCGTCGCGGGAAGGTGCAGCTTCTGGCGTTGGTCCTGGGGAAGAGCACTCAGATCCGCAAACTGAATCCCCAGGGTGGGCGTCTTGACCTCCCCGCCCCGCTGCAACTGCGGCAGCAGGCGCTTGACGGTGTTGATGGGAATGGCGAAGCCGACGCCCGCACTCTGGCCGATACCACCGGTGAGAATCTGGGTGTTCACGCCGATGACCTGACCGGCGCTATTGAGGAGAGGACCGCCGCTGTTACCAGGGTTGATCGCCGCGTCCGTTTGGATCACGTTCTGATAGACCCCCTTGGCCCCAACCGGCACCTCACGTTCCAGGCTGCTGATAATGCCTTCCGACACACTGAAGTCCAGCCCAAAGGGCGCACCCATCGCAATCGCCTTGAGGCCCACGTCAAGCTGTGAAGAGTCGCCCAGCGGGATGGGCTCGATCGCGTCGCGGGGAAGCCCCTCGGCGCGGATCAGGGCCAGATCGAAGTCAGGGGCGCGGCCGATCACCCGGGCTTTGTACGTCTGCTTGTTGCCGTGCAGGCGAATGGTGATCTCGCTGGCACCCTCGACCACGTGGTTATTGGTGAGGATGTCCCCCTGGGCATTCACGAAAAACCCGCTGCCGGTGCCCTGCTGCACCTCGCCCGAGCCGTCGTCGGGGAGGGTGAACCCAAACTGTTCCTGAAGCTGTCGCCGCAGCTGCGCCTGAGGACTGTTCTCGGCGCTCTCGGTGACGCTGATGTACACGAGGCCACCTTCGCGGGCCTTGACGACCTGAACGGTATTTGCCTCCGACTCGGTGCGAGCACGTCCCGAATCAAAAGCCGGGGAGGCGGCAGGGGTGGCAGGGGTCGTCGCCACGGGCGGCGTACTCGTCACCTGCGCGCTCGACCGCTCCGACACCTCGAAACCCACAAACGTGCCCAGCGCAAGCGCACCACCAAGGGCCAGCAAAGAGAGGTTCCTCTTCATGGGCGCAGTGTGGCGCAGCTCGGTTACGCGGCGGTTAAAACAATCAAAGTGCCGCGGCAATCGCGCGTCCCGCCACCCGTCCACTGAAGAGGCAGCCACCCAGGAAGGTGCCCTCCAGCGCTCGGTACCCGTGCATTCCGCCGCCCCCGAAGCCCGCCACCTCTCCCGCCGCGTACAGGCCGGAAAACACTTCGCTGCCGGGGCGCAGGACACGGCCCTGGAGATCTGTTTCTAGCCCACCGAGCGACTTGCGGGTGAGGAGATTGAGCCGCACGGCGATCAGGGGCCCCCCCGCGGGATCCAGGATGGGCGCGGGCTTGGCCACCCGGATGAGGCGCTCACTCAGGAACTGGCGCGCCCCCCGAGCGATGGCGAGCTGCGCGTCCTTTCCTGCAACATTCGAGGTCTGAAGGTCACGGTCGCGGACCTCCCGTTCGACCGTGCGGTAGTCCACGAGCTCCTGGCCGGTCAGCGCGTTCATGCCGCTGACCAGGTCGCGCAAATTGTCCCGCACGACAAAATCGGCCCCGTGGTCCATAAACGCCTGCACGGGGGCCTGCACGGCCTTGCCGGCACGCCTGAGGGTCAGCCGCAGGTTTTTGCCGGTCAGATCGGGGTTTTGCTCGCTGCCCGACAGGGCGAACTCACGCTTGATCATCGCGCGGTTGAGCAGGAACCAGGTGTGGGGGTAGCCGTGGGTGGTGATGTGCTGCAAGGTATCCAGGGAGCTGCCGCCGGGAATGTGTGGAAAGGGCAACCGCCGCCCGGTGGGGTCAAGCCACAGGCTGCTCGGCCCCGGCAGGATACGAATGCCGTGGTTGGGCCAGATGGGGTTCCAGTTGCGCAGGCCCTCGGTGTAGTGCCACATGCGGTCTGGGTTGATGAGGTTCGCCCCGGCCGCCCACACCTGCTGTTGCAGCAGGCCGTCCACATGCTTCGGGACGCCCGACACCATTTCAGCAGGCGGGGGGCCCAGCCGCTCCGCCGGCCAGTAGCGGCGCACCAGGTCATGATTCCCGCCGATGCCACCCGAGGTCACCAGCACAGCCCCGGCATGAAGCGAGAAGTCACCCACCACAACGCGCGAACTCGCCTCGCCGCGGGCCACCTCAGACGGTTCGAGAATGTCCCCGTAGACGCCATGAACCGCTCCGCCCGTGATGTTCAGCCCGCGCACGCGGTGCCGAAACCGCAACTGTACGCGCCCCGCCGCCGCATGCTCGCGCACCCGCCGCACAAAGGGCTCCAGCACCCCCGGTCCCGTTCCCCAGGTGATGTGAAAGCGCGGCACGCTGTTGCCGGGAAGTCCGGCTCCCGCCCCACCGCGCTCGGCCCAGCCCACCGCGGGAAACCAGCGCAGCCCCAGGCGGTGCAGCCAGGCACGCTTTTCGCCAGCGGCGAAGTCCAGGTACGCTTCTGCCCACTTCCGGGGCCAGTGGTCCTCCGGGCGGTCAAAGCAAGCCGCCGTGCTCCAGTCGCGTCCAGCGAGCTCACGAGAGTCGCGGATCCCCAGGCGACGCTGTTCAGGGCTATCCACAAAGAACAGGCCGCCAAAGGACCAGTAGGCCTGCCCGCCCAGATTCTGCTCGCCCTCTTGGTCAAGAAGCAGCACCCGCTTGCCCGCGTCCGCCAGCTCTGCGGTCGCCACAAGCCCCGCCAAACCGGCCCCCACGACGATCACATCCGCCTCCGGGCGGCTTTGTTTGAGGTTGGACATGGGGGTACAGTACGGGAAAAAGACAGGCCACAACAAAGAGCCCCACCTAGGGGGGCAGGGCTCTGGGCTCAGCGTTGCGGGCAACCCTCGCCAGCCCGTTCAGCACGGCGAGAGTGGGGCGGACCTCCCCGGAAATGCCTTACTTCTTGCGCTTCGTGCTGGCGGGGCCCTTCTTGCCGCTACCGCCGCCTGTTCGCTCCTTGGCGTCCCGCATAAAAGAACGCAGCTTGGCCTCAAACTGAGGGCTCTGGCGGCCTATGGCTCGGGGGCGCGGCAACTCCTCGGGTTCGTCCAGCAACTCCTTGATGGAAAGGTCGAGGCGGCCCCGCTCGTCGCGGCCCAGCACTTTGACTTCCACCGTCTCGCCCTCGCGGACGTGGTCGTGGATGTTCCGCACGAAGGAGTGCGCGATCTGCGAGATGTGAACCAGGCCGGTCTCGCCGTTCTCAAACTGGATAAACGCACCGAAGTCGGTCACGCGCGTCACGCGGCCAGTGACGACCGCGCCGGGATCAAGCTGCACCAAGGGTGCCCTCCTGAATCTGCATAAGTCACATTCTATACCACGGTCCGGCCCCTGCACACTCATGAGATCACCAAGCGTCCGCTAAGATGACGAGGATGAAGCTTCGCGGGACGCTCGGCGGCATGAATCTCCTTCTCGAACCGGGCGACACCGCCGAGAGTGTGGCGCAGGCCCTGGCGGCTCGCACCGAACTGCTCCACGCCAGCGTCACGCTGGAGGTGCAGGGCGACGCGGACCCCGCCGCGCTGGAAGCGGCCCTCGCGGCGGTGCGAGCCGCAGGCGGCACACCCGGGCGGATTCGTGCCCCGCGCGTCACGGTGACCGGCCCAGCGGCAGGAGGCGAGGAGGGCAGCGCCCGCACGGTGATTCTCCCGCACGGTGTACGCGCGGGCTTTCGGGGCGAGTACCGGGGCAGCGTGGTGATTCTGGGGGACGTGAACCCCGGCGCAGAAGTCGTTGCGGGGGGCGACGTGATCGTGATGGGCGCGCTGCGCGGCGTCGTCCATGCGGGCTACGGCGGGAATGCCGATGCCATCGTTTGGGCGCGGCCTATTGCGAGCACTCAGATTCGCATCGGGGACGCCGTGGCCCGCGCCCCCGAAGGCAGCAGCCTCAGCACCATGCGGAAGCTGGAGGGGCCACACGAGGCGGAACTCGCTCGTCTCCAGAGCGGCATCATTGTGATCGAGCCGCACCGGTAAGCCGGGGGCGGCCCAGAGCGAGCGCCCGACCAAACAAGACGCGCAAGCCCCTCCTTGAGGGTGGGGGCAAGCAGCGTTCAGCCGGGCCACCGACCGGCGACTGAATCGTTTCAGATGGCCCCTTTTCCTGCTACGCTTCTGGGCATGACCCAGTCCCTGAGCGGTGAGCTGAAGTGGTGGCAACGCGGGATCATCTACCAGATCTACCCCCGGTCCTTTCAGGACGCCTCCGGCGACGGCGTGGGTGACCTGCGGGGCATCCTGGCGCGGCTGCCGTACGTGGCCTCGCTGGGGGTGGAGGCGGTGTGGCTTTCCCCCATCTTTACCAGTCCTATGCGCGACTTCGGGTACGACGTGGCGGATTACTGCGATATCGATCCGCTCTTCGGAACCCTCTCCGACTTTGACGCGCTGGTTGCCGAGGCGCACCGGCTGGGGCTGAAGGTGATGCTCGACTACGTGCCCAACCACACGTCCTCGGATCACCCCTGGTTTCAGGAGGCCAGACAGGGCAAAGACAGCCCGAAACGTGACTGGTACGTGTGGCGCGATCCAGCGCCGGACGGCGGGCCGCCCAACAACTGGAAGTCACACTTCGGTGGCCCGGCCTGGACACTCGACGAGAAAAGCGGCCAGTATTACCTCCACCAGTTCCTGCCGGGGCAGCCGGACCTGAACTGGCGTCACCCCGAGGTACGCGCCGCGATGGCGGAGGTGCTGCGCTTCTGGATGCGCCGGGGGGTCGACGGCTTTCGGGTGGACGTGATCTGGCTGCTTGCCGAAGACGCCGAGTTCCGCGACGAGCCCCCCAACCCCGACTGGCGCCCCGGTCAGATCGAGCACGCGCAGCTCCTGCATCTCTATACCCAAGACCAGCCGGAGACGTTCACCTACATCCGCGAGCTGCGGCAGGTGCTGGACGAGTTCGAAGACCGCATGATGGTCGGCGAGATCTACCTGCCGGTCGAGCGGCTCCTCCCCTACGCGGGCACACAGGACGCGCCGCTGGTGCACCTGCCTTTTAACTTCCACCTCATTCTGATGCCCTGGGACGCGGGCGAGATCCGCACCTTTGCCGATGCCTACGACGCCGCGTGCCGGGCGGTGCACACCTGGCCCAACTGGGTGCTGGGGAATCATGACCAGCCGCGTTTCAAGACCCGCGTGGGCGCCGCCCAGTACCGGGTGGCCCAGACCCTGCTGCTCACCCTGCGCGGCACGCCGACCGTCTACTACGGGGATGAGATCGGCATGGAAAATGTCCCGATTCCCTTTGAAAAGATGGTGGACCCGGCGGGGCTCCAGCAGCCTGACGTGCCCGCCGCCAGCCGCGACCCCGAGCGCACGCCGATGCAGTGGGACAGCAGCGAAGGCGCAGGCTTCACCCTGCCGGGCGTGACTCCGTGGCTGCCCCTCGCGGCGGATGCCGACCGCGTGAATGTGCAGGTGCAGGAGGGTGATCCGCACAGCGACCTGAACTACTTCCGCGCCCTGACGCGGCTGCGGCGCGACCACCCGGCCCTGGTCGGCGGCGACTACCGCTCGCTGGAGGCGGGGCACCCGGATGTGTTTGCCTTTGAGCGCACGCTGGGGAACGAGCGGCTCACCGTGCTGCTCAACTTCAGCGGGGAGACGCGGGACGTGGGCGACGTGGCCGCGGGCGAAACCCTACTCAGCAGCCGAAACGATCTTCCGGTAAGCGGCCTCCCCCTGCGCCCCCATGAGGCGCGAATCGTGCGGGCACCGTAGCCGTCAGCTCGGCTCGGGGAAATCCCTGCGCCCCGCCACCCAGCGCCGTATGCTCAGCGTATGGGCTTTCTGATTCGGCTGCTGGTGAACGCGCTGGCCCTGTACCTTGTGACGCGGCTGTACGCGGGGGTCACCTTTGCGCCTGGTGCGGACGCGGTGAGCATCCTGCTTGCGGCGCTGGTGCTGGGGGTGGTCAATGCGCTTATTCGCCCCGTTCTGCTCCTCCTGAGTCTCCCGCTCAACCTGTTGACGCTGGGGCTCTTTACCCTGGTGGTCAATGGCGTGGTGCTGTGGCTGGTGGCGAGCGTCACGGCCCTGGACGT
The DNA here is from genome assembly GCF_000745175.1 of Deinococcus sp. YIM 77859. Lineage (NCBI taxonomy): Bacteria > Thermotogati > Deinococcota > Deinococci > Deinococcales > Deinococcaceae > Deinococcus > Deinococcus sp. YIM 77859. The sequence goes on from NZ_JQNI01000002.1 coordinate 791,057, forward strand.
GGCGGGCTTGGGCGCGGCCATTGTGGGCGCACTGATTCTGACGGTGGTGAGCTGGGTGCTGGACGGCCTCGTGAACGCGCTGGGGCTGGACGGGGGCCGCGATTGACGCCGCTGGTGGTCAAGACCCCGCAGGCGCTGCGGGAGGCACTGACAGACAAGGGCCGCGTGGGATTTGTCCCCACCATGGGGTACCTGCACGAGGGGCATGGGGCTTTGATCCGCCGAGCTCGCTCGGAGTGTGACACCGTGGTCGTGAGCGTCTTCGTCAACCCGAAGCAGTTTGGTGTGAACGAGGATCTCAGCCGCTACCCGCGCGACCTGCAGCGTGACCTCACGGTCGCGGGGGCAGCGGGGGCGGCCCTGCTGTTTCATCCCGACGTCGACACGATGTACCCGCCGGGCTACGCGACCACCGTAGCGGTCGGCGGCGCGTCGGAGCCGCTGGAGGGAAGCGCGCGTCCGGGCCACTTTGCCGGTGTGGCGACGGTGGTGCTCAAGCTCCTGAATATCGTCCGGCCCGAGCGAGCATACTTCGGAGAAAAGGACTGGCAGCAGCTCGCGGTGGTGCGGCAGATGGTGCGCGACCTGAATGTACCGGTCGAGATTGTGGGCGTGCCGACGGTACGCGAAGTCTCGGGGCTGGCCCTCAGCAGCCGCAACAGCTACCTGACGCCGGAGCAGCGGGAGCGGGCCGCTGTCCTTTCCCGCGCGCTGCGGGCCGTGCAGGCGGCAGCCGAAGCGGGCGAACGTGACGCCGCTCGTTTGCGGCAGGCCGGGCTCGCCGTGTTGCAAACAGAACCGGAGGTGCAGCTCGATTACCTGGCGATCGTGGACCGTGACCTCAGGGAACGCGAGCGGGTGGAACTGGACCCTTTGGCCCGCGTGCTGATCGCAGCCCGGATGTTCGGCGTGCGGCTCATCGACAATCTGCCGCTCTTTGAACCCCTCCCCTCGGGGCTGGACGAAGCAGAAGCGCTCAGCGGCACGGGTGGCCTATAATTGGCCGCTATGACAAAAGCACGCATCCCCATGACCCGGCGGGGTTACGAAAAGTTGCGGGAAACCCTGGAATACCTCAAGACCACCCGGCGCGAGCAGATCAGCGAGTACATGGGCTCGGCGATTGCGGACGGCGACCTGCGCGAAAGCGCAGCGTACGACGAGGCGCGGATGCAGCAGAGCGAGAACGAGGCGCGCATCCTTGAGCTCGAAGACCAGCTTGAACGCGCCCAAATCATCGAGGAGGACGCCTCGGGCGGCATCGGTCTGGGCGCCAAGGTCCGCGTTCGTGACGAAAAGGGCAACGAGCGGCAGTTCGAGCTTGTCGGCACCTACGAGGTCGACGTCCTCCGGGGCAAGATCAGTGACGCCAGCCCAATCGGCCAGGCCCTCAGCGGCAAACGTGCGGGGGAAACGGTCACCGTGCCGCTGCCCAAAGGGCCAGCAACCTTCGAAGTGCTGGAAGTCAAGTACGAGTAAGGGCGCAGGGTGAGGCCGCAGGAGCGAGGGAAAACAAAGCCAAGGCTGAAGCGCCGTTTTCCTAGCACCTCCCGCCTCGCCCCGCATGCTCCTTTTCTGGAATCACTTCCAACACCCATTCCCCCTGGAGGAATCCCATGACCATCAAGCGTTCGAGCGGTATCCTGCTGCATCCCACCAGCCTCCCGGGGCCCTACGGGATCGGGGAGCTGGGCGCGTCCGCGCGGCAGTTCGTGGACTGGCTGGCGCAGGCCGGACAGACGTACTGGCAGGTGTTGCCGCTTGGCCCGACCGGGTACGGGGACAGCCCGTACCAGGCGTTCAGTGCCTTTGCCGGAAACCCCTACCTCATCGATCTGACGACACTGCATGAGGAAGGGCTACTCCAGGCGAGCGACTTTGCGGGGATGCCCGACTTCAGCCCCGCTCGGGTGGACTTCGGAATGCAGTACGTGTGGCGCACCCAGATGCTCACGCGCGCGCATGCCCACTTCGTCTCTGGGGCGCATCCCGAGCTGCGGGCCGAGTTCGAGGCCTTTGCGGCAGAAGAAGCCGCGTGGCTGGACGACTACGCCCTGTTCATGGCCCTCAAGGACGTCCACGGGGGGCTCCCTTGGAATGCCTGGGAGCCGGCCACCCGTGACCGCGAGCCGGAGGCGCTCGCCCGAGCCCGCGAACAGCTTGCTCCGGCCATCGAGCGGGTGAAGTTCATCCAGTTCCTGTTTTTTCGGCAGTGGCGAGCGCTCCGCGCGTATGCCCGCGAGCGAGGAATTCAGATCATCGGAGACATCCCCATCTTCGTGGCGCTGGATTCCAGCGACGCCTGGGCAAACCGCGAGCAATTTCATTTCGACGAGCAGGGCCAACCGACCGTGGTCGCGGGCGTGCCGCCCGACTACTTCAGCGAGACGGGGCAACTGTGGGGCAATCCGCTCTACCGCTGGGACGTGATGGAGCGCGACGGCTTCCGTTGGTGGACCTGGCGGTTCCGGGGCAGCCTGAAGCTGTACGATCTGATTCGCGTCGACCACTTCCGGGGCTTTGCCGCCTACTGGGAGATTCCTTATCCCGCCGAGACCGCCGTGCATGGCCAGTGGGTGCCGGCCCCCGGCCACGCGCTTCTCAAGGCGGTCCAGGAAGCCCTGGGCGACATGCCGATCATCGCGGAGGACCTGGGTGTGGTGACGCCCGACGTCGAGCAGCTGCGCGACGACTTCGCGCTGCCCGGCATGGCCGTGCTGCAATTCGCCTTTGGCGGCGGCGACTTCAGCGTGAATGCCTTTTTGCCGCACAACCTGCGGGCAAACCAGGTCGTATACACCGGCACCCACGACAACGACACCTCGCGCGGCTGGTGGCAGAATGCGGACGAGCAGGAGCGGCAGAATTTTCGCGCCTACACCCAGACGCAGCCCAGCGAGGAGACATTCGCCTGGCAGCTCACCCAGCTCGCGTTCGCCAGTCGCCCCAATCTCGCCGTCGTGCCCCTGCAGGACGTGCTGAACCTGGGCAGCGAAAGCCGCATGAACCTGCCCGGCACCAGCGGCCCCCACAACTGGACCTGGCGATTTGACGCGACGCAGCTGCGTCCGGAACTCGCCCTGCAACTGCGCGAGCTCACGGAGAAGACAGGTCGACTCCCGGGGCAGGAGGTGGGTCGCGGCGGGTAGGCTCGACCTTGTGGGCCCAGTGCGGGCCATCACCCTCTACCCTGTCTGCCATGAAGCTCTATACCAGAACGGGTGACCAAGGCACCACCGGTCTCTACGGCGCCGACCGGGTCAGCAAGGGGCACGCGCGGGTCGAAGCCTACGGCACAGTGGATGAACTCAACAGCGTCCTGGGGCTGGCACGGGCCCACAACGGGCACAGCGAGCCGCCGAACGCCGTCTTGGACGCGGACCTGGAGTACCTCCAGAATGCGCTGTTCGACCTGGGCGCAGACCTCGCGACCCGGCAGGAGAGCCCGTACGCGAAAAATCTCAGCCGCATTGACGCGGAGGACGTCTCCTTTTTGGAGGCGATGATCGACCGCTATCAGGATCAGGCTCCGCCCTTTACGGGGTTTGTGCATCCCGGCGGCACGCCAACAGCTGCGGCCCTGCACGTGGCCCGTACCGTTGCTCGCCGTGCCGAGCGGGAGGTGATTCGCCTTGCCCAGGAGGAGGCGATCAATCCCCAGGTTCAGGTGTACCTCAACCGCGTCTCCGACCTGCTGTTTGTGATGGCGCGCGCGGCCAACCAGGCAGCGGGCATCAGCGAGCAGGCGTGGACCGTGAAAAAGCGGCGCTAGGCAGCTCCCTTGCGCGGTCTACGGGTAGCTCACTTCATGTTCAAAAAGTCCAGGATGGCCCGGGCGATGGCGTGCGCGATTCGGTCGCGGTAGGCCGGCTGGGCGAGGCGGGGGCCCTCTACGGGGCTGGAACCAAAGCCGATCTCGATCAGAATGGCAGGCGTGGTGGGATTACGAATCACGTAAAAGGCGTCGGTCTGGACGCCACGGTCATAGGCCCCGGTCGCAGCGATGAGGCGGGACTGGACCTTTTGAGCGAGCTGGCGGGAAAAGGCGAGCTTGGCCTGGGCAAGAAGGTCACCGAGCAGGTTCTGGGCGCTGCTGGCTGCCTGCCGGGTCAGTTCCTGACCGATGCTGCCGCCACCGTTTTCCGCGATGGCGAGGCTGCGGTTTTGCCCGCCCAGCGGCTGTCCGAAGTAGTAGGTCTCGATGCCGTGCGCGGCCGGGTTCACCGAGGCATTCACGTGAATGCTGACAAAGGCGCTGGTGTTCGCGTTGCTGGCGAGCCTGGAGCGGGCGTCGAGGTCAGCGGCTTTGTTCGGATGGAGGTGGCGGTCCGTCTCGCGCGTCATCACCACATCCACACCATGCCGGCGCAGTTCGTCGCGCACCCGTAGGGCCACGTCGAGCGTAATCTGCTCCTCCTGGACCCAGCGGCTTTGCATTCCCGGGTCGTTGCCGCCGTGTCCGGGGTCCAGCACCACACGGGGCCGCGTGACCTTGGTCGTGCTTGCCGGGCGTGTCACCGCCGTCGGTCGGGCGGGGGCAGCGGCGACCCCGGCAGAGGAACGGGCGGGCACGTCGATCACCAGGCGGGCACCCTGACCGTCCCGCGGCGGCAGCACACTCACCTGAGCCCGGGTGTACCCCTTTGCCAGAGTGACGGTCACCGTGCCGCCCGCTACGGCGTAGGCAGTCACCCCGGGCGCATTCAATTTGCCCTGCGCGGCGGGGAGGGTCAGGCCCAGTTTGACGGTGACGCTCTGCCCGGTGACCTTGGTCTGGGCGGTGGTGGCGCGGGGCAGGTCGAAGACCACCCGCGTGTAGCCCTCATGGGTCCCCACGCGGGGCGCGGCGAACACTGTGGACGCCGCGAGGAGCAGGAGAAGAAGGAGACGCTTCACTGGGGCGAGTGTACCGCCAGCGGGCGCAGAAAGAACCACAGCCGCGCCGAAACCGGGCTCCTTCTGAACCGGAGCTGACGCGTTCGCTCACACCGCTCAGGGGCGGGGCGCTAGCCTGGGTCCATGCAGCGTCCTCTTCTTTCCCTGCTGGCCGCGCTGACGCTGGGCACCGGCAGCGCGGTCACCTTTGGTGGGCTGAATGTCACGCCGCGCGGACCACAGAATCTCAATCTGGAAACGGGCGCGACCCACTTCCCCCAGGGGGGCACCGTCAGCGATGCCCGCAGCGGTCTGAAACTGACCGCCGGACACCTGGAACTCCAACCCGGCGAACGCCTCAGCGCCAAGGCAGCGACGCTGACCACCCGCCAGGGCGGCACGCTGCGCGCCCCGAACGTCACGTATGACCTTCAGCGGGGGACCCTCACGGCGTCGGGTGGCGTCACCTACACGGACGCACGGCTCAAACAGCTCACGGCGGACCAGTTGGTGCTGCATCTGAAGACCGGCTTTGTCACGGCGCGGGGCAGCGTCAAGGCCGCGGCTCCTGCCCTCAGCGCGCAAACGCTGACCTTGGACACCCGCACGGCCCAGGCCCTGCTGAGCGGACAGGCTCGCCTCACCGCCCAGGCCGCCCCGGTGCCCACCCTGCTGCTGACCTTTAGTGGCAACCGCCTGCTGCGTGTCCAGCCCAACCCCGACGCCTCCACCCTGCGCCGGTTCGCACCCTATCTGGAGTGAGCCTTTGGCGCTTTCCTAGAGGCTACGGCTGGGGCCGGAATCCATCGACCTCCCGCGTACGGGTCCAGGCGAGCAGATGCGGAAAGCCCAGCACGTGCCCCACAAAGAGTCGGGTGAGCTCCGGGTCAAACTGCCGCCCAACCTCCGCAAGCAGGTAGAGGGCCGCCTGTTCGGTCGTCCAGGCCGCCTTGTACACCCGGCGATTCGTCAGGGCGTCGTACACATCTGCCAGGGCGACGATGCGCGCACTCAGGGGAATGGCGGACCCGTACAGGCCCAGCGGGTACCCCTGGCCGTCCCAACGCTCGTGGTGGTGCCGCACCGCGTGCAGCGTCTCCTGCGGCAGCCAGGGCAGTCCGGCAAGCCGCGCTACCCCCCAGTCGGGGTGCTGGCGGATCGTCTGCTGTTCTAGGGGATCAAGCGGCCCGGGTTTCTGGAGAATCGCTGGCGGCACCTGCTCCTTGCCGATGTCGTGCAGCGCCGCTCCCCAACGCACTGCGCGCACCCGGCGGGCAGGAAGCCTCAGCGCCCGTGCCAACTGTTCGGCGCGGGCCATGGTCCGCCGCGGATGGCCCTCTTGTCCGTCCTCCTGCCACAGGCACAGCAGGTGAATGGCCGTGTCCAGAACGGCGCAGCGCGGAACCAGGGGCAGGGCAGTGGCCCTCGCTCGGTCGCCCAGCTGCTCAAGCACGAACCCTCCGCTGCGGACCTGGGCCAACGCCGGGGCGGCGGTCGCGGAGGTGAGGCAGGGCAACCATACAGGCTTAGCCTAAAGCTTCCCCTGTGAGGGGGGCGTGATGAAGGGCTTCTGCGTCACGCTAAGGTGACGTCATGCTGCGCGTGCTGTTTGTGGGCGACGTCTACGGGCAACCGGGCCGCCGAATCCTGGGAACCCACCTCCCGACCCTGCGTCCCCGGTTTGACTTCGTGATCGTGAATGGTGAGAACGCCGCCGGAGGCTTTGGCCTCCACCGTGAAGCCGCCGAAGCGATCCTGCGGGCGGGGGCCGACTGCATCACCCTGGGAAACCACGCCTGGCACCACAAGGACGTGTACTCGCTTCTGCTGGACGAGGCGAGCTACCCCATCGTGCGGCCGCTGAACACCAGCGACCCCGGAACGCCGGGCGTGGGCTGGCGCACCTTTGAGGTGCTGGGCGCCTCCGGGGAACAAGAACGTCTGACGGTGGTCAACCTCCTGGGCCGGGTCTTTATGGAGCCGGTCGCCAACCCCTTTCTCGCCATGGATGAACTCCTTCAGCGGCCCGACCTCGGCCACGTGTTCGTAGACCTGCATGCGGAGGCGACCAGCGAAAAAGCCGCGCTCGCCTGGTACCTCGACGGGCGGGTCGCCGCGGTGATCGGCACCCATACCCACGTGCCAACCGCCGACACGCGCCTCCTGCCCCGGGGAACAGGGTTTCAAACGGACGCGGGCTTGACCGGGCCGTCCCGTAGCGTGATTGGGGCCGACCCGCAGGGCCCGATTCAGAAATTCCTGACCGAGCGGCCCCACCGCTTCAGCGTGGCAGGGGGTCCGGCAGAGCTCAACGGCGTCGCCCTGGAACTCTCGGACAACCGCACCCTGCGCATTGAGCGGGTGCACCTCACCGAAGCGGGAGAGGAGTAGAGGAGGCCAAACCCCCGCGCGAAGTTGTCCTCACACCTGCCACCGGCTGTGTTCCGCCGCCGTCTATGCTGCCTCGCATGGGAGCGGCACATGAATATCAGGAGTGACGTGAACGTCCTGGGGCGCACGCTGGGGCAGGTGCTCAAGGAACAGGAGGGCGAGGCGTTCTTCGACCTGGTGGAGCGCACGCGTGCTCTGGTGCGCGAGGTGCGCGCCGGGGGCAACGACACCGAACTGCGCGAGCTGCTCGCCAGCCTCGACGCGCGGACAGCCGGAAACCTGGTGCGCGCCTTTACCTGGTACTTCCAGCTCGTGAACCTGGCCGAGGAGCATGAGCGGGTGCGGGTGCTCTCGAGCCGCCAGGGCGTGCGGCCCCAGAGCCTAGAAGAGGCCCTCACGGAACTGCGTGAGCAGGGCGTGAGCGCTGAGGAGGCAGAAGCCCTGCTCGCGCGGTTGAACCTGGGGCTGACCTTTACCGCCCACCCCACGGAGATGCGCCGCCGCACCGTTCGCAGTCATCTGGTGGAGATCGCGCGGGATCTCCCCCACCTGGAGGGGGAAGCGCTGGAGCGGGTCGCCGCCCACGTCGAGGCGCTGTGGGGAACGCCGGAGCTGCGCCGCCTGAAACCCACCGTGCTGGACGAGGTCAAGGGCGGGCTCCACTACGTCGCCTCCATTGCCCAGGCGCTGCCCGAATTGCAGCGGGACCTGCGCCGGGCCTTTCAGCGGGTGTACGGGCGCGCAACAAGCGCCGTTTTGCCCCTTTCTTTCTCCTCGTGGATGGGCGGGGACCGGGACGGCAATCCCTTTGTGACGCCAGAAGCCACCCGCGAGGCCCTCACGCTCCACCGCGAACGGGCGCGCGACCTGCTGCTCGCGGCGGTGCGGCAGGCGTACACGGACCTCAGCCAGGAGAACCTGGACCCGCCGGACCAGACCTCGTACCGCACGGAGCTGCGCGCGCTGTATGGCGCGGTGCGGGATGGCGAGCCGGTTGACCTTTTGCCCCGCCTAGAAGCGCTGAGGGCCCGGCTGGAGGAAGATGGGCAGCACCGCAGTGCCGACCTGCTGCTCACGCCGCTCCTCACCGTCGCGCGGGTGTTCGGCCAGCATTTGGTGAGCCTAGATATCCGCGAGCACAGCGCACAGGTGGGAGCAGCGGTCGCGCGCCTGCTCGCAGAGGCCGGGGGAGAACCCAACTACCTGAACCTCCCCGAGCACGCCAAACAGGAGGTGCTGACCCGCGAACTCCGCTCGCGCCGCCCCCTGTGGCCTGCTGGGGAAGCGCTCCCCGAGGAGCTCGAGCGGGCGATTGGGCCCATCCGCGAGGTGCAGGCCGCCACCCGCCTGGTCGGCGCGCGCGCCTTTGGCCGGTACATCATCAGCATGAGCGAGAGCGTCAGCGACGTGCTTGAACCCCTCCTGCTGGCCCGCGAGGTGGGCTTTAGGGTGTTGCCGGTGCCGCTGTTCGAGACGCTCGACGACCTCACCCGCGCTCCGCAGATCGTGTGGGAACTGCTCGCTCTCCCCGAGTACCGCCGGGTGTTGGGTGAAGACGTGCAGGAGATTATGCTGGGCTACAGCGACTCCAACAAGGACGCAGGCTTCTTGGCGGCCAACTGGGCGCTGCACGAGGCACAACGCACCATCAGTGACGTGTGCCGCCGCGCGGGCGTTCGCTGGCGCTTTTTCCATGGTCGGGGGACCTCCATTGGGCGTGGTGGCGGCCCGGCCTCACGCGCGATCCTGGGACAACCCGCCGGAACGATCGACGCGGGCATTCGCATCACCGAGCAGGGGGAGGCGCTGGCGGACAAATACAGCCATCCCGTCTTGGCGCGGCGCAACCTGGAACAGGCGCTGTACGGCCTGCTCCTGGCCGCTGCCCGCCCCGCCCAAAACCCTCCGGCGGAGTGGACGGAAGCGCTGGCCCGCGCCGCCCACGCCAGCGCACGGGCCTACCGCGCCCTGGTGAATGACCCCGAGTTTCTGCCCTTTTTTGAGGCGGTCACGCCCATTCACGAGATCGCTCGGCTCAACATCGCCTCCCGACCGGTGCGCCGCTCCGGTGCGCCCACCCTCTCCAACCTGCGCGCGATCCCCTGGGTGATGAGTTGGACGCAAAACCGCGCCAACCTGCCCGGCTGGTACGGCCTGGCCGAAGGGCTGCGCGAGATCGGCCCGGACCTCGCCCGGCAGATGTACGCCCAGTGGCCCTTTTTCCGCACGGTGCTCGACAACGCCCAGATGAGCCTCGCCAAGAGTGACTTTCTGATCTTTGCCGAGTACCTGCGCCTGGCGGAGCCGTCGCGCCTCGCGCGGAAGTTGGCAGACGCCTACCACGAGACGGTCCGGCGAGTACAGGAGGCTGTGGGCGGCGAGCTGCTGGCCAACGAACCCAGGCTGCGCGAGAGCATCGGGCTGCGCAATCCGTACATCGATCCCATCCACCGCATTCAAGCTGAGCTCCTGCGCCGTGCCCGCAGCGAGGAAGGCGGCCTCGACCGCTATGAGCGGCCCCTGCTGCTCAGCCTCCAGGGGATCGCCGCCGGGGTTCGGAACACGGGGTAAGGCGCCTTCTCCCCTTAGCATGTTCCTATGCGCCGCTTTCCTCTCTGTGCCGCGCTGCTTGCCTCGCTGGCCAGCGCGCAGACCTCCCCGCTTCGGCCGTCCTTTGAAGGGCAGGTGATCTACCAGGTGATGCCTGACCGGTTTGCGGACGGCAATGCGGCAAACAACGCTGGCGTAGACCGTTCGGACCCGCGGGCCTGGCACGGTGGGGACCTCGCGGGCCTGACGGCAAAGCTCCCCTACCTTCAGGCGCTGGGAGCAACAGCGGTATGGCTGACGCCCATCTACCGGCAACAGGCGACAAACAGCTTCGGCACCGCGCCCTACCACGGGTACTGGCCCGCCGACTTCCGGGAGGTCGACCCACACTTCGGAACGCTCGCGGAGTTCGAGACCTTTGTGAAAGCGGCGCATGGAGCGGGCATGCGCGTGGTCCTCGACCAGGTGATCAACCACTACGGCTACGCGGCAGAAGCCGTTCAGAAACGTCCGGCGTGGTTTAACGGGCAGGCGGAGTGCAGCGAGGCACGCGACAAGGACGTGAATTGCCCGCTTGCCGGCTTGCCCGACCTGAAGCAGTCGCACCCCGAGGTACGCACGCTCCTCCTGGGCAACGCGGACTTCTGGCGCGCGCGGGGCGTAGACGGCTTCCGGTACGACGCGATCAAACACGTGGAGCAGCCCTTTGTACAGGACCTGCTCGCTCGGGACCGCGCGGCGGGCACCTGGACTCTGGGCGAATGGTACGGGGCCGACACCGGCACGGTGGCCGAGTGGCAGCGAGCGGGCTTTGACAGCCTGTTTCACTTCAGCCTTCAGGAGGCGATGCGCCAGAGCATCATGGGCGGCCAAAGCCTGAGCCGAGTCGTGAACGTGCTCTCGCGCCAGGACGAGTTGCCCCGGCCAGGCGAGGTGGCGCTGTTTTTGGACAACCACGACGTTCCCCGCTTCGCACAGGGCTCGCTCTTTGCTGACCAGGCTCAAGCCCGGACCCGCTACGGCCTGCGCGCTCTGATGACCCTCCGGGGGGTGCCGGTGATCTGGCAGGGCACCGAGATCGCCATGCGGGGCGGCGAGGACCCCGACAACCGCCGCGACATGCGCTTCGAGAACGAGTGGACCCCGGCGGAGCGGCAGGTCTTTGAGGCGGCGCGAAACGCGATCGCTGCCCGCAAGGCCAGCCGCGCCCTCAGCGTGGGGACGCAAAAGCTCCTGCCCGTGCCCACCCCGCTGGCAGATGACCTCCTGCTGTTGACCCGTGAGCACGGGGCTGAACGCGTCCTTGTCGCCTGGCATAACGGCAAGACGCGAAAAACGTACAGCCTTCGCCTGAAGAGCCTGGGCTTGCAGGGAGACACCCAGACCGTCACCGCCAGCCTGTTTGGAGGTCAGGACGCCAAGCTCAGCGTGAGCGGCGGTTGGCTGCACCTCAGCCTGCCGGGAGAGGACGCAGCGGCGTTTGAGCTCCGGGTGAAGCGTTAGAGCGGGGGCAAGCGGCAAAACCTCCTCGGACGCGCTGGGCTTGTCCGGCAGGCCTAGCCCCTTCTCCCTTGGTCCTCCCTGCTACCATACTTCCCGATGCGTTCTCCCCTGCCGCGCGCCGTCTTGATCCGCTTGGAAACCGGACGCCTGGTGGTGCTGAGCGTGCTGCTGGGCGTGCTCGTGGGCGGCTTGTGTCTGCCGCTGCGCCTCGCGCTGGACGTGCTGCTCGAACTGGCCGCGCAGGTGGTGGGCTATGCACCGCCCGGCACACCCGGCGAGGGCGGACTGCTGATGGCCTTCGGCACAGCGGTGCCCTGGGGCCTGCTGGCCCTGCCGCTCGTGGGGGCAGCGTATGTCTGGCTGGTGCCGGGCGAGGCGGGTGACCCCCTGACCCAACTGGTGCGCGGCTACCACGCGCGGGGACAGTGGCCGGGGGTAGGGCGGCAACTGCGCACCCTGGCGGGCACCCTGCTGGGCCACGCGGCAGGCTTGCTGGTGGGCCGGGACGCCCCCTTTACGCTCGTGGGCCAACTGGGCACGCGGTTGCTGCGCCAGGCAACCCGGCTCGACGCAGTGGAGACGCGCACGCTCACGCTGGCCGGGTCAGCAGCTGCCCTGGGTGCCGTGCTGCACGCGCCCCTGGCTGCCGCCGTCCTGATTGCCGAGGTGTTGTACCGCCGCTTTGAGTTCGAGTTCGAGGTGCTGATGCCCTGCGTGTTGGCCGCTGTGGCGGGGTACGCCGTGTACGGCGCCGCTTTCGGGTTCACGCCGCTCTTTAGCGTAGAAGCCTTGCAGGTGCCCGCTCTGGCGCAGCTTCCAGCCTTCCTGGGGGTGGCCCTGGGGGTGACCGGGGTGGGGTGGGCTTCGCTGCTGGCCTGCCGGGTCATCCCCGCGAGCTGGACAACCGGCCCCTGGCGTCCGCTGCTGGGCGGCGCATTTGGCCTGCTGACGGCGGCGGCGGCGCTGTGGAGCACGCCCGCCGTGCTGGGGGACGGGGCAGGCTGGGTGCAACTGGGGCTCGCGGGGTTTTTGGGGCCAGAAAGCCTGGGGAGCGGCGCGTGGCGCTGGGTGCTGCTCGCGCTGGGTGCACGGCTGGCCTTTGGCGGCGGCGTTCTGCCCTCTGTGGGTGTGGGGGGACTCCTGGGGGTCGGCCTGGGCACCCTGCTGGGCACGGATCCAGCGGTCGCCACCCTGGTGGGCGCCGTCGCGTTTCTGACGGTGACACTCAACGTTCCGGTGGCAGCAGCGCTGCTGGCCGTGACCTGGGGCGGTGACGCGCTGTTGCCCGCCGCCCTGCTCACCGCCGGCTTGGCCCACCTTGTCAGTGGGGAGTCGAGTCTGCTGCCCGGTCAGGCCCGGTCGCGGGCCACCAGCGGCGCGCGGGTCGGTGTCCCGTTGCTGCCCGAAGGCGTGCGCTTTGTGCCGCGCCGCCAGGCTTCCCCCGCAAGCCCCCTGCACGCACCCTTGCCCGACAGCGAGGGGGGCCCTGTTCCCCTCACCTCCGAGCAGGAACTGTATCGCCGAGCGGTGCCGCCCAGTTGGCAGGGGGCCCGCGTGTCGGTTCTGGCTCTCCCCCCCGGCGTGGAGGTGGTGGGGCTCGTTCGGGACGGCACGGTTCGCGTCCCCCGTCCTGAAACCCGCCTCACCGCCGAGGATGAACTCGTCTTTCTGGCCCGCCCGGAGGCCTACGCTGCCCTGGAGGGTGTGCTGAGGCTGCCCGGATCGTAGAGCCGCTGTCTCGCCATCCCGAACAGGCTCAGGCCACGCTGCGCATAATGCCCGCGTGACTGCCGCCCGTTCCTCCCGCCCCACCTGGACACCGAGTGAACGCCTGGGAATCCTCAACGGCTGGCTGGTGTTTCTGGGAGACGGCTTCCTGAGCGTCTCCGTCGTGATCACGGGCTTCGCAGCACGCTTGGGAGCTCCCAATGCGGTGATCGGGCTGCTGCCGGGTATCGCGGCGGGCGGGTGGATGCTGCCCCAGCTGCTGGTGGCGGCGCGGGTGCGCTCTCTTCCGTACAAGCTGCCGGTCTACCGTTCCGCCGCGTTGGTGCGCATGCTGACCTATCTGGCGATGGTGGTGGTCGCCGCCACGCTGGCCGGGCAGCCCACGCTGTGCCTGGCCCTTTTCGTGCTCGCGATGCTGCTCAATGCGCTCGCGTCCGGCGTGGCGGGGCTGCCCTTTCTGGAAGTGGTGAGCAAGACCGTGCCCCCGGAACGCCGTGCCCGTTTCTTTGGCCTGCGGAACCTGTACGGGGGCCTTTTGGCGTTTGGAGCCGGCCTGGTCGTGCGCGGGATTCTGGGCTCGGACCTCGACTTCCCCCTCAACTACGCCCTGATTTTCCTGCTGGGAACCGTTGCCTACACGGTGGGCTACGGCGTCTTCGGACGCGTCAGCGAGCCCCCGGATCCCCCCCTGCCGCCCGGCAACTTTCGGGACGAGCTGCGGGCCATTCCCCAAACACTGCAAGACCGGTACTTCCGGGCCTTTTTGGTCGTGCGCCTGCTCCTCGCCTTTGCGAGCATGTGCGAGCCGTTTTACGCGGTGTATGCCCTGCGTGAGCTGAACTACCCGGCCGCCACCTTGGGCACCTTTGTCATGGCGCTCACTGGAGCAGCGCCCCTCTCCAACGTGGTGTGGCAGCGCGTGGCCGAGCGCAAGGGCTCAAGGCGCATCATCCGCTACGCGGCCTTTTTTGCGGGTCTCGCCCCACTGGTCGCCCTTGCCGTCGGCACCGCGGGCCTGAGCCCCTGGGCCTACCTGCTGGTGTTCATCCTCTCCAGCGTAGCCCTACAGGGGTTCAACCTGGGCCACACCAACCACCTGCTCAACCTCGCGCCGCCCGAAGCTCGCAGCCGCTACATCGGCACCCTCAACACCCTGGTGGGCATGGCCCTCTTCGCTCCTGTCCTGGGCGGCCTGTTGGCCGACGCCGCTGGCTACCGGGCTGTGTTCCTGCTCAGTGCCGCCCTGTTCGCCGCCGCGTGGTGGCAGTGCGGAAAGCTGCGGCGGGACGCGTGAGGGCAGTTACTCTCCCACACGGCGGCCCTCCTCGTCCACCACCTTCGTCCCCATGGTCGGCACGACATCGGTGTTGTGCGCGGAAGCGCAGCGCCAGCCGTCCGGGCCCCCGTGAACCACGAACGTACAGATGTTCTGCCGGGTTCAGGCTCATGCGGGCATGGACAACGGCGATCTCCTCCGCCAGCCACTTGACCCTCGCGGTCAGCAGCCGGAGGGTGGACGGAGAGAAGATGCGCGTCAGCCCGTAGTCGTGCCGGACGTGCCACCAGCGGCCGACCACGTTCACGAATTCTGCGTCCTCGTCGAGGATAGATGCCAGCCGGTCGGGGTCGCGGTCGTTCCAGGCCTCGACGAACACGGCAGGAATGCTCTCCGGACGGCTGAACGGCGTCCCATGGGTTGGAGGCTCCAGCCTGGGAGAGGGGCCTCAGTGGCCGAGGATCTTGCTGAGAAAGGCCTGGGCGCGTTCGTGCTGGGGGTGGGTGTAAAAGGCTTCGGGCGTCGTGTCCTCCACAATCTGCCCGCGATCAAAAAACAAAATCCGGTCCGCCACCTCCCGCGCAAACCCCATCTCGTGCGTCACCACCAGCATCGTCATCCCCGACCGTGCCAGCTCCTTCATCACGTCCAGCACCTCCTTGATCATCTCCGGGTCCAGGGCACTGGTCGGCTCGTCAAACAGCATCACCTTGGGATCCATCGCCAGCGCCCGCGCAATCGCCACCCGCTGCTGCTGCCCCCCCGAGAGCTGCGCCGGGTACTTGTGGGCCTGTTCCTCGATCCCCACCCGCCGCAGCAGCTCGAGTGCCCGCCCCTCGGCCTCGGCGCGGCTCTGCTTGCGCACCCGGGTGGGGGCCAGGGTGATGTTTTCGAGCACCGTCAGGTGCGGAAAGAGATTAAAGGACTGGAAGACCATGCCGACCTCGCGGCGGATCTCGTCGAGGTGCCCCTTGCCGTCGAGGGGGATGCCGTCGATGGTGATGCTGCCCTGATCGTGGGGATCGAGGGCGTTGAGGGTGCGAATAAAGGTGCTTTTGCCGCTGCCCGAGGGGCCGATGATCACCACCACTTCGCCCGGCTGCACCGTTAGGCTCACCCCCCGCAGCGCATGAAAGCTCCCGAAGTGCTTGTGCACGTCCCGCGCCACGATGATTGGTTCTGACATGGGGCGAAGTGTACACGCTGGCGGGGCGGGAACCCTCGCGGGTGTATGGAAACGGCTCCACAGCGGCCTGTGGTAGAATTTTTAGGCTACAGCGACCGTCTAAGCAACCTCGTAAGAAGAAGGAGTCTTCATGAAGCGCATCACTGCTGTTTTGCTGTTGGGTACCGCGGCTCTCGCCCTCGCGCAGGGCACCACGTTTCTCACGATCGGTTCGGGCAGCACCACCGGGGTGTATTTCCCGGTCGCGACCGGCATGGCGAAGATGATCAACGATGCCGGGGCGGGCGTGCGGGCTAACGCGCGCTCGACGGGCGGCAGCGTCTTTAACGTGAACGCGCTTGCCAGCGGCGAACTTGACGCCGCTATCGCCCAAAACGACATCGTGTACTACGCCTACAAGGGGACTGGCCTCCCGGCTTTCCAGGGCAAGGCCAACAACAAGCTGCGGACCATGGCGGTGCTGTACCCGGAAGTGCTCCACGTGGTCGCGCGCAAGGACGCGGGCATCAACACCATCGCCGACCTCAAGGGCAAGCGTGTCGTGATCGGCGACCTCGGATCGGGGACCGAGCAGACCGCCAAGCAGGTGCTGGAAGCCTATGGCCTGGGCTTTGACGACCTGGGGCAGGCGCTGCGCGTGTCGCCCGCGCAGGGCATCACCCTGATGCAGGATAAGCGCGCCGATGCCCTCTTCTATACGGTGGGGGTGGGGGCCAGCGCCATCAGCCAGATCGCGCAGACGGTGGACGTGAAGCTGGTGCCCGTCAGCGGCAACCAGGCGGCCAGCCTCATCAAGAAGTACCCCTTCTATGTCCGCCACAACATTCCTGCCCGCAGCTACAAGGGCGTGGGCGCGACCATTCCCAGCGTCGCGGTGCAGGCCACCCTGGTGACCACCACCGCCGTGCCGGAAGACGCTGTCTACAAGGCGATGAAGGCTGCCTTCGGCAACGAGACGGCCCTGAAGGCGCTGCACCCCAGCCTGAGCGCCTTCACCTACGACAAGGCCGTCAAGGGTCTGCCTGCTCCCCTGCACCCCGGCGCCGTGAAGTTCTTCCGGGAAAAGGGCCTGAACGTCAAGTAAGCGGCCCAGAGGCCAACGCCAAGGGGCCAGCCCGCGTGAAACAAGGCGGCTGGCTCCTTTTTTCGGAGAGGAAATGAGGAAGATATGAGTGATCCGACCAGACCTGTTTCCAGTGACCCGGCTCTGGACCAGAGCGGGATGACCGAGGGCGAGCGGCGGGCGCTCGAGATGGTCGAGGCCGCCGAAACAGGAGGACGCAAGCTCTTCGGCTGGCAGAAGCTGCTCGTCAGCGTGGTGGCGCTGGCGTGGTGCGCCTTTCAGCTCTATGCCGCGCAGGTCGGGACGCTTGACCTGCTGCTGCTGCGCGCTGCGCACCTGGCTTTTGCCTTTGCGCTGGCGTACCTGGTGTTTCCCTTTCGCAAAACGCCAGGGCAGCCGCAGGGGCGCGTGCCCTGGTATGACTGGCTGCTGGGCACGCTCGCCGTCGGCTCGGCCGTGTACCTGATCGTGCGGTACCCCAGCATCGCGGGTGTGCAGGGGGGCGTCCTGAACGGGATAGACGTGTGGATGGGCAGCGCGATGATCGTGCTGCTGCTGCTCGCCGCGTGGCGCACCATCGGCATCGCCATGCCCATTGTGGCCGGCGTATTTATCCTGTACGCCCTCACCGGACCGCGCGGTCTGATTCGTGGCGATCTGGGGCCGCAACTTCAGCTGCACGCGGGGCAAACCTGGCCGCAGGTGGTGGGACAGCTCTATGCCAACACCGAGGGCATCTTCGGCACGGCCATTGGTGTGAGCGCCCAGATCGTCTTTCTGTTCGTGCTGTTCGGGGCGGTGTTTGACAAACTGGGCGCGGGCGAGTGGTTCATGAAGGTCGCTCAGGGGCTGCTGGGAGGCTTTCGGGGCGGCCCGGCCAAGGCCAGCGTGCTCTCCAGCGCGCTGAACGGCATCATCAGCGGCTCGGCGGTCAGCAACGTGGTGACGGGCGGCAACATCACCATCGGCACCATGAAGCGGGTGGGTTACTCTGCGGAAAAGGCCGGGGCCATCGAGGTCGCGAGCAGTTCCAACGGGCAACTGATGCCCCCGGTGATGGGCGCAGCCGCCTTTATCATGGCGCAAAACCTCAACATCGAGTACCGTTCGCTCATCCTGGCGGCCGCCATTCCCGCGTTTCTGTGTTACGGGGCACTGCTGGTGGTCACGCACATCGAGGCGCTGAAGCTGGGGCTGCGGGGGCTCCCCCGCCACGAGTTGCCGCGTGTGCGGCAGACGCTGCTCGCCGGGTGGTACTACCTCATTCCGCTGGGCTACCTGATCGGTACCTTGACCGTCAACCCGGAAGCGATTCCCGAGCGGATCGCCCTGAACACGATCTACCTGATGATCGTCATGATGTTCATACAGGAGGCGTGGCGGGCCAGCCGCGACGGGCGCACCATCGGCCGCGGTCTGCTCGACGGGGGGCGGATGCTGGTGGAGGCGCTGGAAGCGGGAGCCAGGAGCATGATCGGCATCGCCATCGCCACCGCCGCTGCCGGGATCATCGTGGGGATCGTGACCATCACCGGGCTGGGCTTCGGGCTCGCGGACATCGTACAACTGGTCAGCGAGGGATTCCGGTCCTTGCTGGCAGGTGTCGCGGGTCTACTGCCCGGCGTGAACGCCACTGCCGTCGCGACCTTTGGCGCGATGCTGGTCGTCCTCCTGATGGCGCAGCTGATCGCCCTCATTCTGGGAATGGGCCTGCCCACCACCGCCAACTACATCCTGATGAGCGCGCTGATCGTGCCCATCATCGCCCGCATTGCCGGGCTAGACACCACCAACCCCGCCCAAATGCTCCCTGTTCATATGTTCGTCTTCTACTTCGGCATCATGGCGGACTCCACCCCGCCCGTCGCGCTTGCGGCCTTTGCTGCCGCCGCCATCTCTGGGGGGAATCCGGTTGCTACGGGGGTACAGGCGTTCCAGTACGAATTGCGAACCGCCCTGCTGGCCTACATGATGTTTTTCAACCCGTCGCTGCTCCTGATCGCCGGTAACCGCCTGGGCGGCGTGCCCTGGACGGAGGCCATCCCGATGGTCATCTTCGCCTTTATCGGCCTGGTCGCCTTTAGCGCAGCCACCCTGCGCTTCCTTCACCGCCGCACGACCATCCTCCAGACGCTGCTGCTGCTGGTCGCGTCCTTTATCCTGATCATTCCCACACACATCCTGTGGAACCTCGCCGCCCTCGGCCTGATCGCCCTGGTGTACTTCTGGCAGAAGGCGGGCAGCCGAAATGAGCCGCCGGCGGTCGTGGCCGCGTAACGGCCCCCGACCCGCAAGACCCCCAGCCAAGCGGGCTGGGGGCCTATTTTTGCTGACTGCTGGCGGTCTACCGGGTCGCGATTTTGACCCGTTTTTCAAGCTGGTCCGTAAAGAGTGTCATCACGGTGGTCAGCGCGAGGTACACCGCGGCGACGGTGGTCAGCACGGGGATGGGCTGGAAAGTCTCGCTGGAGACACGCGACCCGGCCAACGTGAGTTCAAGCAGGGCGATGGAGGAGGCGAGCGAAGAATCCTTGAGCAGGGCAACGAGGTTATTGACCAGGGGTGGCACCACGATGCGCAGTGCCTGCGGCAGCACCACTGTCCGCATGGTCTGGGCACCGCTGAGACCGAGGGAACGGGCGGCTTCGGTCTGTCCACGCGGAATGGCGAGGATGCCCGCACGAATCACCTCGGCGTTGTACGCACCGACATTCAGGGCCAGCGCAATCACGGCCGACCAGAACTCATTGAGCTCAATGTCCAGCCCAACCGCCCGCAAGAGGGGCGGCAGGGCGTTATACACGAAGAGGATCTGCACCAGCAGCGGGGTGCCGCGAATCAGCCAGATAAAGAGGCTGGCCGGAGCGCGGACCACCCATACCGCACTCGTTCGCATGATGCCCGCGACGATGCCCACCAGCAGACCCATCAGACCGCTCACGAGCGTCAGCTGAAGGGTCATCCTGGCCCCCTCCACAAAGAGGTCAGCGCGGGAACCGATGGGCTCGGGCATCTGCCGCAAGACGGCCGTCACCCCAAAAAACAGCAGGAAGAACGCGACGGCAGCGCCGAGCAGCCAGCCCAGCAGGGCCAGGCCACCCAGCGGCTGCCGGGGCGCAGCGGGTGGGAGGGTCATGCGCGCCTCCGGAAGAGGACCATGAACCGTGAGCTACACTCGTTTTGCATTGGGCAAGATAATGGCACAGATACGCGCCGGGGCATAGCGGGCCTCCCCGGCGCGTTCAATGACCCGACTCAGCGGCAGCGCACGTCCTGACCGAAGTACTGCCGACTGAGTTTGGCGTAGGTTCCGTCACTCATGGCCTTGGCCAGCGCCGCATTCAGTTCCTTGAGGAGACTGCTGTTCCCCTTTTTCACCGCCATGCCGATGCGCTCTTTGAACAGCAGGTCACCCTGCACCAGCTTGCCTTGTTGCGCCTTGACCACGTCCAACCCGGTGAACTTGTCTCCCACCCAGGCATCCACCCGACCAGCCAGCAGAGCGGCCTGCGCATCGGTGTCTTTGGGGTAGGTCTTGACGTCCCCCACGCCGGGCACCTTGCGGACGTTCTCCAGATAGGTGGTGCCGACCTGCACGCCGACGGACTTGCCCCTGAGCGCAGCCGCTGTCAGGGGGCCGCCGGGCTTGGTGACGATTGCGCCACCGGTGCAGTAGTGGGGGTTGGTGAAGTCGACCGCGCGCGCCCGCTCGGGCGTGATGCCGTGGCTGGCGATCACGAAGTCATAGCGGTCCTGGTTCAGGCCGATCAGCAGGTTGTCAAAAGGCTGCGTCACCCACTGGACCTTCAGGCCAAGCTGCTTGGCGAGGGCATTGGCAAGATCCACCTCAAAGCCGGTGAGGGTCTTGCCCCGGTAGTAGTTAAAGGGCGGAAAAGCCCCCTCAGTGGCAATTTTGATGGTGCCGCTGCGCTTGATCTCATCCCAGGAGCGCCCTTCAGCCGCACTGGCAAGCAGGGTCAGGGCGGTCAGGGTCAGCAGGGTCTTCTTGAGCATGGGGCTCCTCCGTCGTCTCAGACACCGGCCCCGGCTGGGGAACCGGCAGGATTGAAGTGACGGGTTACTCTACCGTCCCTACCGCTGACGGGTAAAGGTGATCTCTCTGAGAACAGGAAACGGCACACGCGCCGCCTCCCGGAAGAAAGCGGCGCGCGGCAAAGAGGCAGAGCTTCAGTCGTCGGCGGAGATGACGGTCACGGCGTCAGGTGCGGTCTGCACGGGGGTACTCGCCGGAGCCGCAGTCCCCGAAGCGGGGTACTCGTAGCCCAAGCCGGGGGTATCGGCCTGCCCACGCTTCCCGGCGGGCTGGCCACGGTCAATGGCCTCCTCCGTGGCCGCGTCAAAGGCATGCAGGCGCGTCTGGTCAATCAGCAGCTCGATCTCATCGCCAGCCTGCAGGGGGGCGTGCCCTTCCACCTTGGCGGTGACATGCTGACCGGCCACGTCGATGATGAGGTCTGTCTGGGCACCGAGCGGCTCGACCACCACGATCTTGCCCCGCAGCCGGTTCACGCCCTGCGGAAGGTCACTGTAGCCCACCACGCCGATATGCTCGGGGCGAATCCCCAAAATGACGTCCTTGCCCTCGTAGGCCCGCAGGCTTTGGGCGAGGCGGCCCATCGGGGCAACCCGGCTCTCCCCCACCACGAACTCGCCCT
Organism: Deinococcus sp. YIM 77859; assembly: GCF_000745175.1. Lineage (NCBI taxonomy): Bacteria > Thermotogati > Deinococcota > Deinococci > Deinococcales > Deinococcaceae > Deinococcus > Deinococcus sp. YIM 77859. The sequence goes on from NZ_JQNI01000002.1 coordinate 812,305, forward strand.
GCTGCACTCGGGCCTGAAGGAAATTCATGGAGGGGCTGCCGATAAAGCCCGCCACGAACTTGTTCTGCGGGAAGTCATAGAGGTTCATGGGCGTGTCGACCTGCATAATTACGCCGTCACGCATCACCACGATGCGGTCTCCAAGCGTCATCGCCTCCACCTGGTCGTGGGTGACGTAGATGATGGTCGCCCCCAGGCGGCGGTGCAGCTGGCTGATCTGCGAGCGCATCTCCACCCGCAGCTTGGCGTCGAGGTTGGAGAGGGGCTCGTCCATCAAAAAGACCTTTGGTTCACGCACGATGGCGCGGCCCATCGCCACCCGCTGGCGCTGACCCCCGGAGAGCTCCTTGGGCTTGCGGCCCAGCAGGTGCTCGATCTGCAGGATCCGCGCCGCCTCACGCACCCGCTGGTCGATCTCGGCCTTGGGCGTCTTGCGCAGCTTCAGCCCAAACGCCATGTTCTCGTAGACATTCATGTGCGGGTACAGCGCGTAGTTCTGAAAGACCATCGCGATATCGCGGTCCTTGGGGGGCACGTCATTCACCACGCGGCCATCGATTTTCAGGATGCCGTCCGTGATGTCTTCGAGCCCCGCAATCATCCGCAGCGTGGTGCTCTTGCCACACCCCGAGGGCCCCACGAACACCATGAATTCGCGGTCCGCGATGGTCAGGTTGAAATCCTTCACCGCGTGGTGCTTGGTGCCGTACCGCTTGTTGACGTGTTCCAACGTGACTTCCGCCATGAGCTGCCTACCTTTCGCCCCATCTCTCACCCGCGAACGTGCCCTGCGGGCAATCGGGTGACCGGGGTCCGAGAACCAATGACTTGGGTGAACGCTGACGCTGAGCTGACGCGAGAAGTTTATCACGGCCCCGGCACCGCCATCATGAAGAGCGCGTGCGCCCGGCTCTCCCCTACCCTGGAGGACATGCCCCTCTCGCCCCTTAGAAGTGCCGGATTTCACCTGTGCCTTGCGCTGGTATGGGCGCTCTTTCTCGGAGAGGTGAGCCTGCGCACCCTGGCCCTAGGGTACCTCGTAGGCTTCTTGCCGCTCGCCCTCTTTCACCGGGCGCTGGGAACCACCCGGTACGTCCGCAGCGTTCTTGGCCTGATCGACCTCAGCGGGTACTTTGTGCGCGAACTCATCCGCGCCAACGTCTCCATGGCTTTCCAGGCCCTCCGGCCCCGGCCGAACCTCAACCCCATGATCATCAGCGTCCGCCTGCAGCTGGAGGGAGACACGGCCCTCACCCTGCTCGCCTCCATCACCGGGCTGATGCCGGGAACAGTGGCCCTCGGCTTTTCCCCTGACCGGCAAACGATGTACGTCCACGCCGCCGGGATGGCCGATGTGCGGTCCGCCCGCAGCAGCATCTGGGAGGTCGAACGGCGACTCCTGCGGGTCTTTCAGCCCCAGGACCTCCCGGAGAACCGGGGTTAGGCGACCTGTCCGAACTGCATGCGGAAGATAAACTTCGTCACCTCGCCCTTGAGGTTGTCGATCATGTCGTTAAACATGTTCGTCGCCTCGAACTTGTACTCCGTGAAGGGGTCACGCTGGCCGTAGCCGCGCAGCCCGATGCCCTGACGCAGCACGTCCATCCCGTGCAGATGCTCCTTCCAGTGCTGGTCGACAACCTGCAGCAGCACGTAGCGGCTCAGGCTATTGAGCATGGTGGGGCCAAGTTCGGCCTTGCGGGCATCAAAGACGTCCGCGACCGCGCTGAGCAGGTGAGCGTGCGCGTCTGCTGGCGTCATCGTTCGCAACGCCTCGAAGTCGTACGTTTCCAGCTGGGGGATGGCGTCCAGCATGTTCGTGCGCAGCGTTTCCAGGTCCCAGCTCTCGGGCGCCTGGTCGATGGGCGCGTAGTAGGCCAGCTGCATCTCCGTGAAGTCCGCGATCATGCCCTCGGTGGATTCCTCGACGTCCTCGTCGGCGCCCAGCAGCACCTCTCGGCGCTGGGCGTAGATCGTATCGCGCTGCTTACTCATCACGTTATCGAACTCCAGCAGCTGCTTGCGAATGCTGAAGTTGCGGTCTTCTACCCGAGCCTGCGCCCGTTCAATCGCCCCGGTGACCATCTTCGCCTCGATGGGCTGGGTGTCGTCCATTCCCAGGCGGTCCATCATCGCCACCACGCGGTCACTCGCAAACAGGCGCATCAGGTCGTCCTCAAAGGACACGTAGAAGCGGCTGGAACCAGGGTCCCCCTGACGGCCCGCACGGCCCCGCAGCTGGTTGTCGATGCGGCGCGACTCGTGGCGCTCGGTACCGATGATGTGCAGCCCGCCCAGTTCACGAACCCGAGCACGGTCCGCCACCGTCTCGGCGTGGAACTTCTGCGCCTCACGGATAAACTGCCCCGTCATGCCCGGGATCTGCAGCCCCAGCCGCTCTGCTTCGGGGTCCTCGCGGCTGATCGCCTTCACAAAGGCTTCTGCCTCCGGCGCAAAGCGGCTGATGCCGAAGTGCCGCTCGATCGCCTCGCCGATCAGGTATTCCGCGTTACCGCCCAGCATGATGTCGGTACCGCGCCCCGCCATGTTCGTGGCGATGGTGACTGTTCCCGAGCGTCCTGCCTGCGCGATGATGCTGGCCTCCTGGGCCTCGTACTTGGCATTGAGGACGGAGTGCTTGATCCCCGCCTCGGCCAAAAGAGCGCTGAGCTGCTCGCTGGTGTCGATGCTGGCCGTGCCGATCAGGATGGGACGCCCGGTCGCGTGCACCTCCTTGACCTCCTCCACGACGGCGCGGTACTTGCCCAGGCGCGTGCGGTACACCAGGTCGTCATAATCCTTACGAATCACCGGCTTGTTGGTGGGGATCACCAGCACGTCGGAGCCGTAGATGTCGAGGAACTCCTTCTCTTCGGTCTTGGCGGTACCGGTCATCCCGGCGAACTTGTCGTATAGACGGAAGAAATTCTGGTAGGTGATCGTGGCCAGGGTCTGGTTCTCGTTCTCGATTTTGACGCCTTCCTTGGCCTCGATCGCCTGGTGCAGCCCTTCTCCGTAGCGGCGACCCGGCATGGAGCGGCCGGTGAACTCGTCGATGATGACGACCTCGCCCTCCGCGTTCACGATGTAGTCCTTTTCGCGGTGGTACAGCTCCTTGGCGCGGATCGCCTGGGTGATCATGTGCGCCTTGTCCATGTTTTCGGGGCTGTAGAGGTCGCCCAGCGAGAGCAGGCGCTCGATCTTGGCGATGCCCGCTTCGGTGAGGTGGACCTGCTTGGCCTTTTCGTCGATGGTGTAGTCGCCTGTCGGTTCCGTTCGCTTGCCGGGCTCGGCAGGTTCGCCGCGTTGCAGGCGCCTCACCAGCTTGGCGTACACGTAGTAGAGGTCGGTCGCCTTTTCCGCCGCGCCCGAGATAATCAGCGGCGTGCGGGCCTCATCGATAAGGATGGAGTCCACCTCGTCCACAATCGCGTAGTGGAGGGGATGGTCAGCGCGCAGCACCAACTGCTCACGGCTTTGAGCCATGTTGTCACGCAGGTAGTCAAAGCCCAGCTCACTGTTCGTGACGTAGGTGATGTCGCAGGCATAGGCCGCCTGACGCTGCTGGGGCTGCATCTCGCGGGTAATCAGGCCGACGGAGAGCCCGAGCGTGCGGTACAGCAGGCCCATCTCTTCGGCGCCGACGCGGGCGAGGTAGTCGTTCACGGTGACGAGGTGCGCCCCCTTGCCCGCCAGCGCATTAAGAGCCAGGGCGAGCGTGGCCACGAGCGTCTTGCCCTCGCCGGTGCGCATCTCTGCGATGCGGCCTTGGTGGAGGGCCGTTCCACCGATCAGCTGCACGTCGTAGTGCCGCTTGCCGATAGCGCGCCGGCCCGCCTCCCGGATGAGGGCAAAGGCGGGCACGAGTACATCATCGAGCGACTCGCCGCCCTCCTGCACCCGCTGGCGCAGGGCCATAAAGGCTTCGGCGAGATTCTCGATTTTCATCGTCTCTTCTTCCAGCGCGTTGACGGGCTGCACCACCGTCTTGATGATGCGCTGCACGTCGCGCTGGTTGGTATCAAACACTTTGTTCAGGACACGGAACATGACACATGAGTATAGCGCGCAGGCTCATCGCTCCTCGCCAGATTTCAGTAAGACACTTGTAAGAAAGTTGAGCGAGGAAGACGCAAAGCAGTCACGCGAGGGCCCTCTGGCGGCCGCAGGCTCAGGCGTTGGCGAGCGGCGCGTAGGCGACCGCCCCCTCACTGAGGGGGCTTGGCGCTCTTCCCGCGCGGATGGCGGCAGCCCCAGCCAGCGCGATCATCGCCCCGTTGTCGGTGTTCAGGCCCTTGCCGGGAAACACCGCGCGCACCGGGCTCGCCGCAAACGCTTCTCGCAGCGCCCGGTTTGCCGCCACGCCGCCCGACACCACCACAGTGTCCCGCCCGTAGGCCCGAGCGGCCCGCAACGTCGTCCCCACCAGAAAGCGCACCGCCGCCCGCTCGAAGCCCGCCGCGAGGTCTTCGGGCTTTGCCCCCGCTCGGTGCGCGAGGAGCGCCGCCGTTTTCAGCCCGCTGAAGGAGAAGTCAAAACCCTTTTGCCCCTGCAAGGGCTCCTTGAAGGGGACGGCATCTGGATCGCCGCGCTGCGCCGCCGCGCTGATCGCCGGTCCACCGGGATAGCCTAGACCCGCGAGCCGGGCGATCTTGTCGAACGCCTCGCCTGCCGCGTCGTCGCGCGTCGCGCCCACCAGCACGTACTCGCCCTCACGGGGCACGTCAAAGAGGTGCGTGTGGCCGCCGCTCACGACGAGGGCGAGGTAGGGAGGCTGGAGGTCCGCCTCGCTCGCCGCCGCGAAGATGTGGCCCTCGAGGTGGTGAGCGGCGTAGAAGGGCACGTCCAGCGCCTGCGCGAGGCCCTTGCCGTACATCAGGCCGACCAGGAGCGCGCCGACCAGACCAGGACCCGAGGTGGCCGCCACCGCGCCGATGTCGGCCACGGTCAAGCCGGCCTCCGAGAGGGCGTCCCCAGTCACCGCGTCGATGCGTTCCACATGCTCGCGGCTGGCCAGTTCGGGAAGCACACCGCCGTACTGCGCGTGGACCGTTTGTGACCAGACGCGGTTTGCCCGAACCCGCACCGACCCGTCCGGCACGAGTTCGACCACGCCCACACCGGTATCGTCGCAGGAGGTGTCGATGCCGAGGATGTAACGGGGAAACTTCATCGCGGGGGAGTGTAGCAGGGGTAGGCCGAACGGACGAGGCATACGGGCACGAAAGAAGGTAAGGTGTCCGCATCTCAAGGAGCCTCCTGTCCATGCGTTTGCGCTGAACCTCCAGTCCTGAACCGTCTGCCTGCCCCCTTCGGCGCGGCATCGTTCCTTCTGACTGGAGGTCCGCACATGCACTGGTCGCACTCTTTTTACGAGCGGCAAAACGCCCTGATTGACTGTTACCACGCCCCCATCCATCCCGTTCATACGGCTCTCGCGGCACGGGTCACAGGGCACCGGGGCCAGCCGGGAACCCTGCTGGAACTCGGTGCGGGCGGCGGGCAGTTCGCCGTCGCTGCGGCCCTCGCCGGGCATGACGTGACGGCGCTGGAACTGATGACGGGGGCAGGAGAACATACGCGCCGGCTGGCGGCCCAGCACGGCACCACTGTCCGTACCTTGACCGCCGATTTCTACACCGCCGACCCCGGTGGCCCCTTCAACGCCGTGTGTTACTGGGACGGCTTCGGCATAGGCGAGGACGACGAGCAGCGGCACCTGCTCTCGCGGGTGGCGGGATGGCTCGCGGCGGGAGGCACGGCCTACGTGGACGTTTATACGCCCTGGTACTGGGCGCATCACGCAGGCTTTACACGCCGGACCGAACGCTACACCCAGACCTACGGCTTCGACGCGGACGGCTGCCGGATGCTCGACACGTATGCCCCCTCCGGAGAGGAACCCTTCACCCAGTCGCTGCGCTGCTACAGCCCCGCCGACCTGCGGCTCCTGCTGCCGGGTACGGGCCTGAGCCTGGCGGAGGTGTGGCCGGGCGGAGCGTACGATCCGCGGGCGGGCGTGTACCACCCGGAGGTTCCGCTGGGCGAGTGCATGATGTATGTCGCCGTCCTCGAGCCCGCCTGATTACCAGTGCCGGGGATCGGACGCGGGTTCCTCGGCCAGCAGCCACAGGCAGCGCCCCTGCCGGTTCGCCTCGGCCTGCGCGTCGAGCAGCACCCGTTCCAGCTCGGCTCCCAGGTGCCGGTGCCGCCTGCGGAAATGCTCGTAGTCACACAGCACGAGCGCGAAGCGGGCCGGGCGCGCGTTGGGGTCGGTCAGGACGTCGTAGAGGGCGTCCCAGTTGCGCCCGAAGCTCTCGGTGAGGCCCAGGCCGCGCAGAAAGGCGAGCATCAGGCCCTCCTTGTCGCGCACGTGCGAAAGGTCTACCTCGCGCACAGCCACCTGATGACCGGCGGCCACAATCCGCGGGTCATGGGGGGCAGGCTGAATGCCCTGCGGCGTATCAGCAAAGACATTGATCACGGGCGGATTCTCCGAAAAGTCGTGTAGTGGTCGGCCGTGTAGTAGCACTCGGCGTCCGGCTGCGGCAGGACCGCGCACACGATGCGCCGCGCGCCCCGGTCCTGCTCTCCGGGGGTCGGGACCGTGTACTCACGGTAGCCTCCGCTCGGGCGTGCCGGGAGGAGGCCCTCGCGGTTGCCAAAGGTGCTGCCGTCCTTGCGGTACGGAAAGGGTCCCCCCGCCCGAATCAGCCGCAGCGTCCGCTGCCCCTCGGGCGGGAGGTCACGGACGGCGATCAAGGGCAGGCCACTGCGCGGATCACGGGTGAGGGCTTTGGTCTGGACCGCATCCGTCTGAACCGGGTGGCGCCCAGCCTGCGTTCCGCCGTCCGGCAGGTCGCAGGCCACGACGGACCCGGCAAGCACAACTGGCCATACCGCACGGGTCAGGAGGCGGAGAACGTTCACGCTCCTGAGTGTACGGCGCGGCGGCTGACGGCCCCTTTATCCTTTCCCGGACCCTTCGTCCAGCCAGGCGAGCAATTCGGGCAGCAGACGCGCAAGCCCCTTGTACGTGACCTGCTCGGGCGTCATGCTTCGCAGCGCAGCGGCGAGCGCGTGTGCCTGCTCGGGCAAGGCCACCGCCTCCCGCAGCGCGTAGGTATAGGGCCGAATGGTAAAGAGGGCGCCCTGCGCGTCCGGAAAACCCGTGAGGGTCTGCCGCTCAACGCGCAGGAAGGCACGGTCCGGGTCAAAGCGGGTGGCCTCAGCTCGGTCGGCGTCTGGAGGCGCGGCGGGGTGATGGTCGAGGCGGTCACCCATGCTGAGGCCCCAGGCAAACCGCACGAACGGCCCCCGGCTGATCACCGCGTCTATCAGCCGGGGTGCAGTCGCATTGAGCGGCCCGCTTCCCGCAACCGGTGCGTGAACGGCGACAAAGTCCCGTCCCAGCTTCTCCCGCGGATCCCAGTGCTGCGGTGACAGGACGTGTATGGCGGCCAGCCAGTCCCGGGCGGTGCGAGCATCACGGGCAACCAGCGCCAGGTCCTCGGGGGCATTCAGGCCCAGGAAGTCGAGTGCGTGTACGGGAAGCACCTCCGCGACCAGGGAGGCCAGGGGCGCGGGGAAACGTTCCAGGCGCTCCACACTTCCCCAGCGGGGCTCAAGGTCGGCGGCCCACCCGAGGAGCAGGTTGCGGAAGGTGCGTCCGTCCCAGGTCATGACCCCGCCACTCTCGGCAGCGAGGGTACGGGCGATAAAGGTCAGGGCGGCCTCGCGCAGGTCGGGCGTCAGGGCAGCTTCCCCCATGTACTCGTAGGGCGCGCGGGTATGAGCGCCCACCTTGCTCGCCACGAATCGTGGGTAGTCGCCGTCGAGGGCGAAGGTGTGTGTCTCCACCTGCGGCACCTCCAGCCAGGGAATCCGCTGGCTGCCCAGGCGGTACAGACCCGCGGAGACGGTGTACCGGCCGCTCAGAAAGGGACGGTAGCAGGCGGGCGGCTGGAACAACACGGGGGACATTGTGACAGAGGAGGCCGGTCGGTTCGCTCGCCGCTACAGCCCCCCGCTCCCGTTGGCCAGTCGCCCTGTGGCCACCAGGACCAGGATCAGCACACCGACGACCACCCGGTACACCGCGAAACCCTTGAAGCTGTTGTGGGACACGAAGCGCAGCAACCAGCCGATGGCGAGATAGGCTACGGCAAAGCTGGTCGCAGCCCCCAAGAAGACATTCAGCAGGCCAATCTCCGCCAAAAGGTCACGGCTTTTCACGAAGTCCACAAGCGCTGCCCCGCCCAGGGTTGGAATCCCCAGATAAAAGCTGAAGCGGGTGGCCGTCTGGCGGTCCAGCCCCATCACCATTCCGCCCAGAATAGAACTCGCGCTGCGGGAGAAACCGGGCCACAGAATCGCCAGGCACTGCACGGTCCCGATCAGCAGCGAGCGGCGCACGCCGATGTCCTTGAGATCGTGAATGACGGGGGAGGCGCGGCGGCTCTCCAGAAGCCACATGAGTATCCCGCCCACGATGAGCGCCCAGGCCACCACGGTGGGCCGAAAGAGGTTCGCCTTGATCGCATCGGCAAACAGCAGGCCGAGGATCAGGGCCGGAATGCAGGCCACCACCACGCCCCCCCAGAGGCGCTGGGTGGGCCGGTCGTGGCCGATCACCCGCGCCTGCGCCACAAAGTCGCGCCCGTAGTAGGCGAGCACCGCCAGGATCGCGCCGCCCTGAATCACCACCTCGAAGGTGTCTTTGATTTCCTTGGGCCAGGGCACGCCCATCAGGTTTCCGGCGACGATGAGGTGCCCGGTGGAACTGATCGGCAAGAACTCGGTGATGCCCTCGACGATCCCGTAGATGATGGCGTAAAACCAGTCCATGTCCGGGGGAGCCTAGCACCTTGAGCCGAAGGTGAGCTTCCGCCCAAAGGTGGAGCAGGTCGCAGCGCCCAAGCCACCCTGAGCCCAGCTCGACGGCGCGGGCCTCTAGACTTTGCGCTATGGAGCAGTTCGCCCAGTTCACGGTTGGCGGTCAGCGCCTCTACGGCATGTTGCACGTTCCGGATGGCGAGCGGCCCGCTTCCGGCTGGCCCAGCGTCGTCATGCTGCACGGCTTCACCGGCAACCGGCTGGAGGGGCACCGCCTCTTTCCGCTGTTCTCGCGGTATCTCACGGCGCGCGGCGTCGCGAGCCTGCGGTTTGATTTTCGGGGCAGTGGCGAGTCGGAGGGTGACTTTTCCGAGATGACCGCGCTGCGCGAGGTGGAAGACACTGTGGCCGCCTTCGCGTACCTGCGTGGCCTGCCCATGCTCGACCCCGAACGGGTGATGGGGCTGGGCTTCAGCATGGGTGGCCTGGTCGCAGCGCTCGCGGCGGAGCGGGTTCGGCCCCACCGCCTGGCGCTGTGGGCACCCGCCCTTCCCGAGCTGTGGCTGCCGCTGCTGCGCGGCGGGTACGCGCCCCCCGTTATCCTCGATTACGGCGGCTGGCCCCTCGGGCGCGAATTCCTGCTGGAGATGCCGCGCCTGAAGCCGCTCGACGCCGCCGCACGCTGGGGCGGTGTGGCCCGCGTCTTCCACGGCGACGCCGACACGGTCTGCCCGCCGGACTACGGCATCCGCTACGCCCGGGCTCTGCGCTGCGACGCCGTCGGCATCCCCGGTGCCAACCATACCTTCGACTCCCTGGAGGCGGTGGAGATGCTTTACCGCGAGACCGGGCGCTTTTTGCTGGGGGGATGAGCCCGGCGATGGGGGCGCGCTGGCCTACAGCGCCAGATACGCTTCCCGCACCCGTGGGTCGGCCAGCAGGGCTGCCCCCGTTCCCTCATTGACGACCTGCCCGTTTTCCAGCACGTAGGCGCGGTCGGCGAGCTGGAGGCTCAGGCCTACGTTCTGCTCGACCAGCAAAACGGTCACACCCTCCGCATTCACCGCTTTCAGGGCTTCAAAAACGGTTTGGGTCATCAGCGGCGAGAGGCCCAGCGAGGGTTCGTCCACGACGAGGACGCTGGGGCGGCCCATCAGCGCGCGGCCCACAGCGACCATCTGTTGCTCGCCGCCGGAGAGGGTGCCCGCCAGTTGCCCCTGCCGCTCGCGCAGGCGAGGAAACAGCGTGTAGACGTGTTCGAGCGTCTGCGCCTGGGCCTCCCGCGCCTCCGGGCGCATCGCCGCCCCCAGGTCCAGGTTCTCCCGCACGGTCATCCGCGGGAACAGTTCGCGGCCTTCGGGCACGTGCCCCAGCCCCAGCCGCACGATATGCGAGGGGGCCGAACGGGTGATGTCCCGCCCGCCAAGCAGGATGCGGCCCCCAGTCGGCTTCACCACGCCGCTCACGGCCCGCAGGGTGGTTGTCTTGCCTGCACCGTTCGCCCCGATCACCGCCACGAACTCGCCGGGGCGCGCCCTTAAGCTCACGTCCCACAGCACCTGAACCTTGCCGTACCCGGCGGCGAGGTGTTCGATCACCAGTTCCTGGCCCCGGATCATGCGCGCAGTCCTTCCTCGGTACCCAGGTACGCGGCGACCACCTGAGGATTGGCCGTCACCTCGCGGTACGTGCCCTCCGCAATCACCTGGCCCTGGTCCATCACGACCACCCGGTCGGCCAGGTCGCGCACCACCGGCATGATGTGCTCGATAAACAGAATGCTGACGCCGCTTTCGCGCACGCTCCGCACCAGGCTGACGGCCTCCTGCGCCTCCGCCGGACGCAGGCCCGCCATCACCTCGTCGAGCAGCAGCACGCGCGGCTGGGTGGCGAGGGCGCGGGCCACCTCCAGCCGCTTGTCCTGGAGGAGGGTGAGTTCATGCGCGGCTTTGTCGGCGTGTGGGGCGAGGCCAGTTCGTTCCAGCAGGTCATAGGCCCGCTCGCGCGCTTCGGAAAGCCGCACGCCCGGCTTGCCAAAGAGTGCGCCTACGGTCACGTTTTCATGCACGGTCATCTCCGGAAAGGGCCGCACGATCTGAAAGGCGCGGCCCAACCCCCGGTGACAGCGCGCCTCCATGCTCTCCCCCGTCACGTCCTGCCCCAGCAGCCAAAGCCGTCCGGAAGTGGGGCGGTAGACCCCAGAAAGCAGGTTCAGCAGCGTCGTCTTGCCCGCCCCGTTCGGCCCGATCACCGCCAGGATCTCCCCGGCGTACTGGGTAAAGGTGACCTTCTGAACGGCCAACAGCCCGCCAAAGCGCCGGCTTAAGCCCTCGGCACGCAGAACCGTTTCCTTTTCGCCGACGCCTGACGGTTGAACGCTGACCGCCGTCACAGCTCTCCCCCCTGCTTTCCGCGCCGGAAGAAGCCCATCAGCCCGCGCGGCAGCCACAGAATGCTCAGCATCAGCACCAGGCCGTAGACGACAAGGTAACCGTTCTTGACGTAGGCGTGCAGCCCTTCTTCGGCCACCCGCAGCACCGTCGCCCCCAGAATCGGCCCCAGCGTGGTGTACAGCCCGCCAAAGATAGAGGTCGTCAAGGGGGCGATGGAGTTGGCGAGGCCAAAGGTTTCGAGAGGATTGATGAAAAAGGTCTTTCCGGCATACAGCACGCCGCCAAGCGCAGCCAGGAAGGAGGAGACGAAAAAGGCGAGCAGCTTATACCGCACGACCTGGACGCCCAGCACCCGCGCTGTCTCCTCGCCCTGCCGAATGGCGGCAAAGGCGTGATGCAAGCGCGAGCGGCGAACCGCGAGGCTCACGAGCGCGGTGAACAGGAGCACCCCCAGGGCCAGGAAATACTGCGCGCGAGCGTTCCCACCCAGCAGCGCGGGCACCAGCAGACCGTTCGCCCCGCCCGCCACCGACTCCGGCAGGTTCTGGATGATCGTCCGCACGACTTCGGTAAAGGCGAGGGTGGCGATCGCGAAATACATCCCGCTCAGGCGCAGGGTCACGGCCCCAAGCACCAGAGCGAGCAGCGCTGCCAGCAGGGCCGCGAGGGGCATCGCCACGAACCACGGCCACACCTTGCTGAGCAGGGCGAAGCCGTAGGCCCCCAACCCGTAGAAGGCGGCGTGCGCGAGTGACACCTGTCCACTGCGCGCCAGGATGTCCCACGACAGCGCCAAGGTGCCCCCCACCAGCGTGAAAAAGGCGATTTGCAACAGGTATTCCGCGCGCGTTCCCAGCGGCAGGAAGGGAAAGATCAGCGCCAGCAGGAAGTACAGTCCCAGCGGCACCCATGCCCGGGCGGTGAGGTCGGGGCGGCGCGGAGCAGTTCGCCGGAGGCCCACCGACCGGCTCACCTGGCCCCCCGGTAGGAACGGAACACCAGGGTGGCGAAGATCAGGAGGAAGAACACCGCGTCACTCCACCCGCCGCCGCCCGGCACGTAGGTCTGGACCAGCGCCTCCGCGACGCCGAGGACCACGCTGGCCCACAGCACGCCCGTCAGGTTGCCCAGCCCCGCCATCACGATGATCGCAAAGGCTTTCAGCGCGAACACCAGCCCCACGGTGGGCGACGCGAACAGCAGGGTAGCGACCAGCACGCCCGCGACCGCCGCCAGGGCGCAGCTCACCCCAAAGGCGATCAGGTACACCCGGTCCACGTCGATGCCGATGAGCTGCGAGCCCCGGCGGTTTTGCGCCACCGCGCGCATCTGGCGGCCCAGGGTGGTGCGGTACAGCACCGCGTACAGCCCCGCCAGAATGGCCACCGCGAACGCGAACGCGATGGCTTTTGGCCCGCCCACGCTCAGCGCTCCCAGGCTGATCGAACTGCCCTGGTACGGCGTGGTAACGGTGCGGGTGTTACCGCCCAGCCACATCAGCGCCAGGTTCTGTAGCAGGATGCCCAGGCCAAAGGTCAGCAGCATCTGGTTGAGCTCGGGCGCGAGCAGGACGTGCCGGAGGCTCACCCGGTAGGTGAGCGCGCCCACGGCAAACACCGCGACCGCCGCCAGCGGCAGCGAGAGCAGCGGGTCTACGCCCAGGAACGTGCTCAGGCCCCAGGTCAGAAACGCGCCGATCATCAGAAACTCGCCGTGGGCGAAATTCACGATGCCGACCACGCCGACCGCCAGCGCCAGCCCCGACGCGACGAGCGCGTACAGGCCGCTTTGCAGCAGGCCGTTCAGCAGAGTTTGTACCAAGAGTTCCATCAAGGCTCCGTCTGGGAAAAGGAGCGAGGCGTGAGGGCACTCCAAACGGCGGAGTGTTCTCCCTCCTCCTTCCCTCACCCCTTTACTTGTTCCACACCATGGGCTTCTGCGCGAACTTAATCGGGTACACCGGCACGCGGCTGTCATTCAGGAACTGGAAGTGCAGCCAGTTCCCGGACTTAAAGCCCTGGTACTGGGTCTTGAGGCTCTTGCTGAAGGTGAGCTTGCCAAAGGGAGTATCGACGTTCGTCCGGGCGAGTTCAGCAGCGACCTTGTCCTTGTCGGTGCTCCCCGCACGGTTGATCGCGGCCGCGAGCGTCTTGAGGTTCACGTAGGCGAGCGGCGCGAAGTACTCCTCGGTCACGCTGCCGAACTTCTTGCGGTACGCGGCGACAAACTTGCGGCTTTCGGGCTGCGGGCTGGCGGGAAGCCAGAGGCTGAGGCCCGCGATGTTGTCGGCGAGCTTATTCTTCTCGAAGCCGACCGGCCACGAGGGCGGCGTGCCGTAGACCAGGCCCACCTCCAGGTTCTGCTGCTTGATCTCGGTGGCCAGGGGCAGGGCGTCTGTGTCGTAGCCTACCCAGTACAGGATGTCGGGCTTGGCCGCCTTCGCCTTGCTCACCAGCGGTCCAAAATTACCGCTGCCCGTCTTGAACTTCTCGCTCATCACGACGTTGAAGCCCGCCTTCTTAAAGGCCGCGATCGTGTCATTGATCCCGGCCGAGCCAAAGGGACCGTCCTCGTAGGCAATGGCGATGTTCTTGGCGCCCTTGCTGCGCTTGAGGTACTTGAAGTAGTCGAGAATCGCCTCGAAGTTGTAGTACGACCAGGGGTGGTAGTGAAAGAAGTAGCGGTGGTCAGCAAAGGCATCCTCGACCGGCACCGCCGCCGCCCCGATCCAGGCCATCAAGGTGCCGTACTGCTTGGCGGGGCCGCTCACCGCGATGGAAGTGGCGCTGCTCACGCCGCCCGCCATAAAGTCCACCTTCTCCACTGTCACCAGCCGGACAAATTCCGGCACCGCCTTGGCGGGTGAAGAGCCGTCATCCGCGAACTCGAGTTCCAGCGGCTTGCCCAGGACGCCCCCCGCTCGGTTGATCTCGTCCAGCGCGAGCAGGTAGCCGTTCCTGGCGGCCTGCCCCGACACGCTGCCGGCCCCCGTGAGAGGAAGCAGCACGCCCACCTTCACCGCGCCCGCACCAGAGAGCGCGAGCAGCACGCCCGTCAGTAGCATCTTTTTCATAGTCAAGGCAAGTGTAGGGAAGGAGCGTCACGCCCGCGTTACAGCTGGTCCTGTGACCACCCCGTAACGCCTCCCGCCTACCCTCGGAGCGATGCGACAGATGGTTGAGGAGACGGGAGGCGCGTTCACGCTGGAGGTGACGCTGCCGCTCGGGGGCGTGCCGGTGGCTGTGCGCCTGGGCGGGCAGACGTGGGGACGCCTCAGCGAGGCGCGCGACAACGCCGTGCTGGTCTGCCACTACTACACCGGCACCTCAGAAGCGGCGGGGGTAGGAGAGGACGGAACGCTCGGCTGGTGGGCGGCGCTGATCGGGCCGGGGCGGGCGGTGGACACGGAGCGCTTTTTTGTGGTGGCGATGAATACCCTCTCGAACGTGCAGGCCCGCGCTCCGGGGGTGGTGACCACCGGGCCAGACACAAAGCACCCTCAGGGCGGGGTGTGGGGCGAACGGTTTCCAGCCTGGGGGTTTGCCGATCTGCACGCGCTGCAACGGGCACTCTTGGCCCAGCTGGGGCTGGAGCGCTGGCATGCGGTCCTCGGCCCCAGCTTCGGCGGGATGCAGGCACTCCAGTGGGCCGCCCGCACGCCTGACCTCGCGCCCCGGGTGGCCGCCATCGCCACCAGCCCCTGCGCCGGGCCGGTGCTGCGCGCAGCCTTTGGGCCACTGCTGCGCGACGTCGCGTCCTGTGGAGGGCTGGCCGGAGCGCTTCGCCTGATCTCCTTTTTTGGGATGGGCGCAGACGCGCTCGAACGCACCTTCCACGAGGCGGACTTTGAGGCTTACCTGCTGTCGCGGGGGCGCACCGCCAGCCTCGCACACATCCTCGACATCGGCCGAGTGGTGCAGACGCACGACCTGGGAGCGGTTCTGCCGCGCGACGAACTGTTCGCCCGTTGGCGGGACACGAGGTTGCGCCTCCTTACCGTGAACATCCGCGGCGACCAGTTCTTTCCCGCTGCCGAGATGCGGGCCTTTGCCGAAGCAAGCCGGGCGGCGGGCGTCACCCACACCCACTTCGAGTACGACTCGGCACAGGGACACCTCGCCTGCGTGGCCGACACCGCCCCCTTCGCGGGGCTGCTGCGCGCCCTGCTCGACGACGCGCTGCCCGAAGCACCCCTCCCGCCCGAGCGGCTCTCCCAGGGGGAGGCACCCCGTGCCTGAGCGCGTGCTGGTGGCTCTGCACGGCAACTTCGCCTCTTCGGCGTGGTGGAAAGCCCTGCGGGATGATCCCCCGGCCGGTTGGCGTGTGCTGGCCCCCGACCTGCCGGGCTTTGCCGGAACCGAGTTCGCGGGCGAGGCGAGCATTCCTGCCTACGCGGACTGGCTCGGGGGCTGGCTGGCGGAGCAGAAACTCAGCCGCCCCGCGCTGCTGGGCCACAGTCTCGGCGGAGCGGTAGCGCTCGAACGGGCCGCCCGCGCTCCGGGGGCGTATGCCGGACTGATCCTGGCGGCAAGCCCCCCCCTCACCGGCCTCGTTACACCCGAGGAGAACTACCCGGTGCTGGAGCTGCTGCGCGTGAATCCGCAGCTTCGCGAGCTCAGTCTGGAGGCCCTCTTTCCCTCCGGCAGACCCGCCAACTTTGCCGAGCTGGTCGAAGACGCCGGACGCATGGCCGCGGGGCACTACAGCGGCAATGCCCGCGCCTTGGCCGCTTGGCGGGTGGACGGAACGCGCCTCAGGGGCCTTCCCGTGCTCGTGTTGGGCGGCGAGCTCGACACGTTGGTGACGCCCGCTCTGGTGCGCGCGCAGGCCGCAGCCCTAGGCACAGAAGCGGTGGTGCTTGCGGGACGCGGGCACGGCTTCCCGCAGGAAGACCCGGCAGCGTTCCGGGGGCTTCTCCAACGCTTCCTCGACACGCTGCCGAACAACTGTTAGCGGTGATTACAATGGAGGCCAAATGAACAAGGTGTATCCGAGCGCCCGTGCGGCGCTGCAAGACATCGTGGCCGATGGTCAGACCGTCGCCGTGGGTGGCTTCGGCCTCTGCGGCATTCCCGAGCAACTCATCCTCGCCCTGCGCGACAGCGGCGTCAAGAACCTCACCGCCGTCAGCAACAACGCGGGCGTAGACGGCTGGGGCCTGGGGCTCCTCCTCGAAACCCGTCAGATTCGCAAGATGATCTCCTCCTATGTGGGCGAGAACAAGGAATTCGAGCGTCAGTACCTCGCCGGAGAGCTGGAGCTGGAATTCACGCCGCAGGGCACCCTGGCTGAACGGATGCGCGCGGGCGGGGCGGGCATTCCCGGCTTCTATACGAAGACGGGCGTCGGCACCGTCGTCGCCGAGGGCAAGGAGCACAAGGAGTTTGACGGCGAGACATACATCCTCGAGCGGGGCATCAGGGCTGATCTCGCGCTTGTCAAGGCGTGGAAGGGGGATAGGGCGGGCAACCTCGTGTACCGCAAGACCGCCCAAAACTTCAATCCCCTCGCCGCGGCCTGTGGCCGGATCACCGTCGCCGAGGTGGAAGAACTCGTGGAGATCGGTGAACTCGACCCCGATGACGTCGATACTCCCGGTATCTACGTGCAGCGCGTCGTGCATCACCCCTTTCCCGAAAAGCGCATCGAGCAGCGCACGGTGAGGACGGTACAGCCAAACGCCGCCAGCGCGGCCGGAGAGGAGGTCTAAGATGCCCTGGACCCGTGAAGAGATGGCGGCCCGCGCCGCACAAGAATTGCAAGACGGCTACTACGTGAATCTCGGGATCGGCCTGCCCACTCTGGTGGCCAACCACATTCCCCAGGGCATGTCGGTGTGGCTGCACTCGGAAAACGGCCTGCTGGGGATCGGTCCCTTTCCCACCGAGGACGAGGTAGACCCCGACCTCATCAACGCGGGCAAGCAGACGGTGACCGCCCTCCCGGGCGCGAGCTTTTTTTCCAGCGCCGAATCCTTTGCCATGATTCGCGGCGGACACATCAACCTGGCGATTTTGGGCGCGATGCAGGTGTCGGAACGGGGCGACCTCGCCAACTGGATGATTCCCGGCAAGATGGTAAAGGGCATGGGCGGCGCGATGGACCTGGTGGCAGGAGTGCAGCGCGTCGTCGTCCTGATGGAACACGTCGCCAAGGGGGAGGCCCACAAGATCCTGCCCGAGTGCACCCTGCCGCTGACAGGAAAAGGCGTGGTGGACCGCATCATCACCGACCTCGCCGTGTTGGACGTTACCCCGGAGGGCCTGAAGCTGGTCGAGCTTGCTCCTGGAGTCAGCCTGGACGAGCTGCGGGCCAAAACCGGCGCGGAGCTCCGAGTGTAAAGGGCGGAAGGCAAGCAGGCCAGCACGGGGCCTCGCCCCCATGCCTCGGCGGGCGCGGGAGGTCATCGGTGCGGGGGGAGCCCAGGCAGGAGCGGTTGCCGGTTGCCCATTCCTAACGGCCGTTTGTTAGACTGCTGGGCAGATGACCCAGCCTGATACCCGCACTCCGGTGCCGCCCATGGCCGCCGCCTGGGCAGAAGCCCTCTCCCGTTTGGCGGCGGATCAAGCCCGCGTTCGTGCGGGAGGTGGCCCCAAGGCGCGGCAGCGCCAGCACGAGAAGGGGCGGCTGACCGCCCGCGAACGCATCGCCCGCCTCGTCGATGAGGGCACCCCCTTCGACGAACTGATGACCTTTGCGGGGTGGGAGATGTACGAGGAGGTCGGCGGTTGCCCCAGCGGCGGCACGGTGACCGGCATCGGCCGGATCGCGGGCCGACCCTGGATGATCATCGCCAATGACGCCACCGTCAAGGCGGGTGCCTTTTTCCCGATCACCGCCAAAAAGGTGATTCGCGCGCAGACGATCGCCCTGGAAAATCACCTGCCGGTCGTATACCTGGTGGACTCGGCGGGGGTCTACCTGCCCATGCAGGATGAGATCTTCCCCGACCAAGACGACTTTGGACGCGTCTTTTACCTCAACGCCCGCATGAGCGCGAGGGGCATTCCGCAGATCGCCGCGATCATGGGGAACTGCGTCGCGGGCGGCGCGTACCTGCCGGTGATGTGTGACACCCTGATCATGACCGAGGGGTCGGGGCTGTACCTGGCCGGGCCAGCGCTTGTGCGGGCGGCCATCGGGCAGGTGGTGGACTCTGAGGAGCTGGGCGGCGCCGACATGCACGCCTCCATCGCTGGAACGGTGGACTACAAGGAACCGAGTGACGAGGCCGCACTGGAACGCATCCGGGCGCTGGCCGGAATGTACGCCGCAGGCGAGGTGGCGCCCTGGGCCAAGCGGCGCCAGCCCGTGCGCCCCGCTCCCGAACGCGATCTGACCGAGTTGGTGAGCCTGGATGGCAGCAAGCCGTATGACGTGCGCGAACTCATTACGGCGCTGGTGGACGGCGGAGAGTTTCATGAATTCAAGGCGGCATACGGTGAAACGGTCGTGTGCGGCTTTGCGCGGTTAGGTGGCTACCCGGTGGGCTTGGTCGCCAACCAGCGCACGGTCATCAAAAAGAAGCTGAAAGCGGGCGGCGAACCGGGGCTACGCACACGCATCGAGGTGGGCGGCGTGATCTACGGGGACGCCGCGGACAAGGCCGCCCGCTTTATCCTCGACGCGAATCAGGCCGGGGTACCGCTCATCTTCCTCTCCGACGTGACCGGCTTTATGGTGGGCCGCGATTCGGAGCAAGAGGGGATCATCCGCCGGGGCGCGAAGATGGTCAATGCCGTTTCCAACAGTGTCGTGCCCAAAATCACCGTCATCACCGGCGGTTCTTTTGGTGCGGGCAACTACGCGATGAACGGCAAGGCGTACGGCCCCCGCTTCATCTTCGCCTGGCCCAGCGCCAAGTATGCCGTGATGAGCGGGAACGCCGCCGCCAAGACCCTGCTCGATATCCAGCTTGCCGCCCTGAAGCGCAGCGGGCACGAACCCGACGACGAGGAACTCGCTCGCCTCTTTGCAGAAATCAAGGCCAAGTACGACGCCGAACTCGACCCCCGCTACGCCGCCGCTCGCCTGTGGGTGGACGAGATCATCCCGCCGCAGGAGACCCGTGACCACCTGATTCGTGCCCTTGAAGCCTGCGCCCAAAATCCGCAGCAAGACGAGCTGCGGGTGGGCGTCTTCCAGGTGTAACGCCGCTCTCGACACCCTGTATTCCGGAGGCATCCCATGACCAGCATCCTCGACCGTCCCGTGAATCCTAACCTCACTCCTTTGAACGACGATCAGCGCACCATCCTCAGCACCCTGAGGAGCTTTCTGAAACAGCGGGTGGAGCCTGGAGCGGCCCAGCGCGATCAGACCGGCGAGTTTCCCTTCGAGATCGTCCGTGAACTGGGCGAAATGGGCATCATGGGCGCGCAAACACCCGAACAGTACGGCGGGGCGGGCCTGGACACCGCCACCTTTGCCATGATCATCGAGGAGATCGCGGCGGTAGACGGCTCCTTGTGCCTGACGGTCGCCTCACACAACAGCCTGTGCCAGGGGCATCTTCTGATCGCAGGCAGCGAGGCACAGAAACAGAAGTTCCTGCCCGACCTCGCCTCGGCCAAGAAGCTGGGCGCCTGGGGCCTCACTGAGCCCGGCAGCGGCTCCGACAGCGGCGGTATGCAGTCACGCGCCACCGAGCAGCCCGACGGCTCGTGGATTCTGAACGGCTCCAAGAATTTCATCACCCAGGGCAGCGTGGGCGGGACGTACGTGGTGCTTGCTCGCACCGATCCGCCGCGCCCGGGCAAGGGCAAGAACGACGGCATCTCGGCCTTTGTCTTTAACCGCGACGAGGTGCAGGGCTTTTCCATCGGGCGCAAGGAAGACAAGCTGGGCCTGCGCTCCTCAGACACCGCGCAGCTCATCTTCGAGGACATCCACCTGCCCGCAGACGCGCTGCTGGGCGAGCGCGGCAACGCCTTCAAGGACGTGATGCGGGTGCTGGACGGCGGGCGGG